>DASTQB010000001.1:0-16145 GCA_035761985.1 Pyrinomonadaceae bacterium
ACCTTTGAGAAGATGGGCGGCAAGATTGTCGCTGTGCAGTCGTACCAGGAGGGCGATCAGGACTTCAACGCGCAGTTAACCTCGCTCAAAGGCGGCAATCCTGAAGTCATCTTCGTCCCCGGCTACTACAACGACGTCGGCCTGATTGCAAAGCAAGCACGGGAAAAAGGCATCACTGTCCCGCTCATCGGCGGTGACGGCTGGGACTCCGTGCAACTTTATGCAATCGGCGGCTCCGCCTTGAACGGTTCTTACTTTACCAATCACTATTCTCCATACGATACGGATCCGAAGGTGCAGAAGTTTGTAAACGATTACAAAACACGTTATGGAACTGTGCCTGACGCACTCGCAGCCACCGCTTACGATGCGGCCCGGATCATGTTTGACGCAATCAAGCGTTCAAAGTCGCTTAATGGACCGGACATTCGGGATGCATTGGCCGCCACGAAAGACTTTCCAGGAGTAACCGGGACGGTCACCTTCAACGAGAATCGTGATGCCGTAAAGCCGATCGTGATGATCGAAATTAAAGACGGCGGCACCTACGCTGTGAAAGAACGAGTAAATGTTGAAGGCGCAACTGCGTCAATCACCGGACCGGCAACTGCCAACCCTTCTCCAGCCACCGCCAATGAGTGAGACGCTACCGACGCTTGAACCAGAGCGGCTGAAGCGTAGCACGCCAGAGATCGACGGTAACGGATCACAAGTATGAGTACGTTCCTCCAACAACTGATCAATGGTATCTCGCTGGGTGCAATCTACTCCTTAATTGCGCTCGGCTATACCATGGTCTACGGGGTACTTAAGCTGATTAACTTCGCCCATGGCGACGTCTACATGGTAGGCGCGTTTATGGGCTATTACATGGCGAATGGTATTGGGGCGCGCGGAGCGCAGACGCTTGGCTTAAGCCCTGAAGGATTCATCGCGCGTGGTTTATTAGGTGGCGGTGCAATGGAGCCATCGCTAATTACAGCGCTCGTGGTGATGTTACTCGCGATGGCCATCTGTGCTGCGATCGGGGTGCTTATCGAACGGCTGGCGTATCGTCCGGTACGCAAGTACTCGCGATTGACGGCGCTGATTACGGCAATCGGCGTGTCGCTGTTACTCGAAAACGGCGGCCAAGTCGTCTTCGGTGCTGAACCAAAGTTCTTTCCTGAACTTTTTACTAAACGCAACGTCGAACTCTTTGGCGGGGCAACCATCAACAGTGCCGATATTATCGTGCTGCTGATCGCGTTAGTGCTCATGATTGCCCTGCAACTGATCGTGTATCGCACGAAGACTGGACGAGCGATGCGTGCAGTGTCTTTCAATTTGCAGTCAGCAAAGCTGATGGGCATCAATACCGATCACATCATTGCGTTTACGTTCGCACTCGGATCAGCATTGGCAGCCGCAGCGGGAGTGCTGGTTGCGATTCGCATTCCGCGCATCGATCCATTAATGGGAATTATCGTGGGCCTCAAGGCATTCGTGGCGGCCGTTTTAGGCGGCATCGGCAACATCCCCGGCGCAATGCTTGGCGGTTTGCTTATCGGGGTCACGGAAACAATGGTGGTAGGTTACCTTTCGCCCACCTATAAAGATGCAGTGGCGTTTGCCATACTCATCTTAATACTGCTGTTCCGGCCTTCCGGACTTCTCGGTACGGTCGCTCAGGAGAAAGTTTAAGGACAACGAAGAGTGCCACGGTACCTGCGCAATCTGATCATAGCCCTCATAGTGGTCGCCGCTCTGATCGGATTAGATTTCGTCTTCCAGGGTCGACTTCTCAATCCCTACTTTGTTCGTATTCTGATGCTCTCCGGCATCGCCATCACGTTTGCTGTCTCTCTAAACCTAATTAACGGTTTTACGGGCCAATTCTCCATCGGCCATGCGGGTTTCATAGCTGTGGGCGCCTATTCGGCTGCCTATTTTTCAGTCAACTATGGAACCAATCTGGCCACCTCACTCGGCGGGGGCAGTTTGGGTTGGGTCGTCGCATTAACAATCGCCACTCTGATCGGTGCCGCCATCGCTGGCCTGGCAGGATTGGCCGTAGGCATTCCCTCGCTTCGACTGCGAGGCGATTATCTTGCGATCGTTACGCTCGGCTTCGGCCAGATCATTGTCGTATTTCTCAACAATATCGAAGCGATCGGTGGCGCGCGAGGTTATTCCGGAATACCGATTGTAAAGAGTTTCTTCTGGATATTTCTGGTCGCTATTCTGACGGTAGTCATTGTCTATAACATCGTTAACTCTGCGTTTGGACGCGCTTTAATCTCCATTCGAGAAGACGAACTCGCAGCGGAGGCGATGGGCGTCAACACCACCCGCTATAAGGTGATGGCCTTTACTATTTCATCAGCGATGGCTGGAGCGGGCGGCGCAGTATTGGCCCACTTTGATGGTTACTTGAATCCGAAGTCGTTCGAGTTCATTAAATCGTTCGAGATTCTGATCATGATCATCCTGGGTGGACTAGGATCGATAGTGGGTTCCGTATTAGGCGCTATCCTATTGACCGTTCTCCCTGAAGCGTTGCGGGGCTTTGCCGAATACCGCATGGTGATCTATTCGCTGCTACTCATTGTGCTAATGATTACGCGACCACAGGGCTTGCTGGGATCGACGGCCGCGTTAAAAAATTGGCGCAAGCGCTTCAAAGGAGAAGCGCGATCAGCCACCAGTCCTCTTGCTAAAAGCCCCAATCCATCTACTGCTCCAACGCAACCTGATGGTCCGCTCGGAGGTGAGAATCCCCAATGAGTGCAACCAGCAAGGAAAACGGAATCGTTCTTCAGACCGAAAAGGCGACTATTCGCTTTGGTGGGCTGTGTGCAGTCAACGAGTTGGATATGAGTGTTAATCGGGGCGAGATCTACGGACTGATCGGGCCTAATGGCGCCGGTAAGACCACGATCTTCAACCTACTCACAGGCGTTTATCAGCCATCTTCCGGCAAGATCTACTTAAATGGAGAGCAAATAAATGGGTTGCGACCGTACCAGATCGCGAGCCGTGGAGTTTCGCGTACCTTCCAGAATATCCGGCTCTTCCCCAGCATGACGGTCCTTGAAAACGTGATGACCGCGTGCCATATCCACATGGGTCAACAACTGTTCGATGCGGTATTGCGCACGCCGCGGTTCGTTCAGGACGAAAAAGAACATCGTGAAAGCTGTTTTGAACTCTTAGAGATCTTCGACCTCGCGCGAGTCGCCGATGAAGGTGGCACGAGTTTGCCGTACGGCAGTCAACGACGACTCGAGATCGTGCGCGCGCTCGCGACGAGACCGAAGCTCCTGCTGCTCGACGAACCTGCCGCGGGAATGAATCCGGCGGAACAGGAAGACCTGATGAATTTGATCAAGCAGATCCGAGATCGTTTCGGGCTGACGATCCTGCTCGTCGAACACAACATGAAAGTGGTGATGGGCGTTTGCGAGAGAATTCAGGTGGTGGATTACGGAAAATCGATCGCCCTCGGCCTGCCCGAAGAGATCAAGAACGACCCGAAAGTGATCGAAGCGTACCTGGGAGACTGATCCTATAGGACATATAAGTCCTATAGGTCCTATACGACCTATCATGCTCACGCTTGAAAACGTCTCGGTAAACTATGGCGCCATCGAAGCCCTGACTTCGATCTCGATGCACGTCGAGCAGGGTGAAGTGGTCACGCTGATCGGAGCCAACGGCGCCGGTAAAACCACAACCCTCCGCACCATCACCGGCTTACTCCAACCACGTGTGGGAAAAGTGATTTTTGAAGGCGAAGACATCAGCGCCAAGCCCACGCATAAACTCGTCGCGCGCGGGATTTCAATGTCGCCCGAGGGCCGCGGTGTTTTCGCGAATCTTTCAGTTCGCGAAAACCTGCAAATGGGCGCGTATCTGAAAAAGAACAAGACCGAGATCGCGTCGGACATGGAACGTGCCTTCAGAATGTTTCCGCGCTTGAAAGAACGTGAGGCGCAAAAAGCTGGAACGTTGTCGGGCGGCGAGCAGCAGATGCTTGCGATGGGACGCGCGTTGATGTCGAGACCACGATTGCTGTTGCTCGACGAACCTTCCCTCGGTCTGGCGCCGCTCGTGGTCCATACGATCTTCGAAGCAATTGATGAGATTAAGAGCGAGGGTACTACGATTCTTCTGGTCGAGCAGAACGCGCATGCCGCGCTGGGCCATTCCGATCGCGCGTACGTTCTCGAAACCGGAAGGATAGTGATGGAAGGTCCATCAAAAGACCTGGCCAATGATCCCAGGATTAAAGAAGCCTATCTCGGTGAGTAGACCTGGCAGTCGTCGCCGTTCAATTTCGAGTTTCTCCCAGCGACAGCGGTCTACTCACTACCTGCGAAAAGCATTTCTCCCGGTCGCCATCGTCCTGATGGCCCTTGCGTTCTCCTGTACACGACCATCGGAAGTGAAAGAAGAAGTCGATCGCAGCGCGATTAAGATCGGCTATTTCGGCGATCTGAGTGGTCCAACTTTCAACTTCGGGCGCTCGGCGTACAATGGCGTCATCATGGCCGCCGACGAGATAAACCAGGCCGGCGGAATCAAAGGGCGCAAGATCGACGTCGTGATCGAAGACGATCACGGCAGTCCCGAAGATGCAGCGCGACTGACCGCGAGGCTCATCGACGAAGACAAAGTCGTCGCGCTCATCGCCGGCGGCACTTCGGGTATCAGCCGTGCCGCCGCGCCGAAAGCACAGTCGTCTCACATACCTTTGATCTCGCCTTCATCCACGGACCCGGCGGTCACGCAAACAGGCGACTACATTTTTCGCGCATGCTTCGTCGATTCGTTTCAGGGCGAAGTGATGGCGAGCTTTGCGGCCAACACGCTCAAAGCGCAGAAGGCGGCGATACTCTTCGATTTCAACTCACCTTACGGTCGCGGGTTGAGCGACTTTTTCAAACTGAGCTTCGCGAAACTTGGCGGGCAGATCGTGATTGAGCAGTCGTACGCGCAGGGTGATGAGGATTTCAAGGGCCAGTTGAGCTCGATTCGATCGGCGGAACCTGACGTGATCTACATTCCCGGTTACTACGGCGACGTCGCTCGCATCGCGAAACAAGCGCGCATGATTGGACTGGAGCAGCCGCTGCTCGGAGGTGATGGCTGGGACGCGCCGGAGTTGTGGCAGTTGGGTGGTGATGCGTTAAACGGCGCGTACATTTCAACGCACTACTCGATTGACGATCCGTCGCCCGGGATTCAGGCGTTTGTCGAGTCGTACAAGCAGCGTTACCAAAACCTGCTTCCGGACGCGCACGCGGCGCTGGCTTACGATGCTACGCGACTGCTGTTTGACGCGATCACACGCGCGGGCACGACTGACAGCAGCAAGCTCCGCGACGCCCTCGCGCAAACGCGAAACTTCGAAGGCGTGACTGGATTGATTAGCATGAATGCAGATCGCAACGCCGTGAAACCCGCGGTCGTGTTGAAGCTCCAGGATCTAAAATACATCTACCAGGAAACGATTCCACGATAAGCCTCTACATGATTTACAAGATTTACACGATTAACAAGATTTCTTAATCATGTAAATCTTGAAAATCCTGTCAATCATGTCCAGGGCGTGCTTTGGTGAGTGCCGCCTGGACTGCATCACGCGCCGTCCCACCAATCTGCTTTTTTGAATTGATGGTGCGCTCCAACGACAGCGCCTCATAAACATCAGCGTCAATCAGCGCCGAAAACTCCCTCAGATCCTCGGTCGCCATCTGCTCCAACTCTTTCCCCATCTCGATCGCGCGCGTCACGATCTTCCCCACGATCTCGTGCGCTTCTCTAAACGCTACGCCTTTGCGCACGAGATAGTCGGCAAGCTCGGTGGCGTTCATGTATCCACCGAGCGACGGCTGAGTCACGCTGATGTTGCGCATCACAGTCGCACTCACTTTTAAACTCGACGCAGTAGTATCGAAACCATCAAACACAGCTTCCTTGTCTTCCTGCATGTCTTTGTTGTAGGCGAGCGGCAGGCCTTTCAACGTCGTCAACAATCCGAGCAAGTCGCCAAACACACGCCCGGCTTTGCCGCGGACGAGCTCCATCGAATCGGGGTTCTTCTTCTGCGGCATCAGACTCGATCCAGTCGCAATGGCGTCGCCGAGTTGGAAGAACGCAAACTCAGTCGTGGCGTAAAGAATGACGTCTTCCGCGAGTCGCGATAGATGGACCATGATCAACGAGCAAGCACTTAGAAATTCCACACAGAAATCACGATCGCTGACAGCGTCAAGACTGTTCCGCGAAACGCTTTCGAAATCGAGCGCGCGTGCGAGTGCTTCGCGATCGATCGGATACGAAGTGCCTGCGAGTGCGGCTGAACCGAGCGGCAGAACGTTTACGCGTCGACGGACTTCGGTTAGGCGTTGTCGATCGCGTGCGAGCATTTCGAAGTATGCGAGGCTCCAGTGTGCGAGCAGCACCGGCTGAGCTCGCTGGAGATGGGTATAGCCTGGGATGACGACTTCGCGGTTGTTCTCGGCAAAATCCAGTAACGCGGATTGGAGATCTGCCACGGTCGCGTCGAGCTGATCGATCGAACCGCGGATCCAGATCCGGAAATCCGTCGCGACTTGATCGTTACGACTGCGTCCGGTGTGCAGCCTGCGACCGAGATCGCCCGTCGCTTCAATCAACCGTGCTTCGACGAATGAATGGACGTCTTCGGCGGCCGAGTCGTTGAAATAGGTCTGATCCGAGCGGCCATTTTCGAGAATCGTTTCCAGCGCGCGCCGAATTTTATCCGCGTCATCCGCGGATAACACTCCCGCGGCTTTGAGTGCTTCGCAGTACGCGATGCTCGCGATGACGTCGGCCTCGAATAGCCTGCGGTCAAAGCGAAAAGAATTATTGAATTCCGCAAACTCCGGATCCGTCTTGCCCTCGAATCTACCGCCCCAAAGCTTTTTCTCCATCAGCCTCTCCAAAAGTTTGACCAACGAACAACTCGCATGGTAGTTTATGCATCTATGCACCGTTTATGCAAACTGATTGCATATTGACACATGAATAAACGAGAGCGGCAGCAAAAGATCCTGAGCCTGATCCAGGCCCGGCCCATCGGCACACAGGAAGACTTGCGCGTCCTGCTTGAGCGCGCGGGCGTGCCGGCGACGCAGTCGAGCGTGTCGCGTGATTTGGAAGAGCTCGGCGTCGTCAAGCAACACGGCTTCTACACGCTGCCGCGCACCAACGGCGGCCCGCGACGCGGCCTGCTGAGTTTAGACCAGGCGGGCGATAGTTTGGTAATCGCTCGCACTGTTCCCGGGCTCGCATCGGCCGTGGCAGTAGAGATCGACGCTGCGCGCATTCAGGAGATCATCGGGACTATCGCCGGCGAAGACACGATCTTCATCGCCGTGCGTGGTGAGAAGGAGCAACGCGCGGTGATGAAAAACATCTGGGAGTTGTTTGGAGACTGAGCAACAGAAACGCACATGGACAAAAACATTCGCAAGATCGTGCTCGCGTATTCGGGTGGCCTCGATACTTCAGTCATGCTTCGCTGGCTGAAGGAACACTACGGGTGTGAAGTGGTGTGTTACTGCGCCGACGTGGGCCAGGGTGCAGAACTCTCCGGCCTCGAAGAGAAAGCACTCGCCACCGGCGCTTCAAAACTCTACGTCGAAGATCTGCGCGAAGAATTTGTGCGCGACTACGTATGGACCGCGGTCAAGGCGAATGCCGTTTACGAAGGTGTGTACCTGATGGGCACTTCCCTCGCCCGGCCTGTGATTGCGAAACGCCAGATCGAGATCGCGCAGAAGGAAGGTGCAGACGCAGTTGCACACGGTGCGACTGGCAAGGGCAACGATCAGGTGCGTTTCGAGCTGACGTACTACGCGTTGCAGCCGGACATCAAGGTGATCGCGCCGTGGCGCGAGTGGGATTTCAAAGGACGCATGGATCTGATCGCGTATGCGCGCGCGCACGAGATCCCGGTGACCGCGACGGCCGAGAAGCCTTACTCGACTGACGCGAACCTGATGCACATCTCTTACGAAGGTGGAATTCTCGAAGACCCGTGGGCCGCGCCGCCGGAGAACATCTTTCAACTGACGCGTTCGCCGGAAAACGCGCGCGCGGAAGCACAGACGATCGAGATCTCTTTCGTCAAAGGCGAGCCGGTCGCGATCGACGGAAATAAACTCGATCCGGTTACGTTGCTTGAGACGTTGAACAAGCTCGGTGGAGAGCACGGCATCGGGCGTGTTGACCTCGTTGAGAATCGCTTTGTTGGTATGAAGTCGCGCGGCGTGTACGAGACGCCTGGCGTCACGATTCTTCAGGCTGCGCATCGCGCGCTCGAGTCGATCACGATGGACCGTGAAGTGATGCATCTGCGCGATTCGTTTGGAGTGAAGTTTGCCGAGTGTGTCTATTACGGTTTCTGGTTCGCGCCTGAGTTCAAGTTGATGCGCAAGATGATCGACGAGACTCAGGCCGCAGTGAACGGCGATGTGCGACTGAAACTTTATCGAGGAAACGCGATCGTCGTTGGACGACGCTCGCCGAATTCGCTTTACGACGAGAACGTTGCGACGTTTGAGGCTGACAAGGTTTACAACCAGCGCGATGCGGAAGGCTTTATCAAGCTGAACGCGCTGCGGCTGCGACTAAATCCGGGCCGCGGATGACACGGATTAAAAGGGGGGAAGATGAATACACAGATCAACGTTATCGATGTCGACAAGATCGGCTCCGCGACGTCGCCGCTGGCGCTGCCGAAGACCGTTGCGCTTGTCTCCTCCTGCGATGCGGTCAGGGCAGGCGACGTGGTCGTCGTTCGCGCGCTCACTGACAGCGCCACTTACAACTTGCTCGAGCTGCCCACCGGCAGGCTCGCCAAGATCAATCCCGGCGACTTGCTGATGGGCGTGCTCGGGCGACGTCGCGCGTTGAAGGGTTTTGTGGGCGATGTTCCGCCGGCGTTGAAGAGCGGCGATCAGCTTCACCTGCTGAACATGGGTGGAGTGATTGGCTTATGCACGGGTCATCACTCGAGTTTGGGTGACGCGATCCAGTTGGAAGTGATTGGATTAGTGTGCGACGAGTCGGGCCGAGTGCTGAATATCGCCGACGCGGCGTTGCCGTCGCGAACGAGTCTTGGTGAGAGTGCGCCGATCGTGATGATCGCGGGCACGAGTATGAACAGTGGCAAGACTTACGCCGCGACGGAGTTGATCAAGCAAGCGACGCGTGCGGGTTTGAAGGTTGCGGCAGCGAAACTGTCGGGAGTTGCGTGTTTGCGCGACACGTTGAACATGGCGGACCACGGCGCGATCGTAACGGCGAGTTTTCTTGATTGTGGCTTGCCGTCGACTGTCGACATCGCCGATCTCGCGCCATCGGCGAAAGCGATCATTGCGCGACTGAATGAAGCGTCTCCGGATCTGATCGTGATTGAGTTGGGCGACGGGAT
This sequence comes from Pyrinomonadaceae bacterium, assembly GCA_035761985.1. Classification (GTDB taxonomy): domain Bacteria; phylum Acidobacteriota; class Blastocatellia; order Pyrinomonadales; family Pyrinomonadaceae; genus PSRF01. Next base: position 9,449 of record DASTQB010000001.1, read on the forward strand.
TTTGGGTGGTTACTCGGTGGACACCGTTTTTGCTGATCAGGAACTGCTGGATGCAACTGCGGCTACGGTCTTCTGTGCATCGGATTACGTGGGCGCGTGGGGCGGGATCGAGTTGCTGCGCCAGCGTGGCGTTGATGTTGACGTGATCTCGGGTTCTGTCACCGATTCACGTATGGGCGAAGACTACATCAAGACGCACTTCAACGTGCCGGCGGCAAATGCACGACGCGCGGGTGAGACACTCTTTGAGATCGTGATGTCTAAGGTCGGTGAGTACAAGATTTCAGGATTGGCAAGATTAGCATGTCAATCCTGTTAATCCTGAAATCATGGCAAAAGATATGCAAGATAAAATCAAGATTGGTATTTTTGGCGGCTCGGGATACGGCGGCTCGGAGTTGCTCCGCATTCTCCTGTTCCATCCCAACGCCGAGATCGTCTTCGTCACCGCAAACGAACAAGCAGGTAAACCTGTCGGCGAAGTCCATCGCAACCTCAACGGTCTGACGCAACTCAGTTTCATCAAAGCGCCTGAAGATTTACAAAGCATCAAAGATGACGTTGATGTCGTGTTTCTCGGCCTTCCGCACGGACAGGCCATGGACGTGGTTCCACGTCTGCCGGCCAACATCAAAGCCATCGATCTATCCGGCGATTTCCGCCTGAAAGATCAGACCGTATTCGAAAAGCACTACAAGCAATCGCACACCGCCATGGAGTCGCAGGCCGGTTTTGTTTACGGCCTTACCGAAACGAATCGCGACGCGATCCGCGACGCGCGCTTGATCGCCAATCCCGGCTGTTTCGCCACCGCGACGTTGCTCGGTCTAGCCCCGCTCGTTGCGAACGCTCTCATCAGCGGCCGTGTGATTGTCGATGCAAAGACGGGCTCGTCCGGCTCAGGCGCAAAAGCTGCCGCCAACACGCATCACCCACAGCGCATGAATTCGTTCTACGCGTACAAGCCGTTCACACACCAGCACGTGCCTGAGATCGAACAGGAGCTGCATCAAGTCGGCGATTGGACCAGCGAGCTCGTTTTCATGACTCACTCGCTGCCCGTCGCGCGCGGGATCTTTGCGTCAATCTACGCAGAAGCAAAGAACGAGATCACGGAAGACGATGTGCGCGACGTCTTCGCCGACTTCTATCGCGATTCATTCTTCGTGCGCCTGGTGAATGGTTCACCTGACATCAACTGGGTGAAGACCACCAACTTTTGCGACATCGGTTTCGCCTTACGTGGAAAACAGATCGCGATCTTTTCCGCGATCGACAACCTGGTGAAAGGCGCCGCCGGGCAAGCGGTGCAAAACATGAACTTGATGTTTGGGCTCGAAGAAAAAACCGGGCTCGTGCTGGCAGGGACAAACCCGTGACCGCGGATCAGGCGCATTGTATGAAAGTGATTGAAGAGGATCGGTACCAGCTCGCGACGTACAAGAAGATGCCGATCGCCGCGGAGCGTGGCGAGGGCGTTTGGATCTATACGAGCGAGGGGGAACGGTATCTCGATCTTTATGGCGGGCATGCGGTAGCGGGGACCGGGCATTGTCACCCGCATGTGGTCAGTGCGATTCGAGAGCAAGCCGAGAGGCTGATCTTCTATTCGAATCTCGTTTATTCGGATGTGCGGGCGCGTTGTGCGGAGAAGCTCGTGTCGATTGCGCCGGAGTCGCTGACGAAGGCTTTCTTTTGCAACTCCGGGACTGAAGCAAACGAGAATGCGATGCGGATGGCGCGCATGTTCACTGGGCGTGAGAAGGTGATCACCTTTTCGGGTGGTTTTCACGGGCGTACCGCGGACGCGATCAGTGCAACGTTTCTCGGCAAGTATCGCGAGCTTGGAAAACCAAACGTGCCGGGTCACGTCGAAGCGGAGTTTGGCAACATCGACTCCGTGCGCGATCTCGCAGACGACACCGTCGCCGCGATCATGCTCGAGCCGATTCAGTCGATGGCCGGTGTGCGGATGGCGACTGCAGATTTCTATCGCTCGCTTCGCGCGTTGTGCGACGAGGGCGGTATCGTTCTAATCTACGACGAGGTGCAAACGGGCGTGGGACGCACCGGCGAGTGGTTCTTCGCGGGCAGCCGCAGCAGCGACGGCGTTGTACCTGACGTTGTAACGCTTGCCAAAGCGCTCGGGAGCGGCGTTCCGGTCGGCGCGTGCGTCGTGAATGAAGCGATTGCTTCAAAGATCAAGGAGAACGATCTCGGCACGACTTTCGGCGGCGGAATGCTGGCGATGGCCGCAGTGACAGCAACGCTCGAGGCAATTGAAAACGATCGCATGCTCGAGAATGTGAAACGCGTTGAAGCATATTTGCGACAACGATTGCGCGAGGTTGAGCAGGTCGTGGCGGTTCACGGTCGGGGGTTTTTACTGGGAATCGAATTTGAAGCTAAAGCGGCGGATGTTCACAAGCGATTGCTCGATCGAAAAATCATTACCGGAACGTCGAGTGATCCGAAGGTGCTGCGACTACTGCCTCCGCTGATTATGACTGAAGAGCACGTTGATTTGTTTGTAAACGCGATCACGGATTAACGCTGATGAATTTTCTGAACACTACTGATTTCTCAACAGAGCAACTCGAAGAGCTGCTCAGATCCGCGTTGCGTTTCAAGAGCGGCGAGGACGATTCGAAGCCGCTTGCCGGCAAATCCGTGGCACTCGTGTTTTTCAATCCGAGCCTGCGCACGCGCGCGTCGATGCAGGTTGGGATTTACGAGCTCGGCGGCAATGCCGTGGTGCTCGAGCCCGGCGGTACGAGCTGGACACTCGAACATCGCGAAGGCGCAGTGATGGATTCCGACAAGACCGAACACGTCGCGGAGTTTGTGCGCGTGCTTGAACGATATTGCGTAGCGATCGGCGTGAGGACGTTTGCGACGTTGAAAGATTGGGATGAAGAGCGCCTCGATCCCGTGCTCAATGCGTTTGCACGGTACGCTTCAGTTCCGATCATTAACCTTGAATCTGCCATGCACCATCCCTGCCAGTCGATGGCCGACATGTTGACGATTCGCGAGAAGCTCGGCGCGGGACGCAAGCGCGTGCTGCTCACGTGGGCATGGCATCCGAAGCCGCTGCCGATGGCAGTGCCAAACAGCTTCGCACTCGCGGCGGCGCAGATGGGCTACGATCTTGTGATCGCACACCCTTCCGGCTACGAACTCGATGAGGAGTTGATCGAAACCGCCGATCGCCTTGCGGCGGCATCAGGCGGAAATCTCCAGATCACGCACGATATCGAATCATCTTTTAACGGCGCCCAGGTCGTTTACGCGAAGAGCTGGGGCGGCAAAGAGTTTTACGGCAACAGCGAGCAGGACATCATCAAGCGTTCGCAGTACCGGCGTAAATGGATCGTGAACGAAGAGAAGATGGCCCGAACTGACAACGCTATCTTCATGCACTGCCTGCCCGTGCGCCGCAACGTGATCGTGACTGACGAAGTGATCGACTCGCCGTCGTCAGTTGTGCTCGACGAAGCCGAGAACCGGTTGCACGTGCAGAAGGCGATAATCCAACTTGTTTCAGCCACAGATAAACGCCGATGAACACAGATCATATCCGTGTTCATTCGCGTTCATCTGTGGCAAAGATCAAACATGACGCATCCAAACGTTGACGACCAGCTCCGGCTCGACCTCCTGCGCGAAGCGTTGCCCTATATTCAACGCTTCAAAGGGCAGACGTTTGTCGTCAAGCTCTCCGGCAAGGTCACTGAAAGCCAGGAAAACCTGACCTCACTCGCGGAAGAACTCGCGCTACTGCACCAGGTCGGCATTCGCATATGCGTCGTCCACGGCGGCGGTAAACAACTGAGCGAACTCGCCACCAGACTCGGCGTCGAGCAGACGATCATCGAGGGCCGTCGCGTAACGGACGACGCCACACTCGAAATGGCCAAGATGATCTTCGCCGGCAAGATCAACACCGACATCCTCGCCGCCCTCCGCCAGCGCGGCATCGAAGCCGTCGGTCTCTCTGGCGTCGACGGCAATATCGTTCACGCGGAACGCCGCCCGCCGAAAGAGATCCTGAACCGCGAAACCGGCGTGCGAGATAAAGTCGACTTCGGACACGTCGGCGACGTGGTCCGGATCAACACACGTCTGCTGACCGTGTTATTGGACCACGGTTACCTGCCCGTCATTTCGTCTTTGGGCGCTGACGCTGAAGGCATGGTCTTCAACATCAACGCCGACACGATCGCCTCCGAGATCGCAGTGCAACTACACGCCGAGAAACTAATCATGCTCAGCGACGTAGACGGCATTTACCTGACCGCCGGCGATCTCGACACAAAGCTATCGCGGCTCACCGCGGCTGAGGCGCGTGAGTTGATCAGCACTGGCGCTGCCACCGGCGGCATGATTCCAAAACTGCAAAGCATCAGCGTCCTGCTGGAACGCGGCGTTCACAGCGCACACATCATCAGCGGCACAAAACGCAATGCCCTGCTCTCCGAAGTCTTCACCGACAAAGGCACCGGCACGATGATCGTTGCCACGGATCACACTGACAAACGGGCGTAACCCGTGGCGGCCGTCTCACCCTAACGGCGACTGCGGCAGGAACCGATCTCGATCGAACGGCGGCTCCTCATGTTCGGGCAACACATCGCCCGGCCAATCGTGCGCCCACTGCCGCCGGTGCTCTTCGTCTGCGTAGTACTTCAGATAAATCTGGTTGTCTTCATCGCTGCCGCTCCCGGTCAAGTCGATCATGTACGCGTAGCTCGGGTTCTCCGGAAACAGCACTGTCTCTTCGCGCAATCCGTCGTGATAGAGATACTCGTACAGCTGCCGATCAGAGAGATGATTCGTGTGCAGCAGGTAAGCGCCCATCGTAGCCATTCGATCGATCAGTTCCTTCAGTTTGATTCTGAGTGCGTCTTTGTCGAGCGCATCAGGCGCGGGGATCTCGAGTCCGGAGTTTTCGAGTAAACGAAAGAGACTGATCGGTTCTGCGGTTTCGTATTCGAGCACGTGCCGGAGAAACTCTTCTTCCATGTCGGCAGGCATCGAGTCGAGCTTGTGCGTGCTGCCGCCGAGTTTTTCGAGTTCAGCGCGTAGTTTTGCGATGCGTTCTTCCTGCGTTGGTTCGTCGGCGAATTCGATGAAAGTCATGTCTGGCTCCTTAAGGTTAGAGGTTAAGGTTTGAGGTGCCTGCGGGAGTTGTGAGGTACCTCCGTGCAATTGGGCCGCATTATACACAGATCTTTGCGATCTGGTTACTTCACCAACGGCGGCGCGGTAAACATCTCGAGATTCGCGAGCCCAAGACTCTCTTCAACCTCTTCCATCCGCTTCAGCGCGACTTCAAATCCGTCGCCGCCAAACTGTTCTGCTTCGATCTCTTCAAACTTCGCCGCCAACGCATCGAGCTCCGACGTTCCAACAGCCGTCTTCCAAACGGGAAATACGACCGTGTCTTCGATCGCAGCGTGATGTTGATACATGCGAACATACGACTCCAGCGCTTTCGCCAGCGGCTCCACGCTGTTCGAGGGAATTCGATCTTCTTTGCTTACAGACAACAGGTAGTCGGTAATCTCACGCCCGCGCGTGTGCTGGGCCAACAACACGTCGACGTACGTCGCCGCCGTTCCCGGTGTCTTCTTCACGATCGGAAAAACAAAAACTTCTTCCAGTTGTTTCTGGTGAAAGTCTTCGCCAAACACACGCACGAGGTTCGCTGCCTTCTCGAGTGTGTCAGGTGGAACTGACGCCGCATCCTGACGCAGTCGCAGCGCCGATTCCTGGTAAACGAGCAAAGCGCGGCGAAGCAGTCCGTGTTCGCGCATGAGGTCTTCCGCGGCCGTAACCTCCACCGGCTCTGATTCGCCCGGCGCTGGTCCGTCGTTTCTGTTTTCTTGGTTCGTCGCACTGCCGGAATTCGGAGTTGGCCCACACGCGTTGAGTAAAACGGCGGCGCCGGCGAGTGATATGCCCGTCAACATCTGTCGTCTTTTTTCGTCCAACTGGAATCTCCTTGAGGTCAGTCTGTAACGCGCTTTTGATATTACTCTGCTCGCGACGTTAGACTAAGCACAATTTCAATGGAAAACGAAGCAATCGCACGCCGGTTCTATCGGCTTGCCGCGTTGATGGAGGTTCGCGGCGACGATCCTTTCCGTTTGCGTTCGTATCGCAACGCGGCTGAGGCGATTGAAGTGTGGCCTACGCCGTTGAAAGAGATTGCAGAGAAAGAGGGTGTCACCGGTTTGCAGGAGATTCCCGGTGTCGGCAAAGCGATCGCGGGAAAGGTGATCGAACTGCTTGAAAAAGGATCGTTCGACGCATGGGACCGGCTCACGGCTGAAACACCGGAAAGCGTACTCGACCTCCTCGAGATACACGGTATTGGTCCAAAGACCGCAGCGTTATTACACCAGCGTTTCAAAGTTTCTTCACTCGCCGATCTAAAAACCTTCGTCGCCTCCGGCGGCCTCGATATGGTCGACGGCGTCGGCCCAAAGACCGCGGAGAAGATAAAAGAGGCTTTATCGCTGTGATCGTCGTATAATCCGCGTCATCTCTCGAAAAGGAACCATGAACAAGATGAAACGTCGTGACTTCATGCGCAACACTGCCGTTGCAGGCGTAGGCTTTCCGTTGATCCTCAAGCAAAACCCTGTAAAGCCGCTCGTCATCGCTTCCGCGAATGGAAATCGATTCAAGA
>DASTQB010000002.1:0-13431 GCA_035761985.1 Pyrinomonadaceae bacterium
GAGTACCCAGCGCAAACCCTTCTCGATGTTGGTTTCGGGAATGTGCCCGGTCTTGCCGATCTTCACGAGCACGACGTTCGCATCCGGCGCGATGCTGCGATAAAAACCGTCGGACAAGTGACCATTCCCTGCTGCAACCACGGACGTCATCATTCCATGCCAGCTCGCAACGTCAGATTTTACGAGTGCTGAACGGTCATCTTCGGGCGCGAAAATATTGTGATATCCGGCAATGCGGTTTACAGGTTCGGTGAGATCTTTATGAGCATAAAAACCCGAATCGAGAAACGCGATCGTGACGCCGCGACCCGTGAAACGCTCGTCCGCATCCATTCGCACGGGCACCGGTAGAGCCTGGTCTTTTGTCTCAGTGGTCGACACGCTTTGCACAGCTTACAGAACACAGAGATGCTAAAACAATCCGCGTCAATCTGTGGACAGAAACAATTCGTATAATCCGTGGGCTCGCTTGCCACGCCCGCATCTGCCTGCTAATCTTCGAAGTCCCGAAACCTGGTCGCTTTATAAGGAGATTTTGGAGAATGAGGACGAGAAATTTATCGGTTCTATTGGCCTCGCTGCTTTTAGTTGCGGGCGTTGTTTTTGCCGCTGGTGCACGTGCGGAAGTAGAGAATTCCGCGCCGGCGATTGGCGCTACGATTGAAGACTTCACACTCCCCGATGTAGACAATAAAGAGCGCACGCTCAAGTCGCTCGCAGGCAAGAATGGTACGGTGCTTCTGTTTATCGCCGTGCAGTGTCCGGTTTCCAATGCCTACAACGAGCGCATGGAGAAGCTCGCGCAGGACTACAAGGCCAGGGGCATCGCAGTTATCGGCATCAACTCCAACGTCGCCGAAGATGCAGCGGCCGTTAAAGCGCATGCAGCCGAAAACAAACTCAGCTTCCCGATTCTGAAGGATCCAGGCAACAAGATTGCCGACAAGCTCGGCGCCCAGGTAACTCCGGAAGCGTACTTCCTCGACGCGGGCAACAAACTCGTCTATCACGGACGCATCGACAACGCCCGCAACGCAGCACAGATCGAGAGTAACGATCTGCGAAACGCGATCGACGCAACACTTGCCGGCAAGGCAGTGGAAAAAGCAGAAGCGAAAGCTTTTGGTTGCAGCATCAAACGAGCGTAAGCAATGCGTTTTTCAAGAGCGATAATTCCAGTCGCATTGTGCATCATGGTGGCGAGTCTCGCGACGCCGGCCCAGAAACAAAGGGGCCGCGTCTCGAGACCGCGCCAGCCTGCGATCGTCGTGTCGCCACTAAATGTGGATGCGTTCAAGAGTCTCATCACGCAACCGAGGCAACACCCGTTGCTGGTTAACTTCTGGGCCACGTATTGCGATCCCTGCCGCGATGAGTTTCCCGATCTCGTGAAGATCGACCGCGACTATCGCAAGCATTCGCTGGAGTTTGTCACCGTCTCGCTCGACGATCTGACTGACATCAAAACCTCGGTGCCGAAGTTCCTCGGTTCGATGAAGGCGACGATGCCTGCTTACCTGCTCGACGTTTCTGATCCCGAGATCGCGATCAACTTCATCGACCCGCGATGGCAAGGCAGTTTGCCCGCGACTTTCCTGTACAACGAAAAAGGCGAGATCGTTTACAAGCACATCGGCCGCATTGACGCTGCGGAGTTGCGCGAAGCAATCGACAAGGTGATCAAGAAAGCTGAAAAGTAATAGGTCCTATAGGAACCTATAGGACCTATAGGACCTATTCTCCAAGATGATTACTCCCGAAGTTATCGCCGCCCACAACCTCACACAGCAAGAATTCGAGCGAATAAACGAACTGCTTGGCCGTGAACCGACTTTTGTCGAGCTCGGGATCTTTTCGGTCATGTGGTCTGAACACTGCTCGTACAAATCATCACGCATCCATCTAAAACGACTGCCCACGACTGGCCCACGCGTGATCGTTCCGCCGGGCGAGAACGCGGGCGTCGTCGATCTCGGCGACGGCTGGTGCGCGGCGTTCAAGATCGAGTCGCACAATCATCCGTCGTTCATCGAACCGTTTCAGGGCGCGGCAACCGGAGTCGGCGGGATTCTTCGCGACATCTTCACGATGGGCGCACGGCCTGTTGCTTCGATGAACAGTTTGCGATTTGGATCGCTGGACCATCCGCAGTACGGGCGTCGCAATCGCTCGCTGCTGGCAGGCGTGGTCGCAGGCATCGCGCATTACGGAAACGCATTTGGTGTTGCGACTGTCGGCGGTGAAGTGGCATTCGACGACGCGTACGCGTTGAATCCGCTCGTTAACGCGTTTGCACTCGGCCTCGTGCGTCACGATCAGATCTTTTTCGGCAAAGCGACGGGCATCGGTAATCCTGTGCTTTATGTCGGCGCCAAAACAGGACGCGACGGAATTCACGGCGCGACGATGGCTTCCGCGGAATTTGATGAAGAGGCGCTCGAGAAACGTCCGACTGTGCAGGTTGGCGATCCGTTTCTTGAAAAGCTGTTGCTCGAAGCGTGTCTCGAAGCGATGCGAAGCGGCGCGGTTGCGGGAATCCAGGACATGGGCGCCGCAGGATTAACTTCATCGTCATGCGAGATGGCTGCACGCGCGGGCACTGGAATCGAGCTCGACCTGTCGCTTGTTCCGCAACGCGAACAGAACATGACGGCTTACGAGATGCTGCTCTCCGAATCGCAGGAGCGCATGTTGATCGTCGCGCACTCGGGTCGTGAGCGTGAAGTGGTCGACATCTTTCGCAAGTGGGATCTGGATGCTGTCGTCATCGGACGTGTACGCGACACCGGACGCATGCAGGTGATTCATAACGGTGAGACTGTTGCCGACATTCCCGTGGCCGCGTTGACAGACGAAGCGCCGAAATACGAGCGCCCCATGGTCGCGGCGAACAGGCAGGATCAGCAGATCTCAATGCCGGCGGGTGGAACTGATCACACGAACGATCTTCTGACGCTGCTGGCGTCGGGCAACATCGGTTCGAAGCAGTGGGTCTATCGCCAGTACGATCACATGGTTCGTACCAACACCGCGATTCTTCCCGGTGCTGATGCTGCCGTGGTGCGCATTAAAGAGACTCGACGAGCACTCGCGATGACACTCGACGGCAACGGACGTTATTGCGCTGCGAATCCTCGCGAAGGTGCGAAGCTGATCGTTGCCGAAGCTGCGCGTAACGTTGTGTGCGTCGGCGCGCGGCCGCTTGCGATTACGAACTGTTTGAACTTCGCGTCTCCTGAGCGGCCGGAAGTGATGTGGTCCTTTTCGGAAGTCATCGACGGAATGGCCGAAGCATGCCGCGCGCTCGAGACGCCGGTCGTTTCCGGAAACGTGTCGTTCTACAACGAGACTGAAGGACGCGGGATCCTGCCGACGCCTGTGATCGGAATGGTCGGGCTGATCGAAGACGTCAGGCGCGTCGTTACGCCGGGCTTTAAGAAAGAAGGCGATGTGATCGCGCTGCTCGGCACTACGCGCGAAGATTTATCGACGAGCGAGTATGCGGTGAGTGTGGCCGGCATCACGACAGCAGAGATCGCTGCATCAGGAAAAGTTCCGGAACTGGATCTCGATCGCGAGATCGCAGTGCAAAAAGCGTGTCTCGAGGCCGCTGAAGCAGGTCTGCTGCTTTCGTCGCACGATTGCGCGGACGGCGGATTGGCCGTCGCGCTCGCTGAATCCTGTTTCTCATCTTTGGGACGCGAAGCAATCGGCGCCCAAATCAATCTTGTAAATCTTGAAAAACTCGATCCGGCCTCGTTGCTTTTCAGTGAATCACCATCGCGAATCGTGATCAGTTGCGACGCGGCTGATGAAAATGCAGTTCGAGAAATCGCGGAACGTCATAACGCTCCGTTTACGATCCTGGGCCATGCGGGCGGAACGCGTTTGAAAATCAATGTGAACGGACAGGAAGCAGTAGCCGCTGACGTCGCGGATCTCGAACACGGATGGCGCGCTGCATTGTCCGAAAAGCTTCAGGCAGAGTTGGTAACAGGTTAGCCGGTTGATGCATCCGGTCATCTACCTAAACAAAACGATGGTAGAGGCGACCAAAGCACGCGTCGCTCCGGTTTCGTCTGCAATGCTTTATGGTCGCGGCGTCTTCACCACGCTCGCCATCTACAACTCACAACCGTTTCTCTGGACCAAACACTGGCAACGACTCACCACGCACGCACGGAAGCTCGATGTCGATTACACCGGATGCACCGAGAAAGGCGTCGGCGATGCGTTGCGAAAATTGATTGCCGTAAACCAGGTGAAGGAAGGTCGCGCGCGTGTGATCATGCTCGCGCGCAGTGGTCGCGATCTTTGGAAAACGAAGATTCAGGGCGCGAAAAAGACAGACCTGCTGATCATGACCGGCGATGCGCAAAAGATCTCTCCGAATGGAATGTCGCTCGCAGTTTCTCCGTATCGCGTGAACACGTTCTCGCCGCTTGCGGGAATCAAGAGTTTGAACTACCTCGATCACGTGCTGTCGTGGGAAGAAGCACAGAGCCGCGACTTCGACGAAGCAGTCGTGCTGAATGAACGAGGCGAGATCGTATCCGCCACGACCGCGAATCTGTTCTGGACCAAAAACAGCACGCTCCACACGCCCGCGTTGAGCACCGGCACGCTCGCGGGCGTCACGCGTGAGTGCGTGATCGAGATTGCGGGAAAACATTTCATACCGGTGCTCGAAGGAATTTATGAGATGGCGGATCTCACCGATGCCGATGAAATCTTTTTGACGTCGTCGAGTTTAGGGGTCGCGCCAGTCACAACTTTCGATTTTCGTCGTTACGCGGCCGGAAGCCTTACAGAAATCCTTAGACGGGATTTTCAGAATTTGCACGATTAGCAAGATTGCGATAAGTTCAGCCACATGAGCACTGTCACCCAGGAAACCACCGAAACCTCCGAACCAAAGACAAACAAATGGGTTTACCTCTTCGACGAGGGACCCGGCGATGACAAGTCGCTTCTAGGCGGCAAAGGCGCGGGCCTTTGCGAAATGACGCAGGCGGGATTGCCTGTGCCGCCGGGTTTAGTCGTCACCACTGAAGCCTGCAACGCGTTTTTCGAAAACGACAAAAATTTTCCCGAAGGTTTGTGGGATCAGGTGACTGAGGCCCTCGGAAAGATCGAGGAGAAGGTGGGGAAGCGGTTCGGCGATCCGAAAAACCCTTTGCTCGTTTCGGTTCGTTCGGGCGCCGCTTTTTCGATGCCCGGCATGATGGACACCGTTTTGAACCTCGGTTTGAACGAAGAGACAGTGCAGGGTCTGGCCGAGCAGACGGGTGATTTGCGTTTCGCACTCGATGCGTATCGACGCTTCGCGGGATTGTTTGGCGAGATCGTCATGGGCGTTGCGCACGAAAAGTTTGAGCGCGTGCTCGATCGGTTCAAGAAACAGACGGAAGGTGGACGCGACACCGACCTGCGACCCGATCACCTGCGCGAGATCATCGCCGCCGAGAAACAGATCATTCTCACCGAACACTCTGCGATCCCGGAAGATCCGTATGAACAACTGCGCGTTGCGATCGCGGCGGTGTTCAATTCGTGGATGGGCCGCCGCGCAATCGACTATCGACGTGTAAATCGCATTCCCGATTCACTCGGCACCGCGGTGAACGTACAGGCGATGGTGTTTGGAAACATGGGCGCGGGCAGTGGCACCGGTGTCGCTTTCACACGCAATCCGTCGACGGGCAAGAAAGAACTCTACGGCGAGTATCTGCTGAACGCGCAGGGTGAAGACGTTGTCGCCGGTATTCGCACGCCGCATCCGATTCATGAACTGAAGAAAGAACTGCCCGAAGTCTACGATCAGTTTGCGTCCATTGCTTCGCTGCTCGAACAGCACTACGGCGACATGCAGGACTGCGAGTTTACGATCGAGCGCGGCAAGCTCTGGATGTTGCAGACGCGCACGGGTAAACGCAGCGGCGCGGCGGCTGTGCGTATCGCAGTCGACATGGTCTATGAAAAACTGATCGACAAAGCGACTGCAGTCAAACGCGTCACGCCCGAGCAACTCGATCAACTGCTGCACCCGACTGTCGATCCGAAAACGAATGCAACCGTTCTCGCAACGGGTCTGCCGGCGAGTCCGGGCGCGGCGCAGGGCCAGGTGGTTTTCAGTCCTGACGAAGCAGAAGAAATGGCGCGCGACGGCGTACGCGTTGTGCTCGTTCGTCAGGAAACGAGTCCCGACGATTTTCACGGCATGGTCGCGGCGCAGGCGATCGTTACAGCGCGCGGCGGGATGACGAGTCACGCGGCCGTCGTGGCGCGTGGCATGGGTAAAACGTGCGTGAGCGGTGCCCAGGCTTTGAATATCGACTACGGCCAGCAGCAGTTCACCGTCGATGGGACAGTTGTTACGAAAGGCGATTGGATCACGGTTGACGGATCAACCGGACGTGTTTTCCTGGGCCAGGTGCCGACGATTCAGCCGACGCTTGGAAACGAGTTTTACAAGCTCATGATGTGGGCCGATAGTTTCCGGCGGCTGCGCGTGCGCGCGAATGCTGACACGCCGCTCGACGCAAAGACGGCGCGCGGGTTTGGCGCTGAAGGTATCGGGCTTTGTCGCACGGAGCACATGTTCTTCGGCGATCAACGTCTGGCGGCGATGCGCGAGATGATTCTTGCCGAAGGCGTCGGCGCGCGTGAGAAGGCGCTCGAGAAGTTGTTGCCGCTGCAGCGTGGTGACTTCATCGGCATCTTCCGCGAAATGTCGGGACTCCCAGTTACGATTCGTCTGCTCGATCCGCCGCTGCATGAGTTCCTGCCCAACGCCGAAGAGCTCGGAAGCGAGCTTTCTGAGTTGAAGATGAAACTTAAAGCCGCGGCCACGTTGAGCGACATGGACCACGTGCTCGACGAGATCGATCATAAGCGCGCGTTGCTCCGGCAGGTGAATCGCATTCGCGAGGCTAATCCGATGCTCGGCTTCCGCGGTTGTCGTCTCGGACTGCTGTTCCCTGAAGTGACGCGGATGCAGTGTCGCGCGATCTTTGAAGCCGCTTGCCAGGTTCAGGGTGAACGCAAGAAAGTGGAACTCGAGATCATGGTGCCGCTCGTGTCGGTCAGTGAAGAGTTGCGACAGCAGGCGGAACTGATTCACGAAGTCGCGCGGCAGGTGATGGGCGAACACGGCATGACGATCGAATATCTCGTCGGGACGATGATCGAATTGCCACGCGCGGCGTTGATGGCCGATCGCATCGCGGCACATGCACAGTTCTTCTCGTTCGGAACAAACGATCTCACGCAAACGACGTTTGGCTTGAGCCGCGACGACTCGAGCCGGTTCTTACCAAACTACATCGATCGCAAGATCATGCGAGACGATCCGTTCCAGGTGCTCGATCGAGACGGTGTGGGCCAACTCGTGCGTCTTGGCACAGAGCGCGGGCGCGGTGTGAAGCCCGACTTGAAAGTCGGAATTTGCGGCGAGCACGGCGGCGATCCACAGTCGATCGCGTTCTGCAACGAGATTGGTCTCAACTACGTGAGTTGCTCACCGTTTCGTGTGCCAGTGGCCCGTCTCGCGGCTGCGCAGGCGGCTTTGAATCCAACTTCGGAAGAAACGATCAGCGCGCAAGTCTAGCTCGACACACTGCAATCCCGTGGGAAATCTGTGGCCAAAACGTCGAAAGATCTCCAGCAGTTACTAGAGCGCATTCAGCTCCGGTTGGATGAAAGCTTCGTCGGGATTGGTTCAGAAGTTGCGGATCTTCCGCCCGAAGACCTCGCCGAATTACTCAATCAACTCAACCTTGCGGAAGCGGCTGCGATCGTTTCCATGCTTCCGCTGCCGCGCTGCATCGAGCTGTTGGACCAGCCGACGATGCGGCGTCGCGGCGCTATCCTCGGACAACTCGAGCCTTCTCGTTCGGCGGCGATTCTCGAAGGCCTTTCGGCTGACGAGCGCACCGACGTGATTCAACGAATGGGGCTGCACGAGCGCCATCGAGTGTTTGCGAAGATTAGTCCTGAAGTGCGCGCCGAGCTTGAAGACCTGCTTCAGTATCCCGACCACACTGCCGGCGGCATCATGACCACGGAGTTTGTGCGGCTCGATCCGAAGATGACGGTCGGCGCCGCGCTCCGGCACATTCGCGCTGTGGCCCAGGAGAAGGAGTCGATCTACGCGTGTTACATCATGGATCCGGAAACGGATCGACTGCTCGGCGCGGTGTCGTTGCGCGATCTGGTGATGGCCGAGCTCGATCGCCCGTTGCTCGAGATCGTTCGACGCAAACCGGTGACGGTAAATGTGAGCGACGATCAGGAATTGGTCGCGCAGAAGATCGGGAAGTACAACTTGCTCGCAGTGCCGGTGGTTGAGCAGGATGGCAGCGTGGTTGGGTTTGTGACGGTTGACGACGTGATCGACGTTTTGATCGAGGAACAGACTGAAGATCTGTTGCGCATGGCCGCGGTTGAGCCTGGCGCGATGGATAAGCCTTACTTTGATAATCCGATCTTTCGCGTAGTGCGAAAACGGATTGGGTGGTTGTTGCTGTTGTTTGTTGCAGGCACGTTGACGAGTGCGGTGCTGCACCGGTTTGAGAGTGAGCTCGCGGCTGTGGTGGCGCTCGCGTTCTTTATTCCGCTCTTGATCGGTACTGGGGGAAATGCGGGTGCGCAGACGGTGATGACTGTGATCCGGAGCCTTGCGCTCGGTGAACTTGGCGTGCGTCACGCGTGGCGCGTCGCGTTGCGCGAGGCGACGACGGGCGTGCTTGTGGGTTTGATGGTGGCGCCGATTGCGTTTGGACAGGCGTTGCTTTGGAACGCGTCGCTGGCGCTTGCGTTGACTGTTGCGGTGACGATGTTTGCGATTTGTGTGTGGTCGACGACGGTCGGATCGCTGGTTCCGATTCTGGCGCAGCGTATGGGCGTGGATCCGGCGGTGCTTTCGGCGCCGGTGATCACCACGCTTGTGGATGCTACGGGGCTGATTATTTATTTCACGATCGCGAAGGTGATCCTCGGCGTTTGACAGGATTTCATGATGAACCGGATTTACATGTTAATCATGAAAATTCTGTAAATCCTGTCTAAGGTTTTTTCATTCGCTGGAATGCGAAGGTGATCGCTTTCGTCCCCTCACCGCCATCGATCATCGCCGTCAGCGAATCATTCTCGCCCTTCCGATAAGTCACCCGCTTCGGAAAATCATGCTGCGGGTTTTCAAACACCGCCTCAGTCGCTGAAACGCGCGTGAGTTTGAAATCCGTTCCCGGGCAACGCGCCTTAGGATGCGCCACGTAAAAGATCCCGTCTGCACGCTGCTCGATCCGCAGGAACTCAAACTCTACAGTCTTATCGCCAGCAACAGTCCGCCCGACTCCCATCATCGTCCCACCCGCCGCCGTGGTCCAATGCTCCTCAACCTGCCTCGCACCCGGCGCACTCTGCCAATCCCCAACCATCCACGCGAGGTCCGCGAGCGTAGGAGCCTGCGTCGCAGCTTGCCAGATGCGGCCGTCGGCGTACTGGACGCGCACCAGGTTGATCCGTTCGCTGAAGCGATTGCGCTCGTCGAGGTTGAGGGAGGTGACGCTGACGGTGTGCGTCGGTGGTGAGGTGATGGTGACGGTCAGCTCTTTAGTTTTCCCGGGCGCGATCTGCTCGTCGCTTGTGAACTGCTGGCGCCCGACTTCGTTCTCTGTTCCGCGTTCGTAAAATACATGGTCCCAATCAAGCTGCGTGATAGCCGCTGTGTGGTTGTTTTTGATCCTGGTTTTGTAGATGAAGTAATACTTCGGTGGCGCTTGCTCTCTTTGCGTCGCGAGGTTCGCGGCGTCGGCTTTCGCTTCGCGTTTGGCGCGCTCGCCGCCACCGATTGCGACACGTCGCTCGTTTCGCGTGCGCGAACGCATCTCGTCGAAGTTTTCTAATGGACCACCGAATGGATCGCGTTCCCAGCCGATGCGTATTTTGCTCCAGCTTGATTTGACGATTTCGACAGACGCGGTTTCCTGCGTGGGAATCAGCGATAAAAGCAGAAAGAGAATTGAGAGTTTCACGGTCAAACTCCTTGAGTGAAAAAAGAAAGCAGGGGTGGCCACGGAGGGCCACCCCTACAATAACGCTTCCTGAGCGTAACTAAAAGACGTAGCGCAGGCCGACGACGACGCGGCGGTTGCCTCCGTCTGTTCCCCACTGGTTCAGGAAGTTGGCAGACGTAATTGTCGAGTCGGGGATACCGAAGTCTCGAGAGTTAGTGAAATTGAAGAAGTCGGCGCGGAGCTGCAAGCGTTGATTCTCACCAATCCGCGTGTTCTTCAGGATTCCGAAATCGATGTTGTTGATTCCGTCCGAGCGCAGGATGTTTCGCCCCGCGTTACCGACTCGCTGCACGCCCGTAAGCGGAAGCCGCCGGAACAGCGAACCACCGCCGGCGCGAACGAGTTCTTCAACACTCATCGACGAAAGATTGAGCGACGTGTTCACGTCGGGCCTGATCGCATTGCCGACGAGCGCGGAAATGCTTGCAAGTGCGCCTGCCGGATCCGAACCGTTGAGCGGAGTGAAAGGCGAACCACTTTGCAGTTGAAACTGCGAGTTGAGCTGCCAGCCACCAAGCACATGGCCCACGAGGCCTTTTTGATCGCGGTAGTAAGGCAACTCGTAGACGAAGTTTCCGGACAAACGATGCGGGCGATCGAAGCTCGACCGCGCGCGATCGGCCGCACGGTTGTAGGAGTCTTGCGCAACAGCAATCTCACCTGCCGACACGTTGAAGATTTCAGACATCGTGTCGATGAAGCTGCTGTAAGTGTAGTGAACCCCCGCGCTGAATCCGCTGCTCAAACGTTTCTCGAGGCTCGTCTGCATCGAATGATAAATCGACATGCCTGAGTTTGTTCGCAGGCGCGTTGGTCCCTGGTTTGGTATCGACCGGCAGAAATTATTGGCGGCGCTCGCGTTGGTGCAGCCAATGACCGTCGGATTAGCGTCTACCGATTCAAACAAACCCGTGCCTTTCGTGCCGACGTAGCCAACGCGCAGCACGAGGTCGCGCGTGAACTCGCGTTGCACTTCAAGGCTAACCGAATCATAAACCGGCATGTGGAAATTCTCGTCCACGATGGTCCGGTTCACCGTGTCCGGATTGAAAGGCGGATTTTGCAGAGCTGTAAATGCATTCGGGATGAGACCGGCAACTTGCGGGAACGACGACACCGCAGCCACAAACGGGAACGAGCTCCAGATGTTGAGAGCAATGTTTGTGAAAGCGTAGTCGTGAGTGCGCGTGAATCCTCCGCGCAGCACCAGCTTGTCGCCGCCTGTCAGCCAGCCGAGCACGCCATCGTTGCTCGTTTGCGGGTTCCAGTTGAAACCAACGCGCGGCTGGAAGTTATTGTTGTCGCGACCAGGAACCGGCCGGAGCACAAAGCGCGGATCGTTATTGAACGCCGCCAACACCGGTTGATTGAAGTCGACCAGATCCTGAATCGGCTGGCCGGGGTTTTCATATCGGAGTCCGAGTGTGAGCGTTAAGTTTGGTCTAATCTTCCACTCGTCCTGCCCGTAGAAAAAGAAGTCGTGCCAGTCGTTATGAAGAACCTGCGCCGTTCCCGGCAAGTCTTTATTGATGTTTGCGCGGGTTGCACGATCCTGTACGAGGTTGTTGAGCGTTGAGTATTCGAGCAGCCCTCGTGTGGTTGGTTTGAAGAGTTGGTGAAGCTGGTTACGGCGAATATCAGCGCCAAACTTCCACGCGTGATTGCCGGTGGTGTAAGAGATGTTGTCCTGGAGTTGATACGTATTTCTCACCTGGTTCTGCGGGAGATTCACTCCCAGACCGATCGCCGTTCGACCCGGCGCAGCATTGAACTGTCGCAAACCGAGTTCGACTACTTCGATCGACGGTATCAACATCGACCGCGGATCGAGCGGGCTCGTTGCGTTTGCACTGCGCAGGAAAGCACCACGAACTTCGTTGATCCATTTCGGCGAGAGCACGCTCATAAACTGCAGGTTCACACCTTGCGTGCGAGCCGGAACGATCGAGGAAAACCCTGGCGGGGTAATCTGCGACGCAGCGACTCCGGGAATGCTGCCGAACGCATTCGAGTCCTGGTAGAGATAACGTCCGTTCAAAGTGTGCTTGTCATTGAACCTGTGATCGATGCGAATCGAAGTCTGCCAGTCGTCATACGTTGACGCTTGCGAACCGCTTAACGATCCGAGTGGAACGGTGAACGTTTGACCGTTGCGCTCAAATGTAGCGTTGCGACCGATCGGAGCTGCGGCGGCGGGCAGGAAGTCGAGGAGCGCACGCACTTGGGGCAAATCACCCGCAGCCTGTTCGAGGATCGCTTTGCCTGCAGCAGTCGGCGCACCGTTTAGAGTTGTGCCGATGCCGAGCTGGCGGTCCCACCAGCGTTGAATTGCGAAGAAGAAGAACGTTCGATCACGTCCGCTGATAAACGATGGTCCACCTTCGCCAAAACGCGGGAGATGAAGTGGTCCACCAATCGTGCCGCCCAACTGGTTTTCGATTCGAAACGGCGCTTTGCGGTGCGGCTCATCCGCCGCGTTCGGATTGCAGAAGCCGTTGTTCTTTTGCACGTTGCTGCAGGCATTCAACGCGTTGTCGTTATGAAACCAGAAACCTGAGCCGTGATATTCATTCGAACCGCTGCGCGTGATTGCGTTGAAGACCGCGCTGGAATTGCGACCGTATTCGGCGCTGAACTGGTTTGTGACGAGGCGAACTTCCTGGATCGCGTCAGGATTGTTCAACGGGATCGTCGATCCCGCGACGCCGAAGTTGTTGTTGTCCTGACCGTCGATCATGAAGTTGTTGGAACGAACGCGGCCGCCGTTTGAAGAAAAGTTTGTTCCGGTGGCAAACGCGTTCTGTCCGATGTTGAGCTGGCTCACGCCGGGCGCAGACAACGCAACGTTGTAAACGCTGCGCGTAGTGGCGAGCGGCAGTTCAGACAAACGTTTCTCGTCGAAGCGCGTGCCTACTTCAGGTGTCGACGTATTCAACATCGAAGCGTTTTCGACGACGTTCACCACTTCCTGCACGGCGCCGGGTTTCATCGTCACGTCGACGACGGCGCTTTGGTTTAGCGCAAGCGTGATTCCCGACTGCTGGTATTTCGCGAAACCACTACTCTCAACTGTGATTTCGTAAGCGCCGACTGGCACGCTCGCGAAGTGATAACGACCATCAGCGTTGGTTTGCGTGGTGCGTGTCTCGTTGGTCGAGATGTTGCGCATGGAAACTGTTGCGCCGGTGATGACTGCCTGTTTTTCGTCTCTGACTTCGCCCGAGATCGATCCGGAAGTTTGGGCCATCACGTTACAACAGAAAAGTGCGAGCAATGCTGTGGCGAGCATCACTACTCTGGTGGCTTTGATCATAAGCATTCTCCCTTCGAAACGACTGCGGCCTGTCGTTGT
>DASTQB010000003.1:0-26647 GCA_035761985.1 Pyrinomonadaceae bacterium
TTCCTCTTTAGCTTGCGGACATTGCCAGTTCGGATTGCACACCGATAAGCGCGAGTGTGGAGAGAACGCGCGCGGGATCGCCAAGATCGCTCCATCCCACGTCGCCGACTCGCATCACTGCCAGATCCTGTGGACGCGCGGCCAGTACTTCGTGCGAATAATTCACGTCGCCGATTCTCGAGTAGAGTTCGGCGAGTGCTCTGCGCTCGCGCGTTGTTTCGAACAATGGAGTGAGAGCAGCAAAACTTTCGTACAACTCCGGCACTGCTGCTTGCGCCATCCGCAACAAAGCATCTACGCGCCCGACGATTACGAAACTGTTCCACAAGCAGCCGCGCTCCATCAGTTTCTGGGCCAGGGTCGCGCTCGGCTTTTCCCAGAACTTTCTCACCTGCGTAATCGATCGCGCAGCACTTCCGAGAATCGATCTTCGTGGTTCGATCCAGCCGTACTCTTTCTCCGCACTTGTCGGCGTGATACCGAGTAACGTGACTGTCTGTGGCGTGAACTGTGCCGCATCAAATGCTGAATCGACGTGTGACATGAATTGTTCGTCGTCAGTGAAGAAGTGGTCGGAAGGGAACAGCGCGACTTTGGCGTTCGGCGATTTCGCCGCAAGACGTAGCAGGGCATAAAGAATCGCCGGCGCTGTTCCCTTGTTGGCTGGTTGCTGAAGCAGAAGATCCGGCGAGATTTCCTGGGCCAACGATTTATAGAAACGCTGGTGCTTCTGTGTGACCACGATGAACGTCTGGCTCGGGTTTACAGAGCGTGCCACGCGGCGTCGCGTCTGATCGAGCAGCGTAGACCCGCCTATTACCGGCACAAATTGTTTGGGGCGGTTGTCGCCGGTCATCGCACGCGTCATCGACTGCAAACGCGTTCCATCTCCGCCCGCTAATATCACTGCCCATCGGTCTCTCATGTTCATTGGTCCTTCTGTTGGGGTTCGCCAAACAATCATGAGTCGGACCACAAAGAGATTCCTTACAGAAGCATCCACAGATTTGCACAGAAAAAATCCGTGAAATCTGTGGATGGATTTGTACTTTATTCACCACTTTGCTGGATGAGTTTTGCGACCATGCCGGTCCAACCTGTTTGATGGCTGGCGCCGACACCTGAACCGTTGTCGCCATGGAAGTATTCGTGGAAGGGAATCAGGTCGCGCCAGTTGGGATCGTTTTGAAATTTTTCGGTAGCGCCAAAGACTGGTCGTCGCTCGTCAGCGTCTTTTAAGAAGATGCGCGAGAGTCGTTTTGAAATCTCACCTGCGACTTCCCACAACGTCAACATCTGACCAGAACCCACCGGACACTCAACTTTGAAATCGTCGCCCAGGTAATGGTGAAACTTTTGCAGCGACTCGACGAGTAGATAGTTCAACGGAAACCAGATTGGACCACGCCAGTTTGAATTCCCACCAAACAGCCCCGTGCTCGATTCCGCCGGCTCATAATCCACGCGATGCTGTGTGCCGTTTACTTGCAGCGTGTACGGATGGTCCTTATGAAAACGAGAGACCGCGCGAATGCCGTACGGCGACAAGAACTCATTCTCGTCGAGCATAAACCGCAACACACGACGCAATTGGTCCTGACTCACAATCGAGAGCAGGCGCCGTTCGTCATTCCCCGGCGTACGCATGCACGCAACATTCGCTGTCAGGTCGGGCCGGTTTTGGATAAACCACTCCATGCGTCGTTTGAAATCCGGCAGGCGATCGAGCAACTCAGGTTCCAGGGTCTCGACAGCAAATAACGGAATCAAACCAACCATCGAACGGACCTTCATCGGAAACGGTTTGCCCGCAGGCAAATGCAACACATCGTAGAAGAACCCATCCTGCTCGTCCCACAATCGGATGTCGTCGTCGCCACGGTTGTTCATCGCATGTGCGATGTACAGAAAGTGTTCCCAGAACTTGCTCGCAACGTCTTCATAGGACGCATCTTCTTTCGCGACCTCCATCGCGATCGCAAGAAGGTTCAGCGCGTACATCGCCATCCAACTGGTGCCATCTGATTGAGCGATATGGCCGCCGGTCGGAAGCGGCGCGCTGCGATCGAAGACGCCGATGTTGTCGAGACCGAGGAAGCCGCCCTGAAAGATGTTCATTCCGTCAGCATCTTTGCGGTTGACCCACCACGTGAAATTCAGGAGCAGCTTCTTAAAAACCCGCTTGAGAAAAACAGTGTCGCCGACTCCACGCCGCTTCTTCTCGATCTTGTAAACGCGCCACGCCGCCCACGCGTGAACTGGTGGATTTACATCGCCGAAGGCCCACTCGTAAGCCGGCAGCTGGCCGTTCGGATGCATGTACCATTCGCGCAGCATCAACAAGAGCTGCTCCTTCGCGAACTCTGAATCGACCAGCGCCAGCGGCACGCAATGAAACGCAAGGTCCCACGCCGCATACCAGGGATATTCCCATTTGTCAGGCATCGAGATGACGTCGGCGTTGTAGAGATGTTTCCACTCGCGATTCCGACCGCGCACACGTTCTGCGGGAGGCTTGGGCGTCGCCGGGTCACCGTCGAGCCACTGCTCGATCACGTAGTGATAGTACTGCTTTGACCAGAGCATGCCGGCAAACGCCTGGCGCATGACGAGCCGTGCGTCGTCAGAAAGATCTTTGGGAATGACTGTTTGATAGAACTCGTCGGCTTCGTTAACTCGCGCGCCGTAGACCTTTTCGAAATTACCAAAAGCCTCTTGTTTGTTGCCGAATTTCTTGTCCGTCAGACGCAAACGAATCGTCGCACTTTCGTTTGGTCCAACAGTGATTCGGTAATTTGCGGTTGCCTTTGTGCCGGTCTGTTCAGGATTAACCGCTTGCGCGTTGCCGTGCACGATGTACTCGTTAATACCGTCTTTGAAGTAATGCGTACCGTTCCTGAAGTTGAAGAGCCGCTCAGTATTCGTGTCATTCTCGGTGAAGAGCAGCTCGGGCGCGCCGTCACAATACAGCCGGCGCTGGCCCAGGTCGCAATTCAGTTCGACAACGCCTTCGCCGGTGCCGCGCAGCCATGGTTTCGCCGTGCCGTTCTGGTGCCACGACCACGTATTACGAAACCAGATTGTTGGCAGCAGGTTCAGCGAGGCTTCTTCAGGCCCGCGGTTCGTAACCGTGATCTGTACGAGAATGTCTTCGACGTCGGCTTTCGCATATTCAACGACCACATCGAAATAACGATCGCCGTCAAACATGCCGGTATCGATCAACTCAAACTCCGGCGCAAGCTTTCCTCGACGCCGGTTTTCTTCAACCAACTGACCGTACGGAAACTCAGCTTGCGGATACTTGTACAGGTACTTCATGTACGAGTGAGTCGGCGTTGAATCGAGATAGAAGTAATATTCCTTGACGTCTTCTCCATGGTTTCCCTCGTTGCCCGTCAAACCAAAAAGCCGCTCTTTCAAAATCGGATCGCGGCCGTTCCACAGCGCGAGCGCGAAACAGATCTTCTGGTGACGATCGGAGATTCCCGCGATTCCATCTTCATTCCAGCGATACGCGCGCGAGCGTGCGTGATCGTGGGGGAAGTAATCCCATGCAGTGCCGTAGGGGCTGTAGTCCTCGCGCACGGTGCCCCATGCGCGCTCGCTGAGATAAGGTCCCCAGCGTTTCCAGTGCTTCGTGCGCGTGCGCGCTTCTTCTAGTCTTTGCTCTTCCGCAGTCATCGCTATTCCGCCTGTCGTAATTCAGATCTGCCGCACTCAGGGCATGTGTGAACTTCCTGCACGACGCCGTCTCCGACGCTGTAGTCGATCTTCAGTGCGTGATGGTTCATCTCCGCACCGCAGTCCGGGCAGATCATCCGTGGTTTATCAATCGTGTTCATGGTCAAGCTTTTCAAGGCGTTCCTGGAAGTATTCTCGCCAATCACCAGGCAATCGTTCCGTCGCGATCGCGCGCCGGAGTAAATCGACGTTATGCTTCTCGCTGCTATATAGTCGCGTGACATCCACGACCCTTACACCGGAAGCATTCTTCTCGATCAATTCGAATTCATCACCAACACCGACTTCACCTTCCTTCAGCACCGAAAAATAGAAACCGCTTCGTTCACTGACGAGAAACCTTTTGATGATGTCGGTCCGGCCAAAACGAATGCCGAGCTTGTAACAAGGCATACGTGGCTGCGTTACCATCACCTCAGCGGTTCCGATCCGAAAGTGATCGCCGATATTGATTTCGGTTTCGAACATGCCTTCGCTCGTAAAGTTCTCGCCAAACATTCCCCACGGAAGGTCCATGTCCGGCAGTTCTTGTTTCCAGAAGGCGTAGTGTTCGGACGGATAAAGGTAAACGGCCTTCTCAGGCCCACCATGGACAGTCAAATCCGCCTGCCGATCGCCGTCGAGATTCAGCGTGCGCATCATTACGCGGCCGGCGACCGGCTCTTTGAAGATGCCCGTCGATACTGGTTCGCCGTTCCGCGTTACTAGTCGTGGTCGTCCTACGTTGATTGAAATGATTTTCATAACGCGAGCTTAGATCGAAATCGATTCGCGTCCATAACGCAGCGTCTTACTCATCCAGATCAACTCGCCCAGAAACTTGTCCATTCGCTTTTCGTGCGTCGCGCGATCCTTGATGTTTCCAGCTTCATCGAATAGCGCTTGGGCGCCTGAGAAGTTTCCGTCCCAAAAGATCGTGACAAGGCCCAGCTCACGCAGCACTGGTAATAAACTTTGGATCACGCGAGTGCCGCCGAATCCGCCGGCCGAAACGCCACATACGCCGACCGCTTTGTGGATGTACTCCTTTAAATTGGAGTCGAGAACATGTTTAAGCATGCCGGGATAGCCGTGGTTGTATTCGGGGACCACCAGAACCAGACCATCCGCACGCTCGCACATCTTCGAAAATGACTCATCTTTGATCTGCTCGCCGGCGTCGTCTCCTGGAAACGTTAGTTGTGCGATGTCGATCAGTTCCGTCTCGACGTTTTCTCGTCGTTTGACTTGTTCGAAAACGAACTTCGCAACGTTTTCACTCGCGCGACCTTTTCGCACGGTGCCGAGAATTATCGGAATGAATAGAGGTCGATTGCTCATCTCGTTTATCTTTCAACTTCCAATCAGTTTGCACGAAAGTCATTTTTACTGATTTGCTGCTTTTGCTCCGGAGGAGCAACATGTTTATAGCTTTAAGCCTGTTATTCATCCGCTCCGTCAGGAGCGGCATGTAAACTGAACAAACCAGAGCACATCGCGCTCCGCTGGAGCGCACAGCTATCAGCGTGTCAGGCTATAAACATAGTGCTCCGCTGGAGCACTTCACGGTAGAGCGCTAACAACCCGAATCAACTTTCGTGCACGCCCGTTCAACCAGAACCATCACATGGCCATCAGGGTCCCTCGCTAGCAGGCCCTTTGTGAATCCCAGGCTCTTATCGTTTAGCGACACGACTCCCGGTGAAACAAAGCGAGAGTTCCCAGCAAGCAATCGCTTTGCAAACGCATCGGCCGTATTAACAACCAGGGTCGTTTGCCAGTGAAACAAGTCCGAGGCACGCGCATCTGCAGGGACAGGCCGCCCGTCGCGCGGCGCAAGGTACTCGAGAAATTCGATGCCCGGCCCCCCGCTGCCGGCTCGAAGACTCGTAATGCGTAACCTTGCGCCGAAGACGTTGTTGAGATGTTCCTGCTCTGTGCCGTAGTTCTCGCTCGTGCCTGCGATTTGCAGCCCAAGCGTATCGCGATAAAACTTGAGACTCGCCTCCGTGTCGCCGACCACGATCGCTGTGTGATCGATCCCGAGGAACAGCTTGTCTTTCTGCTGCCACTTCCGATCGCCCTTGTCGGGTGGAAACTGCAGGATCTCGAGCCAGTGTTTGTCAGGATCGCGAAAGTAAAAGGCTTTGATGCCACCGGCGTTTTTGTTCCAATCGGGTAAGCGTTGTGGACCAGTCGACGCATGTTCGACTTTGTTCTTACGCAACACCGCGTAAGCCTGATCCATGTCGCTCGTAATGATCGCGATGTGCTGAAACCAGCGATCGTTGCTGCGTGAATCAACCGGCACTGGACGTCCCTTTGGTGTCAAGTATTCCGTCAGTTCGATGAACTCATCGCCGAGACGCATCCGCACTACGCGCATCCGCAAACCAAAGACACCCTGCAGGCGTTCGTAATCCTCACCAGCAACTTCAACGTCCGAAACTTTCTCGAACGACAGCACTCGCGAATAGAAATCAACCGAAGCGTCCATGTCGGAAACTGTCATGCCGATCGCTCCGACCTGCTCAACCACCGGCGCCGGCGTGTCGCCGATCAGTCGGAGGAGGGGGACGCGCGCGCTGTTAACGCGCGCGTCCGTCGGCAGGTACCGGGCTGTTGTTGTCTGAACCAACAGGCCCAGCGTAAGCAGTAAGCTGAGAAGTGTGACTTTGGTCCGGTTCATTTCATTCGCTCCAACAGGTGATCGCCTACGCGCAACGCATTCGCCATGATCGTCAGCGCTGGATTCACCGCGCCGCTCGACGGAAAGAAGCTCGCATCTACTACATAAAGATTGTCGAGCTCGTGGGCCTTACAGTTGCGATCGAGCGCCGACGTTTTTGGATCGTCTCCGAAACGCACTGTGCCGTTCTGGTGCGCGACTGCTGCGAGCGGCAGACGCTGTCCGACATACAGATTCCGCGCGAACAAACCTTGATGACACTCGTGACCGTGAATGTCGCAGTTCGTCTGTTTCATCGCTTTCTGCAACTGCGCCTTCAGTCGATCGTGACCTTCGACATTATTCAGTTTGTAACTGACGCGAATTTGACCATCGCGATCGACTGTCACACGGTTGTTTGCGTCCGGAAGATCTTCGGAAGTCAGCCAGAAGTCGAGCGAGTGCTTCGCCATCAGCTCCAGCGTCCAGCCAGGAGCAATCGCGGGCGCACCCGCCTTCAACGTGTCCGCGTCGAGCTTGCCGACGAACGAGATGTGGCCCA
The DNA here is from genome assembly GCA_035761985.1 of Pyrinomonadaceae bacterium. Classification (GTDB taxonomy): domain Bacteria; phylum Acidobacteriota; class Blastocatellia; order Pyrinomonadales; family Pyrinomonadaceae; genus PSRF01. The sequence continues at coordinate 6,954 of DASTQB010000003.1, forward strand.
TCGGGTAGTCCCACTCTCTTGAACCCAGATAGAAATCGTTAATCGCGAGCGTCTTTTGAAAGATCGTCGGGTTCGGACATTTCGAGAGGGCCATCAGGATCGAGTTGATGTGGCCCATGTAGTGACGACCGACGACGTCCGAGCCGTTGGCAAGTCCGTTCGGATGATTATCGTTGGCGGAGCGCAGCAACAGAGCGGCGGAATTCACGGCGCCGCACGACACGACGACTATATCGCCCGAGTATTCCTCGCGAGTGCCGTTTCGATCGACAATCACTTTGCTCACTTCGCGAGCGTTTCCGTTAGTTTCCAGACGCATGACCTTTGCGTTTGTCACCAGGGAAACATTCTCGTGTTGCAGAGCGGGATCGACGCAGATCGTTTGCGCGTCTGACTTGGCTCCGATCAAACAGGGATGGCCGTCGCATGTGTTGCAGCGAATGCACAGACTCGTCCGCGCGTTCTTTTCGTCGAGTCGAATCCCCAAAGGCACGTGAAACGGCTTGAGACCGGCCCGTTCGAGATCGTCGTGTAGATGCTGAATCCGTTGTTCGTGACTTACGGCCGGATACTTGTACGGCGCACTGGCCCATGGCTCAGTTGGATCCTCGCCGCGATTGCCGTGGACGTGATAGAGATGCTCCGCCTCGGTGTAATACGGTTCCAGCTCTTCATAGCTGATGGGCCAGGCAGGCGAGATTCCGCCGTGATGGCGTATCTCACCGAAGTCTTCTTTTCGTAAGCGAAAGAGAGCGGCGCCGTAGAACTTCGTATTACCACCAACGAAATAGTTCGTGTGCGGGTGCAACTCCTTGCCATCGCTGTCGCGCCACGCCTCTTTGGTGTTGTACCGCGCTTCGAGATTTACGGCGCGCGTGCTCCAGTTGTCCTTCTCACGCGGAACGTAATCGCCGCGCTCGAGTAGAAGAATCTTCTTGCCCGAAGGCGCGAGCTTGTAAGCCAGCGTGCCGCCGCCCGCGCCTGAGCCGATGATGATTACGTCGTAATGATTGTTGCTGGTCATGATGACACTCCGTCTTGTGGAGTTACCGCACGTTCATCGATTGCATTGATTCGTTCATTAACGGTGCCGTGCCGAAGTTCACACTGAAACGCTTGCACCAGATCGTGACTGCGCGATACTTCGACAGATCTGTATTCGCCGGCAGTTCATAATTCTGATCGCCGATGTTGCCCTTCAAAGAACCGAGGTCCACAAAGCCTGCTTTCGTAACCGTGTCGTTGTCTTTGGCGTCCTGAGCCGCGACGAGGTAAACGTGCAGGGCGGGACCGTTTGACGTTTCGAAGTTTGTGAGTCGAAGTGTTTTCTTACCGTCGGCAAGTTGAAAAACTGTGGCCATGCCTTTGGTTTCATGTGCGCCGCTGTGAAACTGTCCGGAAGCGAGTTGATTGCTGGCTGCGGAGGCAGTCGGAAACTGCTCGTCGACTTTCTGGTTGATGAAAAGCCGCTCGGGCCGGAATGCATACCAGGCGCCGCCGCCTATAACAATCAGTACAAGGAAAACCGCCATCAATTTGTTCATATTCAGATCTCCTGTTCAGAATTCGTAACCGATTGTTGGTCGAGGATGCAGACGAATCCTTACAGGAAAAATTTCAGGCAGCAGCAGCGCGGCGTGAGAACCATTCGCTTTCGAGGAGATGTCGCAGTTTGGCGCGGCTTCGATGCAGCATCAGCGACAAGTTGTTTGGAGTGATGTTGAGGATTTCACAGATTTCCTTTGATTTAAGACCATCGATTTCGCGTAACGTGAATGCGATAGCCATTTGTTGGGGCAGCTGCGATAGGCAACGATCAAACGTTTCCCAAAACTCCTGCGACTCGGCGGGAGTGACGGACCAGCTTAGAGGCGCTTGATCTTCACGCCAATGGCCCTGCCATGGTCCTGAGTTCTCGAACCAGTCGCATTCGTCGTCGTCTTCACATGGAAATTGTGCAGTTCGAGCCATGCGGCGAAAGTAATCGAGCACCTTGTGTTTCATAATTCCAACCAACCACGTGCGTTCCGAACTTCGTCCCGCATGACTGTGAGGACCCGTGGCCTCCAGCAGCGTCTCCTGGAGCAATTCCTCGGCAACGGCTGCATCGCGCACGCGCGCCAACGCATAGCGATAGAGATAATCTCCGTGGGAATCCAGCCATCCGGTTGGATCAGTTGTGGATTTTTGGGTAGTCGTTTCCATGCCTCGACCTCCGAGGTTGAAGCTTTGAAACTGTGGTGTCGTTTGAAACGAGTTGACTAGCGTCTCTCTGAGTGGCTTTGCACGAAAGTCGTGAGCCTGCGAAGCAGGGGTTAGCGTAAAGCCTGGGGCGTAAGCCCCAGGATCGGATCACGAAGCCAAGCCCGAAGCCCGTGAACACGGGCGACAGCCTGAATTCAACGGTCTTTCGCCCGCTGTCGCGGGCTCCGGCCCTTTTGTTTTGACATTGACCTGGGGCTTGCGCCCCAGGCTTTATGCTTACGCCTGCTTCGCAGGCTCAGCGGATTTTGTGCAAAACGAGCGCAGGCTAAGCAAAACCATTCGATTTCAAATTTTCTGCAAAGCCTTGCTGAGTCATTAGACGCGGTGCTTGCGCGCGGGATGCAGAATTTTTTGTGGGTGGTCCTTACCGATCCTAGTTCGGCTTTGGTACGTACTCTATAATCCAAATGCGTCCATAAATATAAACAGGAGATGCGATGGGCTTTCTCCCCGACATTGATGACGCTCCAGCCGCCGAGAGCGTGTCGACGCTGAAGCGAAACTTTGGGTTGATCCCGAAGATTTTTCGGGCGCAACTGCTCAGGCCGGATCTGGTTGATGCACAGGTCCATTTGCTGGACCAACTGCTGTTCGCCAAAGGAGCGTTAAGCCGGCTGCAGAAGGAATTCATTCTGCTCGCGGTTTCAGCTGAAAATAAGAACTCGTACTTTCCGGCCCTGCATTGTCAGACGTTACAGTTCCTCGGTGTAAAGCCCGAACAGTCTCAACAGGTAACAATCGATCATCGCGAGGCCAACTTGCCCGCGCACGAGGTCGCGTTGCTCGACTTTGCTCGTAAACTCGCGTCTCAACCTCACTCAATTTCCGGCACCGACGTCGAGACATTACGCAGGTCTGACTTCAACGACGAACAGATACTCGAAGCAGTGCTAATGGTTGGCCTTACTCAGTTGCTGAACTGCATACAAATGGGTCTGGGTACTGAACCCGATTTCAAACCGCGGGTCACGTTTGCTGTAAAAGAAGTGAATCCGGCCGCGGCTTCAGAGCGTCAAACACTCGAGCCGGAGTTGGCAGGCGATGTTGTGTCTGACGATCCGGACTTTGAAATCGTTACGCGAGTACGCAACGGAGAAACGGATGCGTTTGAAGAGTTGGTGCGAAAGCACGGCCGCCGACTTTATCGCAGCTTACTCGGCATTCTCGGTAGTGCAGAGGAAGCTGAAGATGCGTTACAGGACGCGTTCCTGAAGGCGTTTCAACACCTTCCGAATTTCGAAGCGCGTTCGCGGTTCTCAACCTGGCTCGTCCGGATCGCCATTAACACTGCGTTGCAACGATTGCGAAGCCGAAAAGAGTTTGACAGTCTTGATGAAGAGAATGAAGAATTCAGACCGCGAAACATTCGAGCCTGGACCGAGACTCCCGAAGAGTTCTATTCACGGGAAGAGTTGCGGCGACTCGTCGAGAAAGAAGTGATGAAGCTGCCGGCAAAGTACCGCGTTGCATTAATGCTCCGGGATTTGGAAGAACTTTCAACCGAGCAAGCGGCAGCAGCGTTGGGCCTCAGCATACCGGGTCTGAAAGCGCGCGTATTGCGAGGACGATTGATGCTGCGCGAGTCGATGGTCCAATACTTTGCGAAAGCCGGCGCAGGTAAATCATGATTAGCTGTCAGGATTTTATTGGCGAGCTGGGAAACCTCCTCGACGACGACGTAGCGAAGGAGATTCGTGAGCAGCTCGAAACTCATCTGGCCCACTGCAATACGTGCCAGGTGCTTTACGATTCGACACGCAAGACGTTGCGCATCGTCACTGAAAGTGGATCATTCGAGTATCCGGAACCCATTGCCGAGCCGCTCGTTAGGAAAGTGATGGATCGAATACGCTCGGGTTGTGAGACAGTATCCAGGCCACAGACAGACGCAGACTGATGAAGATCTACACGCCGACCGCTTTACTGCTTTCCAAATCGAGTCGTACCTCATAATCCGGCACAGTTCCCAAACCAAAGGCGATAAAATTGGCCCATTTCGCGAGGCCCACGCACATGACTGCTTCCAGGATGTGCTGATTATTGAAGCCGTAGGTCTTCAAGTCGTCGATATCGTCCTGCGTGATCTTCAGTGGATGATTGTTCAGTTTCAGACTGAAGTTCAGGAGCGCTTTGTCAACGATTGGCAGATCTGTCGACATATGATCGAGCGCGACCTGTTCCGGCTCCGGTCCTTCAATCTTAAGCATGCGAAGGATTTCGCAGTGTGCGGTTACGCAGTAGGTGCTCAGGTTGGCGGCTGAACAGACGAGGAAGATGTATTCCTTTTGCTGGCGCGAAAGCGCTCCCTGCTTGATCAGAATTGCATCGACAAACTGCACTTCCGCGGCGATCAGATCGGGACGTGCGGTCTGGGCCTTGAAGAAGTTGGGTATAAAACCGTAGTCGTCCTTGATTAATTTGAGGGCAGGGTGATCTTCTTCATTAAACGGGGCTTCACGAATGTAAGTCATCGGGTCACTCCTTTGGGAGAAGTCCGGAGCGGGCTTCGACTAAACATTCGCAATGCTACGACTGGTGTACTAGAGCGTCAAGGGGATTCAATTGGACCAGCACCACGGCTGGTCCATCCCTCGAACGCTCACGGCTTATTGCCGCGCAACGAATCTCCGAGCGTGAAGAGTGCCGCGCCCAGAAGCACGGTGTCCTTGAGCAGGAATCCACCCGATCCGGAAAGAGCAGGGAAGCCGCCGAGAGTCTTCTCCCAGCCCGGAAGCGTAAACAAGAACGTAAGTGTCGTCAGGAATGTAAAAACCGCGAGCACGCTGCCAACGGCTGATAGCTTCGGCGATAACGGGCGAATTGCGATTAGTACCGCTGCGATTAGCTCAGCTACTCCAATCACATTGGACGTTGCCTGCAGACTGAGCACCCTGTACATCCAGCTCATGAATGGACTGGTCTCAACGAGCGTCTTGATGCCTTCGGCTTCGTACGCAGTGAACTTCATAGCACCGATCCAGCCGAGTACAAGAACCAGTCCATACCTGATGAAGAACGCACCTAACTTCTCAAATGGGTTTGTTTCAAACGAGACGGTTTGAATTTGAGCAGCCATAGAATTACCTCCTCGCCACCTGGTTGCCGGCGATGTTCAGGCGAATGCGATACAGACCGGAGCGAGCACACAGGTAAAGCGTCTTGCCGTCTGCATCGCCCCACGCCATGTTGTGGACGTGACGTGGTGTGATGATGGTCCCGAGATGTTTACCTTCCGGTGAGATGACCCACAAGCCACCAGGAGCAGACACATAGAGATTGCCTTTTTGATCGACTTTGATTCCGTCGAGACCGTCTTCACCGGCGGCAGTAGTAAAGTCGAAGAAGAGTTTTCCGTTTTTCAAAGTTCCATCGGCCTGAACTTCGTAGCGCATAATGGCTTTGTGTTTGTCGCCAATCTCGCTCACCGGCTCATCTTCTTTGCGCAACTCCTGACCTGTTAACGACCGTGGCCAGTTGCCGACGTACAAATACTTCTCATCCGGCGACAACGCGATTCCGTTTGGTCCAGTAAAGTCCTTGCTGACGAGTTGCAGCGTTCCCTTGTGAATTGAATAGACGCCGCTAAACGGAAGCTGTTTGCGTGTATCGTTGAACAACTTCGGAAACCCAAACGGCGGATCCGTAAAGAACAGCGTGCCGTCAGAACGATAGACAAGATCGTTTGGACTGTTCAGCCGCTTGCCCTGGTAAGTGTCAGCCAGCACGGTTTGCGAACCATCGGCTTCGTCTCGCACCACTCGATGATTACCGTGTTGATTGATCGTCAGACGTCCCTGCGGATCGAGGGTCAATCCATTTGAGCCAGGCTGACCATACTCGGCGACGTCCGCACCTGAATACCCGCTGGGCGTGCGAAACACTTCCAACTTCCCGTCTTGATTTCCATCAGGTGTGTACTTGTAAATCGTGTTGGCATTCGGATCGCTGAACAGCAGGTAGCCGCCATCCTTATTGATCCAAACGGGACCTTCGGTGAACTTGAACCCTTCAGCCAGTTTAAAGACCTTCGGATTAGGCCCGACGATTTGATCGATCGCGGGATCCTTGCGGACCACCTCGACGTTCACTTCGCTCGGCGTTAGTGACACAGGACCTGCCTCGGTTTTGTAGAACGCGAGCCTTGCGTAACGGACGTAAATGAAATTTGTTGGCGGGTTCGAGAGTGGACCATTGGCGCCAAAGATCGCGAGCTGAATCTGTTGGCCGGGTTTGACGTTACGTCCAACCACGAGTTGGTTCTTCGCATTCCAGCCGGCAATCACTGACCCGCCGGATTGGCCCAACGAACGCGACAGCTCGCCGTCAACCCAAATCTCTGCATAGTCGTCGAGCGAAGTCTCGAATACCGCCGTCGATCCCGTCGGATCAAAGTCACCGATGCGATCGGGAATCGTCAGCTTGATGCGATACCAGTTAAAGCCGAGCCGGCCGTGGCCACGCCGCTGGTCCAGAGTTGTCGGACTAATAACTTCCCATTTTGAATCGTCAAAATCTGCACCCCCGGCGTGTGGCGTGTAATCGTAAGTCTTGACTGGCGCGCCCGTCGGCTGCTTGTCTGGTCCAGGTCCGCGAAACTCGACTTCGACGATCTTCGTGTCGCTGTAACGCCATTCGCCTTTGACGGTCCTCACGCCATCCACTGAGCCAAGATCAATCATCGCGACTGGCTTGCCCGCCGGAGCATCGGCCGATGTCGTCACGGTTGAGGCAAACGCCCACAATGCTGTTGCGAGTAGTAAAAGTAGAATTCGGGTTTTGTTCATGGGTTTTTACCTCTTTCGATCTGCTGTCAACGAACCTTAATCGTGTAGTACAAGAACTCGCCGTTCACTTCCTTGAACCAGTGTGGCGTGTTATTCGGGACGATGATTACCTCGCCTTTTGAGATCTGCCGTGTGACACCGCCGTCGATTCGCGAGCCGCGGAACTCGTTGGGTGCAGTTTCCTTCGCGTCCACCGCAGTGCCGCCGGTTACGAGTGTTGCGTTCCCCTGGAGCACGTAAATGATGTCAGTGTCGAGGCTGTGGACCTCGGCTAAACCCGGCTTATCCCGGCGGCTGGTATGGACCATGTAGTTGCGATCACTTCCGTCCAGCAGAACCGCACCACTCGAGAACGACGTGCTCACTTGTTTTGCATCGTAGAAGATTGCCGCAGGTCCGTTCGCCGGCATTTTGCTGCTCAGCTTTGCCTCTGCGAGCACGTTCGCGCCTGCAATCGCGAGTTCTTCATCCTGCTGCGCGCTGGCAGCGCCGCTCACGCCGACTCCGCCAACTATCTGCCCATCGATCGTGATCGGAATGCCGCCCTGCAACGGCGTAAAATAGGCATCAGGCAGTGCAACCATCGCAGTGCGACCGTTCTTAATGATGTCTTCGAAGACTTTCGTCGATCGCTTGAAAAGCACCGCTGTACGCGCCTTTCCGATCGAGATATTTGCACCGGCTGCAAACGTTCCGTCGAGACGTTCGAGTGTCATCAGATTGCCGCCGTCGTCGACAACGGCGATGACGCCACCCGGTGCGTTGTTCTTCTTTGCATAGGCGACTGCGCCTGCAATCACCTTTTTTGCGCCTTCAATCGTCAGCGTCTTCTTCTCCACTGTTTGTGCGTTCACAGAAAGTGCCGCACTCAGCACGATCAGAGCCGCGATACTGATACTCGTTCTCATCATCTTCCTCCGTTTTTTGAGGACGCCACGGATAGAGATCGGATTTTCTATCCGTGTCATCTGTGGTTTCACATGCCCGCTACTGGCGTGACCGTGATGCGAAAGTACTCCCTGTTTCTTCCTGCCCAGCGCTCATCGTTGACGCGATGGACGCGGCCGTTTTCAGCTTCACCCGTGTTCGGACCTTTTTGTCGTGGTCCCTGGTTTGGACCAACGCCGATCTCTTCATCTTTCTCCGTACCTGCGTCCCAGAGATAGAACTGATCCGTGATATCACCACTGACCGCTACGCCTTTTCCGTCGAACAGCGCGATCCCGTTGACTCCCGGCGCGTAGAACCAGTCGTTCGATTGTCCAAACATCTGCGCCATGAATAGCTTCATTCCGGGTGCCGCGGTAACGGTAAACTCGTATGAATTACCAGGCCCGATTGGACCAGTGGCCATTGCGCCAAGCGGAGTATTGAAGACGCCATGCAGGTTCGAACTGTGGTGCATAGTCACGAGCGAGTTCACTAAGCCTGACGGGTCTCCGTCTTCGGCCAGCATCTCGAGACCGTTTTGGCGTGCAGATTTTCCTTCAGTGAAAAACTGAGCCTTCTTCTCATTTAAGACGAACATGCCGGGCGAAAGTGCAAACGGAAACTTTTCACCGTTCGAAGCCGTCATCCCTTCCGGATTGGAAATGTTTTCAACGCGGATAGTGAATTTGGTCGGTTCAGCTTTTTGCGTTGCGGTTGCGACCGTGAACTGGCCCAGGTAGCCGGCAGCCAGCAGCGCCAGACCGATTGCAAGATTTCGACGTTTCATGATTTCGATTCTCCTTTTATTAGTTAGTTTCGAAGTTGCATCGAAAGATGCAACGCTGGTTGTTGTGGTGGTGCAGCTTTGCGCAAGCGACTGCGCGCCCGGCGTTCAGCCGGCGGTAGACTTCCGCCGCCAGCAACATTCCGAGCGAAGGCGCGACAAAATAAATCCAAAGAAACATCCAGACCTGTGCGCCAACCGCGGAACTTAACGTCCGCGCGGGGTTCATACTCATGCCCGAGATTGGCGACTCAATCGTTATGTAAGTGGCGACGAGCGCGCCTGCGAATATTCCTGTCCATCGTGCTAACCGTTTCGTGTTGGAGACGGTGAGGACGACGGACATCAGAATGAAAGAGATAATGATCTCAGCGATTAGGGCAGCGAATGGCCCGTATGGACCAGGAATCGTGGCCGCATAATTGACTGACTGATGCGCGACGAAACCGCCAAACGCCAGCGATGCGAGCAGTATTCCGGCTATACCACCGGCGAATTGAAACAGTGTGTAGAAGGCTGCATCGCGCGCGTCTATTTTCCCAAGACGAAAGAATGTCCAGGTTACTGAAGGGTTGAAGTGTGCTCCCGATCTCTGGCCCAGCGGTGAAAAGATAATGGCTATCGCCGTTGCGCCCATCGCCGTTCCCATCAACAGTCGTCGCAACACGCCATCGTGAATCGTTTGCGTTACCGGCGATGACGGGTGATACAAAAGGACAGTGAACGCGCATGCGGAGAACATGAACAGGCCGAGTTCGGTCGCTTCCATCAGGTATTCGGGCCAATGTCTCTTCAGCGCGTTCATCATGCTGAGTAGTCGCTGGTCGACGCTGTTCCTTACAGACTTTTGTATCTTGGATATTTCAAGTAAAGCCGGGCCGCGGATGAACGCGGATCTTAGGACGCGGATTTTAAAAAGGATTGAGAGCTAATAAGATCTATCGCGAAGGAGCTGTCTGATGAGTTTGATCTGTTTCAGATAACGCGCGCACGCTGCGCAAACGATGAGGTGTAATCTGACTTGCAACCACTCTCTGATTCCGAGTGAACGCTCCATCGATTCGGACATCAGTGGAACCATCTGCCGGCAAGGTTGTAGCACTCGAAGAAGCCGTCGTCTCAGTAACGTTCTGACTTTTATAAGTACTTTCATTCCAGCACGATTACTGAATTCAGCCCGCCATAATTATCTGGTGCTTTGACGCCGTTACTCGGATCTTCGATCCAGCGTTGCCCGTTAACAATGAACTTGTATTCGAAACGTCCGGTTCGTGGAGCTGTAATCTCGGTGGACCACAGACCTGAACCATTTCGTTTGAGCGGCGTGGCAGACTGGCTCCATCCGTTAAAGTCACCTGCAATCGAAACACTGTTTGCGCTGTCGTCATGAAAGACAAACAACAGACGACCATTCTCGACTCGAGGTGGTTTGCATCCGACAACATTCAGCGCGTGGGTCTCAGTTCTGGCGAGCTCGACAGCGCGTCTGGCGTTTACAACTCCATATCCCTGCCGGATCACGCGTTCCGTCACGAGGCGGTCGGCTGTGGAAACCAGGATGTTCCTGATCGCGCCCGGCGTTAACGTTGGGTTCGCCTGGATCATCTGGGCCACAATCGACGTAACAATCGGCGCTGCGAACGATGTTCCATCCACGTGCTGGTAATGTGCAGCTACGATCTTCTGTTGCTGCAAGGCCTGTTCGACATGCGCGCGAATGCCTGTCGCATCTGAGTTCACGACGCGCTCAGGAAGCTCGGCTGCTGTTTCCAGTTCGCGCGCAAGACCTGGAAGTTCATAGTCAACGGCCGCTGCCAGCCGGCATAAGGCTTCAGCTCGTTCATAAAGTTTCGTTCCCGGCAGAACGGGTGCGGCCACCCACATTGCGGGTGCAACAATCTCTGGTTTGACGTTGCCGTCCGCGGTCACACCAAAGTTTGACTGATACAGACCATGTCCGTTTCCATTCAACTGGTTGTGATCGGTGTAACCGCCGACTGTAATGACTGAAGGTGAGTTGGCGGGTGGAATCGAATGACGACCTTCGGCGCCGGAGTTTCCAGCTGCCGCTACAACTGCAATTCCGTTACTGATCGCTTCCTCCGCAGCCTGATCGATAATGCTCTTCGAACACGGAACGTCGTCATCTCCGCCGAGAGAGATGTTCAGCACCCGAATGTTGTAACGCTCACGATTTGCAATGACCCAGTGAATACCTTCCGCGATCTTTTCTTCAGTTATGCGACCGCGTTCACTTGCTTTCACCAGCACGAGTTCGGCTTCATGGGCCAGCCCGCGATACACGCGGTTACTGAGTTGTCCATTGCCCGCCGCGGCGACGGACGTTTGGGTGCCGTGCCATTGCCATGACTCTACCGTGTCAGTAGACAGCAAGTTGCGCCGCTCTCCGGCGAGATCGTGGTAAGCGACGATGCGGTTAACAGGAGTCACAAGATCCGGATGCGGATAGAACCCGGAATCGAGAAACGCGATCGTCACGCCCTTGCCCGTGTATTCCGGGTTTGCATTTAGCCTGACGCACGTGGGGATCACGCCGAATCGATTGGGCGCGTGCTGATGGTTGTGGTTCGACGAGTTCATATAAACAGTCGTCCTGGCCCGCGTGAGCCGAGCCCGGGGCTCCTTGCGGACCAGGACAAACCGCTCCCTTCGCAGAGTTGTCGCAACACTGCGGTCGAACCTTACACGTGTTGGTTTTTAATTCTGGTTGTTGAGGCGACGGCGGATCCGTTCTCGTGCGTCGTTCGAAAGACCTGGGCCAGAGATAAAGTCGGGCGGCTCATCAGCTTTCGCACGAGCCGTGTCGCGAATGAGGTGCAGATGTTCCAGGTACCACTGGCACCATGCGCAAATCCACAGGTGAAGCTTGAGGTTGGTTCGTTCTCGCAGGGTCAACCGTCGTTCCATCGATTGTGAGATCTTTTCTACGGTCTGCTGGCATGTAGGCAGATTTCGCAACAGAAAGTAACGAATCGAGTGCTTCAGTTTGTCGTACAGTTTCACTGCCATATCACTCTTCGCGTCTGAACCAGTTTAGCTCAAGACAATTGCGTAAATGGAGACGAGCGCGATGAAGCATAACCCAGAGATTGTTTACTTTAATGCTTAGAATCTCGCAGATCTCTTCGCTCTTCAGACCGTCAACCTCGCGCAGCGTGAACGCACTGGCCGTGCGTTGTGGCAATGGCGAGAGACAGTCGTTGAATACTTTCCAGAAGTCGTTGCGCTCGATCAGATCCGCCGGCGTTGCATGCCACTCATTCGGCGCGTAGTTAGTGTTCCAATGACCTTGCCATGGATCGGGTCTTTCAAAGAACTCGCGGTGCTCCGAGGCTTCTTCAGATTCTTCGCCGAGTGGAGCTTCGCGGACCGCGCGCCGAAAGTGGTCCACGATCTTATGTTTGAGAATCCCGACCAGCCACGTCCGTTCAGAGCCGCGTCCTTCGAATTGCTGGTAAGCCTTTAGGGCGGCGAGAAAAGTCTCTTGCACTGCGTCCTCGGCGGCATTATTGTCACGCAGTCGGAAAACCGCGTACTTGAAAAGATAGTCGCCGTGGTCGTCCAGCCAACGACCAGGATCCGGGGATTCTTGGGGGAGCTTACCCTGTGATGCGTTCATACCAGTCTGAACTGTCTGGGCCAGTAGAGTAGTGTATGCGCTGATCTGTAGCAATCCCGGATGAGTTTTCCAGATTCAACAGCCGTGGCCCAATGAGCACAAAGACGTGTCGAGATTGTGGGAACCTGCTCGAGCAAAATGCGCGAGGCTGTCCGCGCTGTGCGCTGAATTTTGAAGCCGAAAACATGATCGACCGGTTAATTTGGCGCCGTGTTGTGCCGGGTGTAGTTCTCATTGCGTTGCTGATAGTCGCCTGGGTTTATGTATTTCGGTGAACTAAAGGCGAAACCCGTCGCGCGGCCCGACCTGAGCCGAGCCACGCCTGCCGCCTGCGACTAACTCCACTACCTCATTAGTCGGGCTGAACGGGAAAACCTTACGGGCAACAATAAAACGCCTCTGCACTCGCTCAACGACTTGAGCTTACTGCTAGAATGGCCGCCACCAGCCTGGTAGTAAGTAAGAACAAATCCTAAGTAGCGTAGGCAGCGTCTTGAACGCACCGCATAACCTAATCTACGAGTTCGGCCCGTTCCTCCTTGAGCCTCATGCGAGGCGTTTGTCGCGCCATGGCCAGCCGGTGCCCCTTGGCGCGCCGGAGTTTGAATTACTCCTGCTGCTGGTGCGCAACCACGGGCGAGTGGTCGACAAGCGAGAGATAATGAAGGCCGTCTGGCCGGACGTCGACGTAGAAGAGAACAACCTCACGGTGCGCATGTCTTCGCTGCGCCGCGCCCTTGGCGAGACGAAGGAAGATCACCCGTACATCAAAACGGTGACCGGGCGCGGCTACTGCCTGACCGCCGAGGTAAGAGAACTCCCCTCACAACCGGAAGTCGTCACCAGCAACCAGACACTCCGCGATGACGAGCCAAACCCGCGGGAAGATAAGGCGGCTGCTCGTCAGCCCGGAGACTCGCTTCCTCTTAACGGCTCGCGTCGAAAATGGGAGATCCGGCACCTTACTCTATACGCAATCGCCGTCGTCGGATTGCTCGCCATCTTTGTGCTCTACATCGTGCTGCGGCCGCAAAAGACTGGCGAGCAGTCGATGAAGATCAGCCGTATCACGCAGATAGGACGTGTGCAGTGGGCGGGTCTCTCACCCGACGCGCAAACAATCGCGTATGTCGAGCGCGACGGCGAGTTTTGTAGTCTGTGGCTTCAACGAATCGGCACCAGCAACCCGCTCCAGCTTCTGCCTCCGGCAAAATTCTTCTACAAAGATCCGTCATTCTCGCGCGATGGCAACACGCTCTATTACTCCAAGTGCCAGCCGAGTTGCGAGCTTCACAAGATGCCTGTCCTTGGCGGAGTTGAAACGCCGCTCGGTATCCGCGCCGACAGCCGCCTTACCTTCTCGCCCGACGGCAAGCGGATGACCTACGTGCGGTCGACAGCAGAAGGCACTAAGGTCACGGTCAGAGTGTACGTTGCCAACATAGATGGCACTGGCGAGGAGGCACTCAACTGGGAGGCCAATGGCATCACCTGGCAGGGCGGCACACCTGCGTGGTCACCCGACGGCAAAGTGATAGCTCTCTCAATCTTGCCCGAAGCCCGGCAGAGCTCCATGAAGGTGATTGGTCTGGGAGTGGCCGACCGCACAGAGTCGACGCTCATTTCTGACTCCTGGAACCAAATCAGAGACGTCGTCTGGTCCCCCGACGGCCGCAGCCTCATTATCAATGGACGCCCGGATGCGTCGCGACCGGAAGATCGTACGCAGATCTGGCGCGTGCCCCTGACCGGCGGTGAACCGCGCAGAATCACGAACGATTTGAACAACTACTTCAGCATGAGCGCCTCGGCTGACGGCCTCACGCTGATGGCGCTCCAGTGGGAGCAGACTTCCGGCCTGTGGATCGCACCCACCGAAGATCCCTCGGCCGCCGTACAGCTCACCGCCGGGTCGCTCGAACGACAAGACGGCAAACAGGGTCTGTCCACGGCCCCGGACGGCAGGCTTGTTTACGTTTCCGATCGCGGCGGCAAGAGGGATCTCTGGTCCATTAATCCTGATGGGACGCGTCTGAAGCAACTAACCGACGCCACGCACAGAGACTACTTCCCAGCGGTGTCGCCGGACGGACGCTACATCGTCTTTCAATCCGGGCGCGAAAATGCCGGTCGCCGTGCATATAACATCTGGCGTGTTGACGCGGACGGGCGCAATCTCATGCAGTTGACGCGCGGCAAGTATGACAGTGAGCCGGCGTTCTCGCCCGACGGTAAGTGGGTCGTTTACGTCGCCACCGAGGAGAGCGGTGGTCCGCGACTTTTGAAGGTGCCGATCGAAGGCGGCGAGCCGATCCGTCTGACGGACGAGTTCTCGCTGCACCCGGCGTACTCGCCTGACGGCAAAGTGATCGCGTACTACCGAATGAACACGCATCAGCGTGACCAGCGTCACTTCGTGTTCATTCCTGCGGAGGGCGGCGCGCCTATCAAGACGATCCCCGCTCCGACAAACTTTGGCTCCATCATGCGTTGGGCCCCCTCAGGCGACTCACTTTCGTACCGTGACAACACCCTTTCGGCACTTTGGGAGTTGCCACTCGATGGCACACCTCCGAGTCCTATTATTAAGCTGCGCAATCAACAGTTATTTATGTTCTCGTACTCGCAGGATGGTCGGCGGCTCGTTTACTCGGGCGGGCCTGACCTGAGAGACCTCGTGCTGATTACTCACTTCCAGTAGCCGCAGATTCCTGCGGATTCGAGCAATCCTAACGATTTTTAGCATTCTTTAGCCTTCCTTCAGGACTAGTAGCCACACCTCTGTTTAGCATCCCGCCGAGCACGACCGCCGCCACGCAAATCAACTCTGCCCAGAGTATTCGTGAGAATCGATTACCTGAACCATGCGTCGCTAATAATAAGGACTGGCGAACAGTCGCTTTTATGCGATCCATGGTTTTCGGGTACGGCGTTCGCCGGTGGCTGGGGACTGCAGTTCGACAATCCTGCCGCTCTTCAAAAAGCCGCGGCGTGTACCCATCTTTGGATTTCGCACTTCCATTCCGACCACCTTCACATGCCGACGCTGAAGCAACTCGCCGCTCTGTCTCCGGCGATACACGCATTAGCCAATGACTCGGTAAACTTCCGAATCAGCGAGGCGCTTCAGCGGGCTGGTTTTACTAACATCACACCACTTTATGAGCGCAGAACACTGCCGCTGACGAGCAGTATTAAAGTGACGAGATATCCAACCGCCGGAATTGACAACATGCTTTTGATCGAGACTCCCGAAGGGACGATCCTCAACTACAACGATTGTCATCTTCCGATCGACGCCCTGAAGTTACTGCTGCGCAAAATCGGTAAGGTCGATGTTTTGCTCAATAACTTCAACCACGCGATCAAGTTCATCGATCATCCGCGTAAGAGCGACGAGCAGATTCGCGACGAGCTTAAAACCAATTACAAGAAGGTGCTCGATGCGATTAACCCCAGGTGGGCGATTCCTTTTGCGTCCGCGCACTACTACCGCACGCGCGGTACGCTCTGGCAAAACAGTTCTTTGCTGCACAGCGAAGATTTAGTCGAGCTCGACTCGCGTATTCTGCCGTTACGAATCGGAAGCGAGGTCACATTCGACGACAAACTGCAACCGACTTTCTCGCCGGCCTCACCTGCAATCACGCCGAACGCTAAAGACGTCAAGGCAGAGCAGGAAAGCGTTCCATTCGATGACGTTGTAAACGCAGCGAAAGATTTTGGGAACCGACTGAGGCAGTCTTTACTCGGACTGACATTCTGGATTCCGGAGTTGCGGATTCGGGTTGAGGAGTATCGGCGAGTCATCGTCTTTGATGTAAATAAACAGGTCTATGCCGAAGACCACGTCGAAGACGCACACATCGAGGCCCCCTCAAGCTCGTTGCACCAGTGGTTCACGAAGGCGTACGGCGCGGACAGCTTCTTCATCGGCGGGCATTTCGAGGTAGTAGGCAAATCAGTAACGCCTATCAAAAGGGTCTTGTTAGCTTGTTCATTGATGGAAAAGCGTCTGAGCCCTCGAAGCCTGATGCATTACATGCTTCGTACCGGCGGGATTAAATTCCTGTTGAACAGGCGTGAAGAGATTCTGGTTACGCTAAGTCAGGGCCGGCTCAGAGTCGGAAATCGAGTGAGTTGATCTTACCCGGCTACCGACTGCGTGCTTTCTCGCTTTGACTGGTGAACTTTCCCCAAAGCAGCCACTAAAACCTCATTTTCCTCGGTATTTCTTCAGGTGTTGCCCGGCACATGCGTTGCCCTCGCACCACTGTGATCTTCTATCTGGACCAGCGTCCAAAGGTCAGGTGAGGGGAGCACAAAAATGAACCAGAACCACGAAGGTGATGTAGACGAATCGTCACACACCACGCGACGCACCTTCTGCACCGGTCTTGTATTGAGTTCCGCGGGGCTGCTGTTAGCTTCACCGCAGGCGGGCGAAGTTATAGCGGCTCAGGATTCGCTTGTTGCGTACCCTCACCGGAAGATCGATGGCGCCGAGGCGCTCCTGCCGGGCTCCAGTCTCTACTTCAATTATCCAACCAGAAACGATCCGGCTGTGCTGCTACGCTCGACCGACGGCGAATTCAAGGCGTACAGCCGAAGATGTTCTCACGCAGGATGTTCTGTGGATTTCGACGCGTCGAGCCGCTGTCTGAAATGTCCCTGTCATCAGGGGGCATTCGATGCACGCATGGGCCACGTGATGTTTGGTCCACCGCGGCGCCCGCTTGATGAAATCATTCTCCAGGTGCGCGCTGGTGGACAGCTTTGGGCCATCGGCAAAGGCCCCAGCAGAGACGCCGACATGATCACAAAAGCCGTCGGGAGGAGTTGATGAAATGAAAACCAGCACACATCATAGACTTGGCACCACCGAATTGATTTACTTTCTGCTTGGCATACTTATCCTGCTGCTGATGGCGGCAGTTGTTGGCAAAGGTCAAAGCCAGACCGGCACGATGAGGGCGGTCAAAGCGCAGCCGCAAGTGCAGCAACAGCTTTACAGGGAGTATCGCGGCGTGCGTCTCGGCATGACTGCGGTTGAAGTGAGAGCGATGCTCGGCGAGCCGGCGATGAAGAGCAACGAACAGGATTTCTACATCTTCTCGGCGAGCGAAACGGCGCAATTTGCTTACGATGCCGCGCAAAAGGTTGTAACTATCTCCACCGACTACACGGGTGGTGTTGGTGCGCCTGATTACAAAACCGTACTCGGCGAGGGCCTGCTGTTGCAGAGACCGGACGGATCTTTGTTCAGGATGGTAATGCATGACGCGCAGCGCTTCTGGGTGTCGTACAACAAGAGTAGCGGTCAAGTGCCGGTCGTCACGGTCACCATCGGCACTATGAAGTAAACCTGAACCGAGCCACAAGAGGCGCAAGAGGCACAACAGGTGTTTTGCAGAATCTTTTGTGCTTCTTGTGCTTCTCTGTGGGTCGCGTGGCTTGGGCCATTAAACGCACGTTAGATTAAACTGCTATGGCGTTCCTCGATCTATAGGTGATTCAACGGAGGAAAGTCATTATGGCTCGACTCGTAGCATTTACGCTGTCAGTGCTATCGCTGTCGCTAATCGGCAGCCAACGGGTATATGCGCAGCGCGCTGATGTTTCCAGGCAGGGACATAACCTCGCAACGCGGCAATTCAAATCCGTGGCTCTTGAAGGCCAAATGGTCCAGCTTTTTTCGATGCTCGGCCACGATTACGATATCCCGATAGGTCTTGAGCTTGATTCCGGAAATAACGATCTTACTGAATACAGACTTAAGCTTGACGATGGTACTCTTCCGGAGTTGTTGGATCAGTTCGTAAGCCAGAACCCCAAATACGATTGGTTCATCGAGAATGGCGTCGTCAATATTTTCCCTCGCGCAAGCCATCGAGATCCGTTTCTGGCGGAAATCCTTTCACTTCGACTCAAGAGCTTTGCTGTTAATAAAGGGACCAGCAGTTGGAAGTTGGAAGAGCTTTTGTTTACCTCAGCGGAGATAAAAGCGGTGCTGGACGCAAGGGGCATTGAATCCGCAGGCTCAATTGCAAATTTCAGCGGCGGCTATATCCCACAACTCGGGCGAGACTTCTCGCTCAATCTTTCTGGCAGCACGGCGAAGGAGATTCTGAATCACGTGGTCAGAGAAAGTCCCCTGGCGCGACTCTGGGTTGTTAGTCGCGTACGCCCTGATGGACCACTAAGAATAACAGTCAGTTCCCGGCACCAAACCGCTGCTCGCAACGACTGAGAAACTTTAAGCCCGCATCCTGACCATCGCCTCACGCCTCTGAGCCTGACGTAAGCAATGCGCTTCTCAGCATCGTCAGCCCTGGCGGTTTAGTACCTTGCCGTTCGAGTCAAACTCGAGCAACTTTGCCTTACGCACCGCGCTCAGCTTCGTTTGTGCCTGCTGATCGGTCAAAGGTGACGTGAACTGGAACATCGCCTTGATAGCGTTTATCGCTGCCGTCTCGGATCTAACCTTCAACTTGATCAACCGAGCGCCAATTTCCTGAGTTGACATTGGCTTGCCGGGTTTCTTCTTAGGTAACGGCGCTGGCCTGGCCGGTGTTGCCTTGGCCCGAGGTCCGTTGGTTTCTGGTTTCGATTCGTCGGCGTCCAGGTGTGCGTCAATTCCGTCAGGCAATACGAGCACGGCACGCCGGTGTGTCGTGTGTTGACTCGCCGACAGCTTCAGCCGAATGCCCGACGGTGGGATTTCGATTGTGATGGTTCTCATGGTGAGTTTCTCTTGGAACGTTGAAGCATCTCGGATTCGGTGAGACCCGGCGCGAAGTCAAACGCCGGCATGCTTCAGAGTGTTTTGCCATAACTGCAGATTCATACAAAGCAGCCGCTTGCAAGTTTACCGCAGATCGCATCGCAATAGTCTGTATTATCGCAATCGTTCCAGGAGAACGCTGACCGTTTTCGACTTACACAGCTCATGAACGACAAAGCCCTCCTTCGCCAGACTGTTCATGAGTCCGGCGCCAGCTTGTTCAGCCGGTGCGGCCGAGAAAGCGATCGTCAGGGCCAAAAACGAAACGTTGAGCAACCATTGATGAACTTTCATGTGCAGGCACTCGTCTGAAGAGGTGTTGAATGTCGCGGGCATTTGAAAAGTCCGCTCACAGATGGTCCAATGATGGCGAAAGATGGTGTGACGACGCATGTCACTAAGATACTTCCTACCCATCTATTTGCTCGCGTACTTCAGTGCCGCGTTCTTTTGGCGATCGTATGCGGTTTGGAAAAGGACCGGAGTCAATCCCGTTGTTTTCAAAGG
>DASTQB010000004.1:0-6270 GCA_035761985.1 Pyrinomonadaceae bacterium
CAGTGCTCGCAAGCGAACAGGACATGGTCCTTATCGCCGAAGCCAGCAACGGTCGTGAAGCGATCGAACTGTTTCGCACACACCGGCCCGACGTGACACTGATGGACGTGCAGATGCCGGAAGTCAACGGCATCGACGCGATTCTGAAAATTCGTGAAGAGTTCCCCGACGCCCGCATCATCGTGCTGACTACTTACAGCGGTGACGCGCAGGCAGCTCGAGCATTCAAAGCGGGCGCCGCAGGCTATCTGCTGAAGAACATGGTGCGGAAAGAGTTGATCGACACGATCCGCACGGTCCACGCCGGTAAGAAACGAATTCCTGCCGAGATCGCAGTCGAGATGGCCGAGCATCACAGCGACGATGCGTTGACGGAACGTGAGATCGAAGTGTTGCGCGAAGTGGCGGCTGGTAACGCCAACAAGAGGGTGGCCCAACTCCTTAACGTCTCCGAAGAAACGATCAAAGCGCACATGAAGAGCATTCTTTCCAAGCTTGGCGCCAACGATCGAACACACGCCGTAACGATCGCCTTGAAACGCGGCATCATCGAAATCTAATCCGCGTTTATCCGCGAAAACCCGCGGCTAAACAACTTCTTCGATTTCTTTGACGGACCTTGATAAGCCGTCGATGCGGGAACTATCAACTCGACTTCCGTGCCCGTTTCCGGTCGACTCCAAAACCTCAACTGACCGCCGATTTTTCGCGCTCGCTCGTTCATTCCCTGCAGTCCCCAATGACCCGCACGCCCGCCTGCTTCGAGGATCTCGGGATCTATGCCTCTTCCGTCGTCACGCACGCGGAGACGAAACTGCCGCGAGTCGTAGGCGATCTCTGCTTCAACGTTTTGACCATCCGAATGGCTAAGCGCATTGATGATTGCCTCGCGCCCAATGCAATAGCACTCTTCAAGCACGAGCGGATGTAAATCACGCACATGACCCTCAACTACGGTCTTGAACGTCGCCTCACGACCCTGCGACGTCTCTTCAGCGACAGAGCGGAACGCGGCAGGCAAATCACTCAGTGTTGCAGAATTGACGCGCAGGTTCCGAATGCTGTCTCTTCCTTCCGCCAGGACCTCGTCGGCGTGGTCCAACGTTTTCTCAAGTGCCTCGTAGGCGGGCGTATCGGCAGGTATCTGTTTCGACACTGCATGAAACTTCAAGATCAAACCTTGTACGCTTTGCAATAACGTATCGTGCAGATCGCGAGCGATACGCTCGCGCTCTTCCAGACGTTCTTCCATCCGCCCGCGCACTTGCTGCGCAACTTGCCGCAACCGTATTTGATAAATTGCGACAAGCCCTAAAATAAACAGGACAACCGCCGCGATCCGAAACCACGCGGTTTGATAGTAGGCGGGCGCAATGTTGAAATCGAGATACGTACCCGTTTCGTTCCACACGCCATGGTTATTGGAAGCTATGACGCGAAAACGATAGTCGCCCGGAGGAAGATCCGTATAGAAGACTTGTCGACGATCCGTGACTTCCTGCCAGTCGCTGTCGCGGCCTTCCAGTTTGTATCGAAACCGGATCTTTTCAGGAGCCACGAGACTGAGGGCCGTGAAGTCAATTTGCAGGTCGCGTAACAATGGCGGCAGGCGCAAAGACCCGCCTTTAGCAGCGTCGTAGATCTTCCGATCTGCGATGAACTGTTCGATATGCACGGGCGGCGCGAAGTTATTGAACGCAAGGCGCCCCGGATTAACAACACTGATCCCGCCGTCTCCGGTTGAGAACCACAGTTTGCCATCGCTGGCTTTAGCGACCTGCGGAAAGAAATGGTTTCCTACAGCAAGGCTTCTCACGCCGTCGGAATTATCGAAAACCACTGCATTGATCGAAGGCTTCGCATCAATCCCCTGCTCCACAGCGCTGGCGAGGGCGTCCAACTCCGCACGTGAAACGCGCACCAGGCCGCAGGCTGCGTAAAGCCAGAACGAACCAGCGTCGTCTTCCCTCACCCAGTGAACGGCATCGCACGGCAATCCGTTCTGGCTGTTCAGCGCGGCAACGCGCCCGTTCTTCAGCCGGCTGAGTCCGCCTTCGGTCGCAATCCAGAGCGCACCGTCTTTATCGAATTGAAGATCGCTCACACGACCTGCGCTCAGCCCACCGGCGACGGTATACGTCGATCGGATCTGACCATCACTGTAATAAGCAATGCCACCGAGGAAGAAACCGAGCCAGACTCCACCCTTTGCCACGTCGGCTTCCATAACACTCGCATGATCGTCTTGTCTGAACTTGGACCACGGGATCTGTTGGACCACGCTCCCGCGGAGCACATGAAAAAGTCCGGCGTGCTCGTTGCCGATCCAGAGATTCTCCGCACTGTCTTGTGCGATCGCAGTTACAGCTCCGGGCACATTGCTGACAGCGACATACCGGTCATTCTCCAGATACCCGAACCCGAACGGCGTCGAAACCCAAACTCGCCCGCTACGATCCTGAAAAAGCGAATTTGGTTTGAAGGTATCCGGTTTGACGTTGAAGACTGAAAGCTGCCCGTTACTCCAACGGTTCAAGTAGTTACGAGTTGCGACCCAGATAGCCCCAGCTTTGTCCGCAACGACCGATTGAACCCACGGACTCGACAACCCCTGCTTGACGGAAAATGTGGCCACCGCGTATTCGCGAAAGCGATCGAGGCCGCTGCCAGTCGCTACCCAGATATTTCCTTCGCGGTCTAGAAAAAGTCTGTCACCGGCCTCGCCCGAGAGGCCGTCTGACATACCGAAGACATCTGCCCTGCCTTCGTGTACATGCACAAGCCCGCGATTTAACGTACCAATCCACAGTCCGCCGTCGCGGTCACGAAGGATCCTTCGGCCTCGAATTTGTCCGGTTACGCCCGGAACGGAATACGGCTCGGTCTTGCCATCCGTGAAGCGGTGAATGCCGCCCTTCCACCCGACGAGGAGTGTGCCGTCACTGTCTTCGCCGAAACACTGGATACCATCGGGCTCGCCCGGGAAGGAGTAGAATTTCGGTGGTCCAGGCTTCCATAGCCACAGTCCTTCTTTCACTCCCGCCCAGAGATTGCCCTTGCTGTCTTCGTATAAGTTGAATACTCCACGACCAAGACTACCGTCGTCTCCGAAGCATTGGACGTTGCCATTCCGGATCGAGCAGAGTTTTCCACCAGACACTGACAGTCCGCTCACCCAAACCGAGCCTTCACGATCCTCCACGAGCGCGAAGATGTAACGTTCAGCGAGTTCGGGGTGCTGCGTCAACTTGCCGTCTTTCCAGCTTGCCAGTCCTTTCTCTGTTCCAATCCACAGCGTTCCGTCACGCGTGACCAGCAGGCTGAAGATGAAGTTTGATGGAAGCTTTTGATCCGCGGGCGGCCGCCAGAGAACATGCTTGACTCCATCGAAACGGATCAAACCGAATTCCGTACCGAGCCAGAGATAACCGTCGGGAGTTTGGGCAAATGAACTAATTTGGCCGTTCGGGAAACCATCGCGGACCCGCCACGACGTGTGCGCATACTGGCTGATGTCCAGCGTCGGGTCTAACGCAAACGCAGCAGGACACCACGCGAGAAACAGGAAGGCGATCGCGAGGCCAGGTGGGATGACATGCCGTCCTCGTCCGCGCGTATTCTCCATAGGGCGCATATCTTATCTCAGTATGTCTTTTCCACTGGAAGCTTTCGCATCACTCGATCAGGGGATTGGTCCATACCTCATTTTAGTCGTTGACACAATTCGATCCAGGCAGTAGGCTCTCGAATTCACTTTTCAATTGTGAGGTTTGGACTTATGCGCAGTGTTGCTGCATTGGTGTTCATCCTCCTCACATCATTTACGCTTAGCCTCGCCCAATCCACGAATGCTTCCCTGACAGGGCGGATCACCGATCCCGCAAACGCGCTGATCGTTGATGCGAGAGTCGTTGCCATCAGCGCCGGTACGAATCTGCGTTACGAAGGCATCACGAACGGTTCAGGCGAATATCACCTGGCGAATCTTCCGCCGACGTCCTATCGTCTGGAAATACAAAAGCCTGGATTCAAGAAACTAATAAAACCCGATGTTGTGCTTCATGTGCAGGACGCGCTGAGAGTCGATCTACAGATGACGCTCGGCGACCTGTCGGAGACTGTCATGGTTGAGAGCGGTGCACCGCTCGTGAACACTGCATCCGCGACGGTCAGCACCGTTATCAACCGCACGTTCGTCGAGAATGTTCCTCTCAATGGCCGGAGTTTTCAAACGCTGATCGAACTGGCGCCGGGTGTGGTCGTCACGCCGTCTACTTTTAACGATCAGGGACAATTCAGTGTCAATGGACAGCGCGCGGACGCAAACTATTTCACAGTCGATGGAGTCAGCGCGAATTTCGGAGTGACCGGTTTCATCGCTATGATGCAGAGCGCTTCGGGTGCTTTACCCGCGCTTAGCGCTTCCGGCGGAACAAACAGCCTCGTGTCTGTGGATGCGATGCAGGAATTTCGCATCCAGACGTCTTCGTTTGCTCCGGAGTTTGGACGCACGCCGGGCGGGCAGATCTCGATTGCGACGCGATCCGGAACAAACCGTTTTCACGGCACGCTGTTCGAGTATTTCAGGAACGACGTACTCGATGCCAGAGACTGGTTTGTGAACCGCAATGGTCTGCCGAAACCTGCCGAGCGGCTGAATGATTTCGGTGGTGTACTTGGCGGGCCCGTAGTCAAAGACAAGACGTTCTTTTTCTTCTCATACGAAGGACAGCGATTGCGCCAGCCGTCGAGCATGCAAACCACCGTGCCCGACAACCAATCGCGACAGCAGGCGCCAGCCGCAATACGTCCTTTTTTAAACGCGTATCCCGTTGCGAACGGACCTGCACTCGCACCCGGTCTCGCACAATTCAACGCCGCCTTTTCCAATCCGTCGTCGCTCGATGCTTACAGTATTCGCCTCGATCATTTTCCCGGATCCCGGCTAAACCTGTTTGGCAGGTACAACTATTCACCATCCAGCTCAGACCAGCGCGGCCCGGTGTTTTCATCCGGTCGAGTGCTCAGTACGACGAATTCACTCTCGTCGTCAGTACACACTGCAACGATTGGCCTCACCCAAATGATCACACCGGAGATCAGCAATGAAGTGCGCGCGAACTACAGCAACCATCGTGTCGGCATCAAGTTCGTGATGGACGATTTCGGCGGCGCCGTACCACTTCCCGAGTCGCTGATGTTTCCCTCAGGTATCACATCTGCGAATGGCAACTTCCTGTTTATTATCCAGGGTGCTGGACAGTACGTTCAGGGCAAGCAGGGAACGACCGAGCAGCGCCAGGTCAATCTGATCGACAACCTGTCGGTGACAAAGGGCAGCCATCAACTAAAGTTTGGTATGGACTATCGCTGGCTCGCTCCTTTTAGTAGTCCGGCCGCTTACCGCCAGTTTGCAGCGTTCTCGGGAGTCGGTACTAATCCCGGAGGAGCCTTATCCGGCACTGCGTTACTGGCCCAATCGAGTTCGTTCCAAACGAACGCGCTTCTTTCGCAAAACTTCTCGTTGTTTGGTCAGGATACCTGGAAGATTACACCTCGACTGACAGTAACTTACGGCTTGCGGTGGGACGTTAATCCGGCTCTGAAGGGCAAGAATCGAGACAACGATCCGTTCACAGTCGTCGGCCTGGATAATCCATCGACGATGACACTCGCACTTCGCGGCACGCCGCTGTATGAAACCACTTACGGCAATATTGCGCCGCGAATCGGGCTCGCTTATCAACTCGATGGAATACGAAATTGGGGTGCTGTCCTCCGCGCGGGCTTTGGTGTCTTTTACGATCTCGGGCAAGGATCGCTTGGCGGAGTCTCGAGCTTTTTTCCATACATCGCCGACAAAAACTTTTTCTCTTCTCCGTTTCCGCTCAGCCCTGATGATGCGGCCCCTCCTGCACTCACCACGAATCTACCAGTTTCAACAATGCTCATTGCCGATCCGCATCTGAAGCTTCCACGGACATATCAATGGAATGTCGCCCTTGAGCAGTCGATCGGAACCAATCAGAGTCTCTCGGCGACTTATGTCGGCGCGATTGGAAGAGACTTGCTGCGCGTAACGAATGTCTTCAACGTCAATCCGAATTTTGAGTTCATCGCGTTGACTGACAACTCGGCGACGTCTGACTACCACGCGCTACAGATCAAGTTTCAGCGCCGCCTGTCTCGCGGTCTCCAAGCAGTGGGATCGTATTCGTGGTCACATTCGATCGATATCGCTTCGACGGATGCGATCGCAACCAACGTCAA
>DASTQB010000005.1:0-46590 GCA_035761985.1 Pyrinomonadaceae bacterium
CTTCCTGCGGAAAGTAATACTGCGTGACCACCTCACGATCGTCGGCGCTCAGTTGTTGAATGCATTCTTCGAGACAGCGATGCTTCTGTTCACTTTGACTCGAATCAGGCGGCGGCGGTGGAGGCTCAGGGGGTTGAGGTCTTCGCAAATACTCCTTCCAGACCATTTGGGCCACGCCGTAAAAGTATCGTATCCGATCACCGGTGAAGTCTTTCTCAATTTCTTCCAGTCTGTTAGTGACGCGATTGATTGTTTCGTCTGCAAGGTCTTCCGCGTCGGCGGCACCACGCGCGACGAAGTACTTGATGAGTCGCTGCCGGATCTCTTCATACTTCATTCCGGCCTTCTCACGATCTTTATCAAGCCAGTTGAGTAGACGGTCGAACTGCTCCTGCGACAAGACCCACTTCTTTTTCATGGGTGGTTGCCGTGGAAGCGTCGTCGTAGCACCAGAATTGGGAAGATCACGAGCAGCCCGCCGAACGTTGCGAGCACTATGGTTTGAGTTTTAATCGAATGAGGTTCAGTAACTGGTCCATTCATCGTCGACTGGCCCTGGATCACGAAGCCGGCCCAGTAGTAAGGCGACTGCCAGCGCTTCTGTTTCGACATGGCGAGTTGTGCTTCTCGCAACGCAGCCGCCGGCCGCAAGCGTTTCCGGAACATGCCGTCGTAGAAATGTTTCATCAGCTCCGCGGTCGCATCGTCGTCCACTTTCCACAGCGAAGCGACCACGCCTGACGCGCCTGCGGACATGAAGCCTCTCGTCAGACCAATCATTCCTTCGCCTCTGACATCTTTTCCGAGGCCAGTGCTGCACGCGCTCAGCACAACGAGATCGGCCGCGAGGCGCAGGTTGTAAATCTCGTGCAAACGCAGGAACCCATTCTGCGAACGGCCCTCGCTGTCGAATAAAGACAGCACGATGCCCGACAACTCCGGACGCTCGTTGTTGATGATTCCATGTGTGGCGAAGTGAACGATCCGGTAAGTCGCCAACTCTTCCCTGAACACGCGTTCCCGATTCGCAGCAAATCCCAAAGCTTTTAGTGCTGCGCTCGCAGGAACCGCGGCCATGATTCCTTCAGCTTCCGCTTGCGAGGCGATGAGACGCGGGATCTGCACACCATCGGGTGAAATGCCAACGTCTCTTAGCAACTGGCGAATTTCCAACGTCTCATTCACTGGCGTTGTTTGCGACCTTGATTTGAGTCGCGGGTCGTCGGCTTCAAACACGGGATCTGCAAGTACGGCAACCTCGTTGACCGCGCGTTTGCGTCGTGCTGCTTCGTCGGTGAGGAGTGCCTGCAAAGAAGCCGAAGGTAAGTTGAGGATCACGTGTTTGTAGATCAATTGTGCTTCCAACCCTGGAGGTCTCAACAGTTGAAAAGGCACGTACTGCAACGCGCCGTCCGCGACGATGAGAAGCCTTCGTTTGTTGAGCTCTCCTGCAAGTGGTCCAAGGACCAGTTCACCGAGCGCAGCGATTTCGGCGGGAAGCTCGGCGTCCACTTTCTTTTGCCGCTCAACTCTCGTCGCGGTCGGTTCACCGGCGATAGGTTGATATTCGGTGAAGAGTTTGTGCAGGCGTAGCGCAGATTCCTCGATCTTGGCCCGTCCTGGCAATTCGTGACTCGAGTATCCCGTACGCGTAACAACCCACGCGTAGCTTTGCTCATCACCAAGAACAAACTCCAGCAACACTGTCTCATCGTCGACCACGCGTTGTTGCACTTGTTTCAAAGTCAGCAGGTCGGGCATGCTCAACGTTGCGAGCTGCGGGCTCGCCTGTCGGATCTGATCGCGTACGTTGGCAAGTTCGGCGACAAGCGTGTCGAGTTCTTTACTCACGTTCGCTGCTTCATCGTTTTGTTTCGCAGCGAGCAGTTGAACGTGAAGCTGTGCCTTCGTGTTGAGCGCTTCGTTCAGTTGTTTCTCTTTCGAAAGCAGCAGCGGATCGACGCCGGCTCGAACGTTTGCCCTTGCTTCGCGAACTGATTCAAGGAACGATCGCATCCGCGCCTTCTCGCTGATTGCAAACGCTTCCACATTGAATCCCGATGCCGGGCTCTCGTTGTGCAGACGCATCAGGATATTTACGTTGAGCTCGTAGATGTTGCGGACCTGTGCGAGGTAGCTCGTGCGCAGAGCGTGACTCGATACGTTCGAGCGTTGCGACTCCACGATCGCGACCGCGTCCTCGATGTCGCGCTTCGCTTCTCGCAGGTTTCCACGATCTCTTTTCAAGTGGGCCAGGTTGAAGAGCGTGAGTGCTTCTCCAGCCGGATCCGCAGATTTACGGCTGAGCACGAGCGCACGGTTATAGTGCTTCAACGCACGATCGTGCTGATTCAACTTCTCGTAAATACGTGAGATGTAATTGAGAGTGTAAGCTTCCTCGTGCTGGTCTTCTCCGGGCCGCGTTAACTTGAGTGCGCTTTTGTACGTTTGGAGAGCTGTTGCGTTATCGCCGAGTGCATCGTAAACCTGGCCCAACGCGCGGAGCGTCGCAGATTCCAGTCGCGGCATGCGGATAGACCTGGAAATGTCGAGTGCTTCGAGAAGATACCGGCGCGCCTGGTCGTTGTTGTCGAGCGACCGATGAATCCTGCCAAGCTCGAGCTTTGCCTCGGCGATTCCCCACTGCGAGCCGTTGCGCTCCATGATCTTCGTGGTCTCTTCGAGGTAGTGGAGCGCATGCTCGGTGTTGCCCATTTCGAAATGGATATTGCCCATTCCGCCGAGGATCGTTCCCTGCGAAATTTGATCTCCGATCTGTTCGGCAATCCGTTTCGCGGTCGCGTATAGCTCAAGTGCTTCCTGGCGGTATCCACACTTTCGCTTGAAGTTGGCGAAGGAGATTAACGCGAGTGTTTCGACGCTGCGATCGTTTGCGTGTTGCGCGAGCGAGAGGGCTTCAACATACGACCGCAACGCTTGTTCGGGTTTGCCGAGATTGCGGTAATAAAAACCAAGCCCTGTCGAAGCGATCGCCTGCCCGCGAGTGTTATTCAACTCACGCCAGATCTCGAGTGCCTGCTGCTGGTGCGCGCGAGCTTCCTCCATCTTGCCTTCGCCGGAGAGTGATTCGGCGAAGTTGCCGAGTGCCGCGGCTTCGATTTCGCGGTTGCGAAGCCTTCGTCCAATATCTAATGCCCTGCGAGCATTTGAACCAATTGCTACGATGTCGCCGAGGATGAAATGCAGGTCAGCGAGGCCATTGAATATTTTCCCGCGCTCGATCGCGTCGCCGGTTTTATTCGTCAAAGCCAGCGCCTGTTTGTAGCAAGCTAACGACTCCGAGGTCTTTCCGAGAAGATGAAGAAGCTCTCCGGAATTTCGGAGTGCGCTCGTAGCCCGGCGCAACTCGCCCTGCGTGAGGAACAGGTTTGCCGCTTCACGATACTTATCGGCAGCTTGAAGGTTTGAAGCTTCGAGTTGTTCGCCGCGCAATCGATCTGCTTCTTCGAGGATCGCCTGCGCACTGACGCCCGCGGCTTGAACCGCGGGTCCAGCCGCAAGCACCAGAACGAAGACGATCAGCAGTGTTTGAGGTTTGAGGACTTTCACATGAGTGACCCCTGTTTTGACCTGGCGATTCCATGTCGCAGGACATTCTGGTACTCCCAGACCCTGTATCGATCTCGAATACACTCATCCGGAAGAAACATGTTGGGAGGATTTCGCATGCTATGAACCCGGCTGCCGGAGGAACCCAGCCGATCGTTAACGATCCGGTCGTTAACGATGCGGTCGTTAACTATCCGATCGTTGACGATGCGATGCTCAATCACCGATTCGTTGAGCGTCGTTGGCGACGCCATGTTCAGCGTTGTCATTCTACCGTCTGCGTCAAGCACCCTTCCGTCGGTCGCCAAACCTCTGGGCCATCGACGCGTGAGTCGCGTGTAAGTTTGTAGAAAACTGCCCCACCCGTTGTCTTTCGACTGGCGAACAATGTCGAGGTTCCAGTAACTCGGCGCTACCTGCGCCCACGGAAAATACAGCGAAACTCCGTGTGAATACTGGTAAGCAGGCCCGCAATAACACGAAGTCAGCACAAATTCCGATGCAATAAACTTCTTTAACTCACGACATCGCTTCGCAATATCAGGAATGTTGACTCGATTCTCTAAGCAGTCACAAAAATCGTACAGGTCGATGAACTGTTCTCCGTTGTACGACTGTGCTTCCCAGTGGGCCAGGAGCAATGAGTTCTCAAACGTACGCTTCTTCGGCGGGGTTCGTTTGCCTTCACTGTTTTTCCACTCTCGTTTCAACTCACGCTCCATCGCGGCCGCGAGCCGGTTCACGCTGCGATTTAGCTCGTCCACTTTTTTCAGATTCAACGCCGATTGCGTGACTGAAAGACCTGCGACCCAGTAACTGGAGTAGTAATTTACGTACTCTTCGACGATCGCTTTTGCCGCATCGACGGCCAGCGACTTCCGTGCGCGCGGCTTTGTAGCCTGCTGGTCCACCCGTTCGAGTATTTGACGATACGGCCAGCCGGATGCGGGGCTAACGCTTTCGCAACCGACGACGATCTCGGCGAGTCCCCTGAGCTCATAGCAGATTTCTGCCATGCTCATGAGACAGTTATCCATGCCCAGGACGTCGATCAACTTTCCTTTCCGATCTTTCTTCACCCTTTTGAAAACCTGCTTGAGCTCGTTGAAGGTGAGTGAGCCGGCACTGCTTTCGTCTTTGAGCAGGTAGTCACGCTCGGTGCCTCCGGCGTGACCGGAGAGCACGACCATGTAGTGGTCGGCTTCGTATTCCTGAAGGCAAAAACTGATGAAGTTATAGAGCGTGATCGGGCATCCGGTGTCAGTATCGTTGGTAACGATCTTGGTCGCTTCGTTATTGGTAAGAGTCGCTTTTGCGAGCGTTTTGCTGGTCGACTTACGTGCTGATCGACGGGTTTCGGCCAGTGATTGTGCGTTACGGCTTTCTTTTCTGAAGTTTACTTCGCGCCTTGCCTTGTAGTAACGGGCGCTGTCGATAATGTCAGCGTACAGGCTCCCCTGCTTGCTGCGATTGATCACATAGCGGTGTGCAGGCAGATAAGGATCGCTTGGATCAAACTGAGCGACGACGTTCACCTCCTGCTCGTCATAGGCCGCTTCTTTCATTTCGGTAAGTGCAAACATACATTCTGTGGTGAGATTGTTGTCGCCTGCTAGATAGACCATGATGGTCCAGGCAGGCCTTTTCTTTCTGGCTTTCATAAGTCCTCCAATGGGAGCGGAACTGAGATTTCAGTTCCTGGAGTCGGGCGTGTAACGATTGAGTTACCTATCTGATGATGTATGTCAATAATGAGGCTTTTATTACATCCGAGATCTGGTCTTATTGCCGACTCAGTCGAATTTAGACACAGATAAAGCGGCCGGAATGTTAGCGATGCGCGACTTTCATTGAGTAGAGGATCCCGTACATGGCGTCGCGATGGCGATCGAAATCTTTCCCCTGGCTCGCAAGCATTAGATTGATCAGTTGTGTCTGGCCGAGATACTTCCGGTAGGCCATCCATTGCAGTCTGCGACTGCCATCGCCTCTCGCCGGATTTGTTTCGCGAAACTGCACGCCCTTCACACCGTCAATCTCAACCCACTTAACTTCGTCGACCTCTCCGTTCTTCGCACGGCTCTCTGCCTGCTGAAACTGTGCCTCAATGGCCGACTGAACCGGATAACCTTCGTCCATCGGTGCAATGTTGACGATGAGCGACGCGCCGCCTGCCCCCGGCGAGCGCATCATGAACATGGACGCATCGTTTGCCTGCTCGGCCCAATCAGACGGGACCGTCCACGACATGCCCTGCTTTATCCACTTCACTTCTTTTCCACCAGCGACCGCGGCTGCCTGCTGTTCCGTCGGCTTCGCCGGCTCGGTAGCTTTGTTCGATGGTCCGGGTTGATTAGAACTGGAACCTTCTTTCCCGAGTCTGCCGGAGAGGTTACAGAGTGAGAGCGCAAACGCGATTAGCAACACAAGCAGGATGGTTTTCATGCAGACGCTTCTATGACAGGAGGCGAGCGAAAGTCAATTGTGGGCCACATCTCTTGTATTCGAGTTGCGGCTGCACTATTCTATTTACCTTCCCTGCAAACCCCCGCGGATTAATCAACGTCGCGCACAAGCGCGAACCGTTCGGAGAATGCCACTATGAAAAATACCGACGTCAGACCGCCGGTCTTGATTCTGTTGTTAGTTATCTCAGCAACTATTGTCGCAACAACTGCGTGTTCGCGAGGCACGACCGTTAACACAAACGTCAACACAAATATCAACACCAACGCGAACGTCGCCGCAACCAACGTCAATGCGACTACTGCGCCTTCAACCATCGCCGCCCGCGAACCGGAAACTTATAAAGCAACGATAGTCTTTACTGCGGAAACCGAAGGTGGGGAGAAGACGATTGGTATCCCGCCGTTGTCCGCTGAAGTCGCTCGAAGCGGCGCCGACCGCAGGCTCTCGTTCAAACTGCCTGACGGATCGGATCTGATCTACCTGGAACGCGCCGGTGTCCAGTACGGAATCGCTCCGCAGCGAAAGCAGTATGCTGAGTTGACACCTGAGGCCACAGGTTTCCAGATTCAAAAACTCATGACGCCGGGACAATTAGTCGCTTACCTGGATCGGCTTCAAGGCATCCAACTCGTCGGCGACGACACAATCAACGGAAGAACTGCCGTGAAGTATCGTTACGCGCGCACAGCGCAGACGCAGACTTCAGCAGGCCAGGTCGAGACCGAATCGTTTGTGTATGTTGACAAGGAAACAGGGCTACCGTTGCGCGCCGAGCTTTATACGGAAGCGAGTGGCGATGTTCAAGGTGTTAAGGGCGCGAAAGTCGTCGCGGAGTTGCGAGACATTACCACCACCCTTCCGCCGAATTTCTTTGAAATACCGGAAGGCATGAACAAAGTATCAGAAGCGCAAGTGAGGCAACAGGTGAATGCGGTTACGAATGCGGTAGCAGCAGTGCTGAGAACGCTGTTGACGAATATGAACACAGCGCCACCGCCATCAGCATCACCATCACCGACTGCCGGGTATCCAACTGCATCGCCGACAGTTTCACCTGCAACAAGTCCAAGACCGTAAAGGTAAACAGATGAAATACGTTCTAATCCTTCTGCTCGGAATACTCGTCGGCGCCGGTGTCGCGATCTTTTTTCTCGGTGTGCCGCCGGCTGAGTCTGCACCGGGCCAGGCGGTGAAACCACCCGATCAGGGTGGCTCGCCGCCGGGCACGGTTGTGATCGCACTCGAACAGAGTTTCGTCGATGCAGTGTTGTCGGCGACATTCAACGGGCTCGGAACGCCCACGTTTCAGTTAGGCAAAAGCGATCCGGCTGGAGTCGAACAGATCGAGCAGGCGATGTTTCAGGGCGGATGCGCAAACACGATCACGCTTTTGCCGGAAGGCAGTGGTGCGAAGACCGGTGTGCAGTTTCGAAACGGCAGCATCCGTGCGCCGATGGCGTTCACGGGAAGTTACAACCTTGCAGGATGTATGCAGTTCAAAGGCTGGGCGCAAACGAATATCAAGCTGTCGTTTGACGAGTCGAAGCAGACGGTGTACGGGCACGTCGACGTTGAAGGTGTGAACCTCGAGGGAGTGAATCCGATCGCGAACAACTTTCTGACGGTGTTTGTGCAGGGCGCGATCAACCAGAAGGTGAATCCCCTCGTGCTTGTGAGTGAGCAGCAGTTGTCGTTGCTGATTCCGGTGAAGGCGAGCAATGGTTCGGTGAGGGCGCGTGCGAAGGACGTGCGCGCCGAGATCCTCGACGGATCGTTGAAGCTGCATTTGACTTACGAATTTACTGGAATGCGTGAGGGGCAGGGCGGGTAAGCCGCGCATTTGCACCGATTAACGCGGAGAAGAATTATCTGTGTTCATCCGTGTAAATCCGCGGCTTTATTTGCCGCTACTCGCTGGCGCTCGAAGTGTTCCGCGATCTCTTCTGCGGTTTTGCGTCCGACAAAGGGCGTCAGTTCTGAAACGCCCGCCTTGGAGATTCGTTGAATCGATCCAAAGTGGCGCAGTAGTCTCCCCTTTCTCTTATCACCAACACCTGGAATCGCAGTCAGCTCCGAAGTGAAGTCGCGCAACTCGCGCCGCTTGCGATGGTAAGTCACTGCGAACCGGTGCGTTTCATCTCGGATCATCTGCAGCAGGCGAAGGATTAACGAGTGCGAGTCGAGATAGATGGGTTCGTCTTCTCGACCTTTCATCAGCAGGTATGCGACGTCGTTGTGCCGTTGCGGAGGTTTGACGATACCGACCATCGGAATCGCTTCGAGCCCGAGTTCGCTCATCGCGTTTGCGGCAGCGGTGAGCTGAATTTTGCCGCCGTCGATCATGATCAGATCCGGAAGCGGTTTGCCTTCTTCGAGCAGACGGCGATAACGCCGCGTCACCACCTCGCGCATCGACGCCACATCGTTTGCGCCATCCACGCTCCTGATCCGAAACTTGCGATACTCAGATCGATTCATCTTTCCGTTATCGCAAACAACCATGCCCGCGACATTCTCTGCGCCCTGGATGTGAGAAATATCAAACGACTCGATACGCGCGGGAAACTTCGGGAGCTCGAGTGTCTCCTGTAACTCTTCGAGCACGAGCTTCATGTCGGGTTTGAGAATCCGGAAGCGTTGCTCAAACGCGAGCTTGGCGTTCTTGTCGACAAGATCGATCATGTCGCGCTTCTCGCCGCGTTGCGGATCGTAAATTTTTACTCGGCGGCCTTTTCGTTTCGTGAGTGCTTTCTCGAGCAACTCGCGATCGTGAAAGTCGACGGGCACGTAGATCTCGCGCGGCACGTAATCCGACGCGTAGTATTGCGCGAGCACTTCACTCAGAAACGCTGCGGGCTCGAACGCATCTTCGGGCAAGTCTTCCCAGAAAAATTCTCTGCGACCGACAATGTTTCCTTCACGCATGGTGAAGAGTTGCAAAGCGAGCCGCGGACCTTCGCGGTAGTAACCGAAGATGTCGACGTCGCTTTCCGAAGTCGTAGCCATCTTCTGCTGCTCTGAAAGCCGGATGACAGTCTTGCGCAGGTCGCGATACTTCGCTGCGAGCTCGTAAAGCATCGCGTCGGATGCTTCGAGCATGCGTGTTTCGAGTGCGTCGGCGAGTTCCTGCTTGCGGCCTTCGAGCAGCAGTCGAACGTCGCGCACTGCTTCCTGGTATTGTTCCGGCGTGCATAGTCCCTTGACGCACGGACCAAGGCAGCGTTTGATGTGATACTCAAGACACGGCCGCGGCGCCTTGCCGTCGATCTCGATATCGCACGTGCGCAACTGAAACGTCCGGTTGATCAGGTCGATTGTCCTGCGCGCGAGACTTGCCGGAAGGAATGGACCAAAATACAGCGCACCGTCACGTTGAATGCGACGCGTGATCACGACTTTCGGAAACGGCTCGTTGATCGTGAGCTTCAGATGCGGGTACGACTTATCGTCCTGAAGCTTGATGTTGTAACGTGGTTTGTGTTGTTTGACGAGTGAGGCTTCGAGGATGAGGGCCTCGACTTCGTTGTCGGTAACGATAAACTCCACGTCGGCGATCTGCCCGACGAGCGCATCGGTTTTACGGTCGAACGGGCGAGCGCGAAAGTAAGAACGAACGCGGCTGCGAAGGTTCTTCGCCTTTCCGACATAGATCACCTTTCCCGCCGCATCTTTGTGAAGATAGACGCCGGGCGAAGATGGGATTTCTTTGAGTTTCTCTTCGATGGCCACGATTTCAACTAATATTTAGCCACAGATATTCGCGAATTAACACCGACCAGCAAAATGCGTTTTCCGCTAACACTAAATGCCTCGAAACAGTTTGATGCAGTCGGGTTTGGTTTGAATGCCGTCGATCATCTGATTGTCGTGCCGGAGTACCCGGCGTTTGACACGAAAATGCGCCTGTTGGAACACAAACTGTCCGCGGGCGGGCAGACGGCGAGCGCGATGGTCGCGTTGCGCCGGCTTGATTTAAAGACGGCTTACGCCGGGCGGTTTGGCTCGGATCCCGAGGGCATCTTCGGATTCCAGACGTTGAAAGACGACGATGTCAACGTCGACTTCGCCGAAATCGTGGAAGGCGCGCGAAACCAGATCGCCTTCATCACGATCGACGCGCGAAGCGGTGAACGCACGATCGTCTGGGACCGTGACGAACGGCTCGCTTACAGACGTGACGAGGCGCCGGTCGAGTTTGGACCAATGGGACGAGTGTTGCACCTCGATGCTCACGATCCGCCCGCCTGTGTTCGCCTGGCCCAGGCTGCGCGCGCGAGTGGCACGACCGTTTCCGCTGACATTGATAACGTTTACGAAGGTCTTCCCGAACTGCTCCCGTTGATCGACATCCTGATCGGTTCGAAAGAGTTTCCACATCGTGTGACTGGCATTCGCGACGAGCGTACGGCGTTGATCGAGTTGAAGAATCGATACGGTTGTGCGCTCGTTGGAATGACGATCGGCGCCGCGGGCGCGGTGGTCTATTGCGAAGGCAGTTTTATCGAGTCGGCGGCCTTCGATATCAGCGGCCTTTGTCGCGACACCACGGGAGCGGGCGATGCGTTTCACGGCGGCGTTCTTTACGGACTGCTGACCGGCGAGGACATCGAGACGAGTTTGAAGCTCGGCAATGCGGTTGCCGCGATGAAGTGTTGCGCCCTCGGCGCGCGCACGGCGCTTCCGACGAAGGCCGAACTCGAAGAGTTTCTAAACCACAGATCCTCACGGATTGACGCAAATCCGTGATATAAACCAACGCTCATGAAACCACTCATAATCGTCGTAGCTCTTCTGTTCCTGTCCTTCCTGCCTGTCCCGCAAAGCGTCCAGCCGGCCGACATCGTTTTTAAAAACGGCACCGTCTACACCGCGGCCGACACGTCGCCGCGCGCTGAAGCGATCGCGGTCAAAGCGGATCGCATCGTGTTCGTCGGCACGAACGCAGACGTGCAGCAGTACGTAGGATCAAACACGCGGGTCGTCGATCTAAAAGGCAAGACCGTGCTGCCCGGTTTCACTGATTCGCACCAGCACCTCTCCGGCGTGGGCTTCCGCGAGATGACGCTCAATCTCGAAGGCACGACGAGCCTCGCCGACTTCCTCGCGAAAGTTAAAGCACGTGTCGCACAGGCAAAGCCCGGCGAATGGGTGACTGGCCGCGGCTGGATCGAGACGCACTGGAAACCGCCCGTGTTTCCGACGCGCTCGGACCTCGACAAAGTCGCGCCAAACAATCCCGTGTTCCTCGGACGTGCTGACGGGCACGGCGCAGTCGCGAACAGTGCCGCGCTCAAAGCCGCAGGCATCGACAAGAACACGCCCAATCCGTTTGGCGGCGAGATCTCTAAAGACAAGCAAACCGGCGAGCCGAATGGAATGTTGCTCGACAACGCGCAGGGCCTGGTGCGGCGTCGCATTCCGCCAACCACGCCCGCAGACGCGGAACGTGCAGTCGTACTCGGCGTGAAGCGAAACATCGAGCTCGGGTGGACGCAGATTCAGGATGCAGGCGGCAGTCACGCCGACGTCGACATCTTCAAAAAACTTTACGAAGCGGGAACGATCAAGCTCCGCATCTACAAGGCGGTCCATGGACCAGGTGAGAGTGCGACGCGCTTGATCAATGAAGGCGCCACGATCGGGGCTTACGGAAATCGATTCACGTTCAGGACGATCAAGGTTGTTTCAGACGGCGCGTTGGGTTCGCGTGGCGCGGCGTTGATGGCGCCTTATTCCGACAAGGCAGACACGTCGGGTTTTCTTACTGTGAAGGCTGAAGAGTTGCGGCCGATGTTGCAGGCGGCGTTGCGTGAAGGCATTCAGGTTGAAACGCACGCGATCGGCGATCTCGCGAACCGTTTTGTGCTTGATGAGTATGAGGCTGCGTTCAAGGCAGTGCCCGAGGGGGAGAGAGAAGTTGCTGAACCACGCTGGCGGATCGAGCACGCGCAGATCGTGAACCCGGACGACATTCCGCGTTTCGCGAAGCTGGGTGTGATTCCGTCGATGCAGCCTTCGCACGCGATTGGAGATCTGTTCTTCGCGCCCAGCCGTGTTGGTGTGAACCGGCTGGCAGGTTCTTATGCGTGGGCGAGTTTTATCAAGTCGGGGATTGTTGTTCCCGGTGGATCTGATGCTCCGGTGGAACGCGGCGAACCGATGATCGAGTTTTACGCCGCGGTTGCACGGAAGGACCAGAAGGGGTTTTCGGGCGAAGGGTGGCATCCGGAAGAGGCAGTGACGCGTGAAGAGGCGTTGAAGATGTTTACGATCTGGCCGGCGTATGCTGCGTTTGAAGACACGCTGCGCGGGACGATTGAAGTCGGGAAGCTCGCGGACCTGACGATACTCAACGCCGACATCATGAAGATCCCCGCGCCGCAGATTCTGAAGACGCGGAATGTGATGACGGTTATTAATGGCGAGATCGTATTTTCGGCCGCGGATTGACGCGGATTAACGCGGATCAGGATGAAATCATTTATGCAGCGGCGGGAGTTTCTTGGCGTGGCGGCGCTGGCGGTGCCGAGCATTGGTGCGTTGCTGAAAGAAGTGGAAGCGGCGACGGGAAAGGTTGCGCACCTCGCGCCCGAGCAGGTCGCGATGGACGAGGATTACTGGTCCGTTATACAGAATTCATTCACAGTCACGCGTGGGATCGTTAATCTCAACAACGGCGGTGTGTCTCCGAGTCCGCGCATCGTCACTGAAGCTCTCGTTCGTTACATCTGGCAACAGGAAGATGCAACTGCCTACACGATGTGGCAGATTCTCGAACCGCAGTCCGAAACGATTCGCACCGGACTTGCCGAAATGTTTGGCTGCGATCGCGAAGAGATCGCGATCACGCGCAACGCATCCGAGTCGCTCGAGATTCTTCTCATGGGAATGGACTTCAAACCCGGAGACGAGATCCTCACGACGACGCAGGATTACCCGCGCATGCTCACGACGCTGCGACAACGCGAACGTCGTGAAGGTCTCGTGCTGAAGATGGTGAAGATTCCGATCCCACCAAAGAACCTCAGCGAGATCACATCCGCATTCGAACGCGGCATCACGAATCGCACGAAGCTCATTCTCGTTTCACACCAGGTGAACATCACCGGACAGATCACTCCCGTCAAAGAGATCTGCGAGATGGCCCGCGCGAAAGGCATCGAGACGATCGTCGACGGCGCACACTCGTTTGCGCAGTTTGACTTCAAACAGAAAGACATCGGCTGCGACTACTTCGGAACGAGTTTGCACAAGTGGCTTTACGCTCCGAAGGGAAGCGGTCTGCTCTACGTGAAGCGCGACAAGATCGAGAAGCTCTGGCCGCTAATGGCCGCGGAGAAAAAGCAGGCGACAGACATTCGCAAGTTTGAAGAGATCGGCACTCACTCCGCCGCGCCGCGACTCGCGATCGGCGAAGCCCTCCTCTTCCACAACGGCATGGGCGGCAAACGAAAAGAAGCGCGCCTCCGCTACCTGTCGCGCTACTGGATGAACCGTCTCAAAGACGTGCCCGGAATCAGTTTCAACACGTCGTTCGATCCCGCTCAGTCGTGCGCGATTGCGAACGTCAACGTCGCCGGCGTCGACCCAACGGCGATCGGAAGCTACCTCTTCAACAAACACCGCATCTTCACCACGCCCATCGTCCATGACGAATTCAAGGGCATCCGCATCACGCCAAACGTCTACACCACGCTCGGGGAACTCGACCGTTTCTGCAACGTAATAGAGATGATTGCCCGTAAAGGGCCGCAAATGCTGGCGGTTTAGCCCGCGGATTACGCGGATTCCATGCGGATGTTACAATGCCTGGCGGAGGCCTATGGAAGTCTTACTCGCAGACGAATACGGATTTTGTTTCGGCGTCGAACGCGCCGTTGAGATGGTTGAAGAAGCAGTCGAGGACGGCGCACGGCCGATTCGCTCACTTGGACCACTGATTCACAACGCGCAGGAGATGGAGCGACTCAGCGCGCGCGGTGTTTCGACGATCGATTCACCCGAAGAGGCCGGGGCCGACACAATCGCCGTGATTCGCGCGCACGGCGTGACGCCGCAGGTGCAACGTGATCTCGAAGCGCGCGCGGCGAAAGTGATCGACGCGACTTGTCCGTTTGTCACGCGCGTGCAGCATCTTGCCGAACGTGCTGCGAGCCAGGGACGCGACGTCGTTGTCGCAGGCAATCCGGATCATCCGGAGATGATCGGCGTCGTCGGTTATGCGCCAAACAATACTTACGTCGTGCGCGATGCGGCTGAAGTAGCTGCGCTTCCGCCGTTGCGTTCACCGCTCGTGGTTTCGCAGACGACGATCAAGTTGCAAACTTTTCTCGAAGTCGCTGATGCGGTGCGTGAGAAAGCCGACACGGAACCGCAAGTGGTCAACACAATCTGCTCCGCTACTCGCGATCGGCAGGACGCCGCGCGCGCACTCGCTGGACAGGTCGACGCTTTTTACGTGATCGGCGGGCGTCACTCGTCAAACAGCGTGAAGCTGCTCGCAGTTTGCCAGGAGCAATGCGCGAAGAGTTTTTTGATCGAAACTCCTGCTGAGATCAATCCGGCTGATTTGGAAAACGTGAAGAAGGTTGGCGTGACGGCTGGTGCTTCAACTCCAAACTGGTTGATCGATCAGGTCGTCGAGCGTCTGCACCAGATAGGAAAATAGATCCGGATTTAGATCCGCGTCATCCGTGTTACTGTACTTCCTCGAGCATACTCATCATCTGCCGAGCTTCATCTGATCCATACTCTGCAATCTGTCTTCTTAAAGCTGCACGCGCAGTTGCAGCATCAACCGGATCGTTCAACAAACTTGCCAGCAGTGCAACCGGACAACGAGCGAGTGCTTCGTTAGCAAGCTCGCGAACGACGATGTCTGCGGAACGCGCGAGTTCGCAAATCTCGCTTGGTGGAAAACGGTGGTTGAGTGCATCGGCGAGTGAGTCGATCCGGCGATAGTCTTTTTGCGATTCGGCACGGCGGACGAGTTGAGTAAACACTTCCGCGGATTCGGTCTTTTCGAGTAAGACGGCGGCGCACGTGTCGGCGATGTTTTTTAGTTTGCCGCCTTTTTCGGCGTCGAGTACGTTGGTCTTTTCGGCAGCGCGGTCGTCGAGGGCGGTGAGAAAGCGACTGAGTTCGATATCAGAGCGTGCGTCGTACTGAAAGGTGCGCGAGGTTGGGCTTGCGCCTGCTTGTAGCGCGCGTTCGACTAAACCGCGTGTAGCAGGGCGAAGCTCAGACCAGACAGTCGCGATGCGGCCACCAAAATCGTCAATGATCAAAGTCGAAGGCAAGAAGGAACGCCCTCCGAGGGGGATTTCGAAGAACGGCGCGTACTATAGCAGAAATAAAAGGGAATGGGGCTGCCGTGGAAGAAATATAGGTCCTACAGGTCGTATGAGACCTATAGGTCCTATTTTCAAGCGACGTTGTTGTGATCTTTGATCTCGGCGATCGTGGGAAACGGGATCTTCACGATCTCCCCATTCGCCACCTGAATCTTCACGCTTGGCGTCGTGAGGGCCTGGGTGGTTTTCATGCTTCGAACCTTGCCGCGCACGCGCCTGCCGTCCGTCGTAATGATCTCCACGTTGTCTTTGCCGTAAAGTGGCTGCAGAGCCGCGAGCGCCTTGGTTATTTCCACCGTTAATGGTTCCTCCGGAAAAGTCTGGTGTCCATATTGCCCTTTACTGCCCCGGAAGTCTATCGAGCCGCCCGCAGCGCGCGGTGAAATGCAACCGGAAAATGGGATTTGGCGTATAGAATCCTGTCCTGTATTCTTCGACTAATGTTACAAAGGACAGGTGAGTCTCCAAGATGACGCAGAATTCTGGTTCAATGCCCATGTCCACAGCGGCAGACCTTATAACCTGTTCGAACTGCCACTCGAGGATGCCGTCGGATCTTCGCTTCTGCCGGAACTGCGGGTTTCGACTAGCCGATGCGATGGGAGCTTACACCGGCGGGCCGTTGGCTGAGGCTGGCAGTGCAGGCCTCGTCGCGCCGAAAAAGCGCCGCCGGTTGAGCGGCATGGCGTGGGTCTTCATCGCGCTCATCGTGTTCTTCGTTGGAGCAGCGGCTTTTACAGCGATCATTTCACCTCGTCGTGCCAGTGTCGGCAGCGGGACGAGAGCACCGGTTGCAAAGTCTTATATCGGCATTGACGAGTTTAGGAATACGGATGAAGGCGTAATCATCAATGCAGTGACCGCCCCTGACGGACCTGCCGACAAAGCTGGATTGGTAGGCGGCGATGTGGTTCTGAAATTCGACGGGCAGCCGATTCAAAACGAAGATCAACTCGACGATCTTATGGAAAAAACTCCTGTCGGTAAAACCGTTGAAATCGAATACCTCAGAGACGGTGAGAAGAAGACTACTAAGCTCACCACCATCTCGCGGGACGAATTTCGCCGTGTAAGCACAGCCTTCGAGCGACGGCCTGAAGGACGCCCGCATTTCGGTTACGAAGACGGCGACTCGGAGCGAGTTCCTGTGCCCGGCACAAACATCTACGGCGTGAGGCTGGGGACGATCCTGCGCAGCCGGCCGGCTGATATCGCAGGGATCAAAGAAGAAGATATCGTCATTGAATTCGACGGTGTGCCGATCCGTACTTCCGACGAGTTTCTAATGAGGGTGCGACGTGCCCTGCCTTACAGCACAGTCAACCTCGTGATCATGCGGCCGGGAGTCGAAGGCGAGAAGTTTGAGCGGATCGAAATTCCCGTGAAGCTGGGCAAACAGTAATCCGATCCGCGCGTTCCTTGTCCGCGTTTACCCGCGGCTTGAAACGTAGTCGCGCAAGCGCGCTTCCATCTCTAGTTTGACATCAGCGCGATCTTCTTCGCTTTCGTCGGCTTCAAACGTTTCAAACAACGCATACTGAGTTTGCGCGAGCAGCCGCAACTCCCACGCCTCGCGCTTGTTGTGCGAAGGCCGCGCAAACCAGAGTGCATCAAACTCAGCTTCTTTCACCGGAACGTCTTTGACTAACTCTCCGAGCTCCGCGAGTGTCTCGGGCTGCAAC
Organism: Pyrinomonadaceae bacterium; assembly: GCA_035761985.1. Taxonomy (GTDB): domain Bacteria; phylum Acidobacteriota; class Blastocatellia; order Pyrinomonadales; family Pyrinomonadaceae; genus PSRF01. The sequence continues at coordinate 17,075 of DASTQB010000005.1, forward strand.
AGCGCACCACGCAATTCCCACGCGTGTTTGCGGTACGTGGCGAGCAATTCCATAAATAAATTCGCCTTATTCATAAGCAAATCTGAGCCTAGCATAGTTCGCTACGGTTGACCGCCCGATTAAGGCACCACTATCATCGGTTCCGGTATAACAAGGGTCTCCTGACGACTCGCTTTGTGTTGTGCGGCATCGATGTATTTCTCAAGCCTGATTTTGTTACTGCTTTGCCCGATGATTGCAAGTGGGGCGATGCCGCTACCGGAAACTATGTCAACACTGCCAATGACCTTAAACTCATTTCGGGACTCAAAAAACCTCAAAGAACCCGCTCCTTTCTACGACGCCCTCGCCAAGGCTCTAAAAAAACGGAAAGCAAAGATCGATAACATTTGTCCTCCGTCGGATCCCGTTGCGCGACGTATCCTCGAAGAGTATGGGGCGATCTTCCTCGCGGATAAAAAAGTGACGCCGCCACCCGTCTGCATGTTCAGTAATGAAGAACAGGTCACGCGGTTTCAGGACGCCGTGGGTTTTGATTCAGAGGTGATCGGGTTCGACGAAGTTCAACTCCAACCCGAAGCACTCAAGCAACTGAACAAAGCGCGTGAGGAAGCACAGAAGGAAGGGCTCGACATCACGCCGCGCGATGGCGCGGAAGCCGCGCGACGCAACTACGAAGACAGTGTGCGTCTGTGGAATTCGCGTTTTCATCCAGCGCTCGACTACTGGCTGTCGCAGGGACGGCTGACTGAAGAACAGGTCACGCGTTTGCGAAGCCTGCCGTTGACGCAGCAGGTTGGGGAAGTGCTGGAGTTGGAGAGCAACGGAATTTATTTCAGCAAGGATCTATCGAAGTCGATTCTTTACTCGATTGCGGCGCCGGGCACTTCGCAACACATCGCGATGCTCGCGTTTGATGTGAATGAATTTCAGAACCCGCGCGTGCGTGAGATACTCGCGAAGCATGGTTGGTTTCAAACTGTGCTGAGCGATCTACCTCACTTCACGTTTCTTGGTTTGAAAGAGAAAGACTTGCCGAAGCACGGTTTGAGGAGCCTCGAGATCAACGGGCAGGTGTTCTGGATCCCAAACGTTCCTTCAGCGCACCCGGGATTGGACAAATAGGTCGTATATGTCATATAGGTCCTATTCGTCCTATAGGCCCTATCGCTGAACGATAATTGTTCAACTTTCCCCGACAAGGTGCTAAACTGTCCGGCGTCTCTTCCCCCGAACCAACCCAAAACCGAAGCTGCGTTGCGACCTTTTCACCCGAAAGAAGGTCAGAAATGGACGTTCCTCGAGTCATCGCCGGCAGATTCAGAATCGAACGTGAGATCGGAACCGGTGGTATGGGCACCGTCTTTCTCGCGACACACCTGGATCTCGAGCGACCAGTCGCCGTCAAAATCATCCGTCGTGAGTTCGCGGGTGATGCGGACGTTGCCGATCGTTTTCTGCGCGAAGCGAGAACGATGGCAAAGCTCCATCATCAACACGCGGCAATGATCTTCGACGCTGGAAATCTGCCCGATGGCCGTCACTTCATCGTGATGGAGTTTGTCGAAGGCGAAACGCTTTCACAGGCACTCGCACGCGAGGGACGATTCCCCGCCTCGAAAGCAGTGAACATCGCCACGCAGATCTGCGACGTGCTTGAAGAAGCACATCGTCTCGGGATCATTCACCGCGATCTCAAGCCTTCAAACATTCTTCTGGGTCCAAGAGGCGTTTGCGTGCTCGATTTTGGTGTCGCAAAAGTTCTTGCGGCATCCGCCGAGTCCACGGCGACATGTTTCAGCACCGGTTCGGGGCAGTTGGTCGGCACTCCGCGTTACATGTCGCCGGAGCAATGTTTGGGTCAGCGAGTAGGCGCTCGAAGCGACCTCTACAGCCTCGGAGTTTTGTTGTACGAAATGCTCGCCGGGCGTCCGCCCTTCATCGATCCCCTGCAATCGGCCCTCTTAGTCAAACAGGCCACCGCGCCTGCGCCGCCGCTCCCACGTTTACGTCAGGACATTCCACGACCACTCGCCCTGGCAGTTCACACGTTGCTCGCCAAACGCCCGGAAGATCGACCTCGCACTGCAGCCCTTGCGAAGTCACTTTTAGAACGAAGCCTCACACAAACTGAACGCACGTTGCCCGACGTCGAGCCACTCTCGGCGATGGTCGCGGCTGTTGATGCAGGACGGAATCTCGTGTTCCGCATCGGCTTGCCGCTCGTGCTCGTGACGATGTTCAGCGCACTACTCGCATGGGGCTACACGGGTCAAAGCGCGTCGGCGCCACGTATTCCGAAGTCGGCTTTGCCGAGCGCTGCTGCCCAGTTTGATATGACTCCTGTCTCTATGCGCACCGATGACGCAGCGGTCGATCGCACGGTTTCCCCGCCACGCGAAAATCCCGCGCCGGCGTTGGACGAGCTGTCGCTCGATCAAGCGCGAAAGATCGCGGCACGCTTTGCGAATGGAGTCATAAACGACATGGAGATCGTCGATACCGATCTCGGTCCGTCGATTGTCGTTGTGAACAGTCACCGCAAGGCGGGCAACACGAATTTCCTGCTGCTTCAGTTGCAAAATGGAAAGTATCGCGTCAGTGCGCAGGGCCGGCTCGACATGGATGGATTCCGGCACGCGCTCTGGAACTCAGAGCTGGTTGACGCGGATGAAGACGGATATCACGAACTGATTTTCAGCGGCCGTGAGTCGAGTGAAGGCCGAAATCTTCGACGGCTTGTTTTGTTTGTCCCCAACGAGAAACGCACCTACACGGCGCAAATGACTGGTCAAACTACCGCAAGCGGAAGGCCGCATATTCAGTGGCTGTCGAACGCCGCGGGCACCGGCGCCGCTCCCTATCGAACCGTCCTCCGTCAAAAAGCCCGGTCGATCGTCAAGCGGCGATGATAGGTCTTATAAGTCCTATAGGACCTAAATGACCTATCCTGTACTTTTTTACCTTGGCAAGATAACCTTTTCCCCTCGACTATCATCAATTTCCAGCATATGGAGCTATTTGTGAGACGTACTCTGCTTGTTACCCTGCTTCTACTGTCGTTGTTGTCGCCGCAGACTCTGCTAGCGCGAGTCGTGGTTCCGCAACAGCAGCGCGCACCACGCCCGGCAACGGCCACCGCGACCGCGCCGCGACTCCCGGAAGCAAAAATTCACAGCCAGGTGCTGGCCAACGGTCTCGAAGTGATCATTCTCGAAGATCACTCGATCCCGCTCGTCACCATCGAGCTGGCCGTCAAGAACGGTTCTTACACTGAGCCGCCCGAGCTCAACGGTCTTTCGCACCTATACGAGCACATGTTTTTTAAGCAGAACCGCGCGATAGCAAACGCGGAAGAATACCTGCGAGCCATCGGCCAGATGGGTATCGCTTACAACGGCACGACGCGCGAAGAAGTGGTCGATTACTACTTCACCACGACGAGTCCGAATCTGCGCACGGCAATGCAGTTTATGAAAGACGCCGCTCGTTATCCGCTCTTTGACGAGCGTGAGTTTGCGCGTGAGAAGCAGGTGGTGATCGGCGAGATCGATCGCAACGAGTCGAACCCGTTCTACTACCTGAACCAGGAGATGAATAGCCGGCTGTTCTTCAAGTATCCAAGCCGAAAGAACCCGCTCGGCAACAGGCAAACGGTGGGTGCTGCAACCACGGACATGATGAAACTGATCCAGCAGCGCTACTACGTGCCAAACAACTCCGCGTTAGTGGTGACGGGCGACGTCGTGCCGGCAGACGTGATCAAGATGGCGCAGGAGTTTTACGGCGACTGGCCGAAACGCGAGAAGGATCCGTTTGTTGAGTTTCCGCTAGTCGAGCATCCGCCCCTCCCGAAGAGTGAAGGCGCGGTGATCCAGCAGCCGGTCCAGAACGTGATCATCAGCATCAGCTGGCACGGACCTTCGATCGGTAAAGACAATCCGGCGACTTACGCAGCCGATGTTTTCTCGTTCATACTGCGCCAGCCGAATTCAAGGTTCCAGCGAAACCTCGTCGACACGGGATTGGTGACCGGCGTCGATCTGAGTTACTACACACAACGTAACGTTGGTCCAATAGCGCTGATCGCGCAAACAACTCCCGACAAAGCACGCGCGGCAATCAAAGCGTTGTACGAAGAAGTCGCGCACTTCAACGACAAGGACTACTACACCGACGAACAGCTCGAAAGCGCGAAAGCGCTGCTCGAAGCTGACGATCTTTATTCACGAGAAAAGCTGAGCGACTACACTCACACACTCAGCTTCTGGTGGGCCTCAACCGGCCTCGAATATTTCCGCGGCTATCTCCCACGACTGCGTGCCACCTCGCGCGCCGACATCAGCCGTTACATTACAACTTACATCCAGGGTAAGCCCCACGTCGGCCTCGCGTTGATGTCGAGTGAAGCCCAAGCCAAGGTAAAAATCACGCCGGAAGAGTTAATCGGACAGTAAGAACAAATCATGATCATGAACCAATTTAAGAACCAGGGTTACTTGAGCCGTGCGAAGTGGGCGCGCGGCATGTTTACGTCGCTACTCATCGCGATCGTCCTCGTTGCCGGCAGCGATTCGTCGCGCGCGCAACAAACAGCAACACCGCAAACGGCGGCGCCGCTATCGGCGGCACAGGCCCAGCAGCAAACCGTGCAGGGCGTTGTCGCGAAACAGGCAGCGCTCGTCAGCGAGTTTGACGTCAACGGCCTGAAGGTTTTGCTGAAACGACGTGAGGGAAGTTTGACAGTTGCCGCGGGACTTTTTATTCGCGGCGGATCTGCCAACATCAACGCGCAAAACGCCGGGATCGAAACACTGATGCTCAGCACCGCGACTGAAGCAACGACCGGCTTTCCGCGCGAGCGCATGCGCAGTGAACTGTCGCGCATGGGCAGCGTGATCGGCAGCAGTTCGAATAACGACTACTCGGTGCTCTCGCTTGCGACTACGCGAATGCACTTCGATCGTTCGTGGGAGATCTTCACCGACGTGGTGCTGCGACCTTCCTTCACAAAGGAAGACGTTGCACTCGTTCAGGAACGGCTCGTCGTTTCGCTTAGCGACGACACAGATAATCCCGATGTTTACCTGCAGAAGTTGCAGGAACGCGTCGCTTACGCAGGTCACCCGTATTTGAACAGCACGAGCGGCACGCCGGAGACGGTGGCTAAGTTGACGCCTGAGGATTTGCGTCGATATCACGCGGATCTGATGCAGACTTCGCGGTTGTTGCTTGTGATCGTCGGCGACTTGAATCCCGGTGAAGTGCAGAAGTTAGTAAGTGCGAGTTTTGGGAAGTTGCCGCGCGGGACCTACAAGCCGGGGACAGTGCCGCAGTTGACGTTTGATAGGTCGTCGGTGGAAGTTACGCCGCGTGAATTGCCGACGAACTACATCCAGGGACTGTTTGCGGCGCCTTCGTTGACCTCGCCTGATATTTACGCGATGCGAGTGGCGAGCTCGATGTTGCGCGATCGCGTGTTTGAAGAAGTGCGCGTGAAGCGAAATCTCTCGTACGCGCCCGATGCGTTTTTGAGAACGCAGGCCGCGAATGTGGGCGGGCTTTATGTGACGGCGGTTGATGCGAACCAGTCGATCAGAGTGATGCTGAATGAGATTGGGCGGCTGCAGACTGAGCCGGTGAGTTCGGATGATATTCACGCGGTAGTCGCGCAGTACCTGACGACGTATTACCTCGGACAGGAGACGAATGCAGCGCAGGCGGGTGAACTGGCGCAGTATGAGCTGATCGGCGGCGGCTGGCGCAACTCGGTTAACTTCCTCGAGAAGCTGACGGCCGTCACGCCGGCTGATATTCAGCGGGTCGCGCAGAAGTACATGCGGAATATTCGGTTTGTGGTGTTGGGAAATCCGAAGAGCGTCGACACGGTCGTGTTCACCGGGCAAGCCGGGTAACACGGATGACGCGGATTTTAGAATCCGAGTTTAAAATCCGCGTCGTCTGTGGTTCTACATCGTCTCGCTCAAATACTTTTCGTAGAGCTTTGGATCAAGCTTGTGCAGGAGCCGCGCATTCATGGCGGCCATTGCGGGGTTTCCGCTCTCTGAATACGCTATCGCGAGGTTATAAAAAGTCTCTGCCCGGTTAGGCTCCAGCCTCGCAGCCTCGGTATATGATTCAATCGCCTCACGCAATCGACCCGAATAGTAATAAGCATCGCCGAGCTTGTTGTGGATTGCCGCGTCCGTGGGCTTGAGCTGCAGCGCCTGCTGGTACGCCCGAATCGCTTCGTGCGTTTTCCCCTGCTTCACTTTGCAGAACCCAACCTGGACCCACGCCTCTGCGCGCTTCGGGTTCTTGTTCACCGCGTTCTCGAAATAGCCAAGCGCGTTGTCGTAGTTTCCCAGCCACAGCGAATCAAGCCCGGAGCGATATGCCGATTCGGCAGCATCGCCTTTATGCTTTCCGCCGAGTTCCGAGAGGGGCTGCAGTTTGCCTGCACGCAACTCACCGACTCTCGCCGCCTCGATTGCGAGGTTGATGTTCTGCCCGTTGGTGACTTTCACAGTCACCACGCCGAGCACCTGCCCGCGCTGATTGAACACCGGACTCCCGCTATTCCCATGCGAGATCGGCGCAGTGATCTGAATGATGCGATAGCTATTCGGCACCTCGCGAACAGCCGACACGATGCCATCACTCACCGAACCCTCGAGCTTGAGCGGATTACCGATCACGAAGATCGGTTCACCTTCATCCGGCAACTCCTTCGCGAGCTCCGTGCTGCGCGCACGCTCAGTCGGCGACATCTCAACACTTAACAGCGCCAGATCGCCTTCCTCGTCGACGGCAACCGCTCCATTGACGGCAAAAACTTTGCCCTTCCCGTCCAGCGTTTTAACTTCTGCACGCACGGCGTTGCGGATTACGTGAAGATTGGTCACCACCTGGCCGGGACGTAGAAAGAAACCACTGCCGGTCATCACAGGTTCGCCACTCGAGTCGAAAGTCGCAATCGCGACCACCGCGGGCTTTACTCGCTTCACAAGCGTAGGAAGACTTTCCTGCTGCGCGTTGACCGCCGAGGCGAGAAGTAACACCAGTGCAAACGGGAGAAGACGGGGATACGTGACCTTATTCATGTCGCTAACACTCGATGGCAAAAACGTGAGATTTCGGCTCGTGAAGGGGATTCACGGCAGGGGATCTCGTCGTCAGTTAAGAAAGATGAGCGGCTCGGTCAGAGCCAGTCGGGAGACCGGAAGGTGCTCATTGCAACTTCGCGGCAACATATTAGATCAGATCTGTCGCTGGGTGGTAGTTTTTTGTGAGAGATTTGACACAACTAGCGGAAAAAACAGCCACGGATAACACGGATAAAAATCCTGATTTCAATCCGTGTTAATCCGTGGCTCGTTAACTTACGGAACGATCTGGATTGTTCCGACAGTCGGTCCCGCCGGCATCTCGCCATCGGCGGATTCCATCGTCAGTACCAGACCGAAGTCCGGCAGCGTGGTTTCGGATTTGATTTCCGCTTCGTTTCGTTGGCCAGTATTCACTATCTGACCGAGTTTCACGAACTTATTGTCCGGCGAAACGGCCCACAGGATGTACTTCTGACCCGCAGGCGCTTCTTTCAGCTCGTGAAAACGCATGTTGACTTCAGTCGGTCCGTCTTTCCGAGGCTTGATAAATACGTTAGCCCGGGCACCGGTCAACGCACCTGTAAAGTTAACCTTGATCTTGGTGTCGTCGCCCGTCTTGTAGGCCGGAATGTTAAGCATCGGCGCAGCGTAAGTGGTCGCTGCTACTTGTCCACTCGGAGTTACTACCGCGGTGGTAGTCGTCGGAGCCGTAGTGGTCGGAGCGGTTGTCGAGGGAGCCGTTGTCGGAGCCGTTGTGGCTGAAACTCTTTCCCCTGACGGATTAGTGTTGAAAGGTATAACCGCTAAGCCTTCCGGCACCGAACTCCTGAACACCACGGTGGTGTTTGCGTCGTATGCCGTTAACGCAGGTTCTGGCGACGCCACGAGCATGAACCGCGTAAGTGGTGTTGTAGTGGCCAGCGTTCCCGTGCCATTTTGAATTGCTACTGGCCCGAGCGCCGTAACTACACCTTTGTCATCGATTGCGTACAGAGTCAACGCAGTCATATCTGCGGGGACGTTCGCGAGATTGAGTTTAATTCGCGTGCCGTCGTCATCACGGAGAATAGTCGCGACACCCTGGGCGCCGGTCACGTTCACCGGGTTCAAATGGATCTTAATTTCTTTTTTCGCGGGATACTCAACTATCGTGTAGGTGCCATCGGGGTTTTGCACTGTCTTCGTGACAGTTGTTTCTGTTTGTGTTGTCGTCTGTGCCAGAGCGATCGAAGCGACTGCGAGAGTCAGCGTCACAGCCCCCAGAACGCTCAATACGTGTTTGCTCATCAGTTGTACCTCCTTGTGTTTAATCAATCGCGATTAATTGTCGTCGGGGGAAGGCTAATGTCGGGGAGACGCGCAGAGGCGTACGTGCGCATCTGTTTTTGGCAAGACTTATGCCGGGCAAAAGGTCAATGAAAGGTGGGAAAAGGGCGGGATTGCGCGAAACAGATCAATACACGGTGTACCCTCTAACTACAGTATTTACAAGATTTTACAAGTCTTGCAATCGTGTGTCAGTAAGCTTTCAGTTCCGCGATAGCCTTCGCCACATCCGCAGCCTGCGGAAGGATCACGTCTTCGAGTTGAGGTGCGTAAGCGACGAATGTGTCGAGCGCGCAAACACGTTTGACTGGAGCATCGAGATACTCGAAAAGTTCGTTACTGATTCTCGCCGCGATTTCAGCGCCGTAGCCAAACGACAACGGATCTTCATGCGCAACGATCACGCGGTTGGTCTTCTTCACTGTCTCTGCGATCGCGTTCCAGTCGTAAGGAGCGAGACTGCGCAGATCGATAATCTCCACGCTCACGCCCTGCTGCTCCATCTGCTTCGCAGCGACGATTGAACGCTGGACGAGTGCACCATAGGTGATGATCGACAGGTCTTTGCCTTCACGAACTTTCTTTGCTTTGGCAAACGGGATCATGAAGTCTTCACCCGGATACTGCGATTTGTTGTACGCCTGGCGGTAAAGATGCTTGTGTTCGAGAAACAGGACCGGATCGTCACAGCGAATCGCAGTGCGAAGAAGTCCGTTTGCGTCGAGCGCATTCGAAGGATAGATCACACGCAAGCCCGGGATCTGCGTGAACGTCGAAACACCCGATTGCGAGTGATAAACGGCGCCGCCTTTCAGGTAACCGCCGATCGGAACGCGGATAACCATCGGCGACTTCCACTCGTTTCCCGATCTCCAGCGCATCAATGCCAGCTCGTTGCGAATCTGGTGCATGGCGGGCCAGATGTAGTCGAAGAACTGGATCTCGACCACGGGTTTCAATCCGCGCGTTGCGAGGCCGATGCCGCGACCGACGATGTTTGCTTCCGCAAGTGGAGAATTGAACACACGCGCGCCGCTAAACTTTCGCTGCAGGTTTGCGGTGACTTTGAACACGCCACCCTTACCCTTGACGGTTTCCAGATACTGTTCGCGGGAACAGTCGGCCACGTCTTCGCCAAACACCACGATGCGCGGATCGCGTGCCATCTCCGTTTCGAGACAGCGGTTGATCAGATCGACCATCGTGCCCGGATTGCCGGAAAGCTGCACGGCGTCTTCAGTGTCAAAGTCTTTCGACGTCGGATCGACGTCGGGTGAGTAAACGAAGTGAGTCGCTGTTTCCGGCGGAGGTTGTTGACTTGCGAGCGCCTTGTCGGCGGCTTCGTTCACTTCACGATCGACTTCGTCTTTGATCTTTTGCAGTCCATCCTGATCGATCAGTCCTTCTTCGATCAGCAGGGCGCCAAAACGTTTCACCGGATCGCGTTCGGCTTCACTCGATCGCTCTTCGTCGGGACGATAGAGTTTTTCGTCGTCTGAAAGCGAGTGTGAATACGGCCGAATGACTTTCGCATGGACGAGCGCCGGACCTTTTCGCTGGCGGCAGTAGGCGACGGCGCGTCGCATCACTTCCAACGATTCGATCGGGTCGGTGCCGTCGCACCTTTGCAGGTACAACGACGGGAAATTCTCGACGAGCCGCGAAACGTCGCCGCCCGGAGTTTGCACTTCAACCGGAACACTGATCGCGTAGCCGTTGTCTTCAATCAGGATCAGCACGGGCAGCTTCAGGTTCGAAGCGGTGTTAAGTGCTTCCCAGAATTCGCCCTGGCTCGTGGTGCCGTCGCCTAGCGAAACGTAGACGATTTCGTCTCCGTGAAAATGGCTGATCGTTTTCTGGAGTTGGGGAATCAACTGCCCGCGATAACTCGCTTCGGCACAACCAACAGCTTGCAGCAGTTGTGTGCCGGTCGGCGACGATTGCGAGACGATGTTGAGTTTCTTGTGACCCCAGTGCGAAGGCATCTGGCGGCCGTGTGAGTTTGGATCGTCTTCGGCGCCGACTGCGGAGAGCAGCATCTCGAGCGGCGTCATTCCGAGTTGCAGACACAGTGCGCGGTCGCGATAGTACGGATAGAAATAGTCGTAACCCGCTTTCATCGCGACACCGGCGGCAGTCAGCACTGCCTCGTGACCCGCGCCGCTGATCTGAAAGAAGATCCGGTTCTGCCCCTTGAGTTGAATCTCTTTATCGTCGATGCGTCGTGAGAGATACATCGTGCGATACATGTCGAGCAACAACTTGCGATCGGGCAACTCGTGCGCGAGTTCCACGTCGTGCTCAGGCGCATCAGTCGTGTGTGGTGAGTCGCTCTTGCGCACCAGCTTTAGTACTTTTGTATCAGTCTTCATATAAACCATTTGTTTCATTAAGCCGCGGATGAACGCGGCAAAACGCTGATTCGCGAAAATCCGCGTTTAGCCGCGGCTTAACTTCGCTATTTACCGATGATGAGTTTCGCGATCGTCTGCAACTGCATGTTCGACGTGCCTTCGTAAATCGCGCCGATCTTCGAATCGCGCCAGTATTTCTCCACCGGGTAATCCTTCACGTATCCGTAACCGCCGTACAACTCGATGGCCTTCGAGCTTACGCGTTCGGCCACGCGCGACGAGTAGAGCTTTGCCATCGCCGCTTCCTTCACAAAATTCACACCTGCATCTTTCATGCGGGCCGCGTTGTACACCATGAGTCGCGCGGCTTCGAGCTCCGTGGCCATCTCGGCCAGTTGAAATTGAACTGCCTGAAACTGGTTGATCGACTTTCCAAACTGCTGGCGTTCGGCTGTGTAAAGCAGCGACGCTTCCAGCGCGCCCGCGGCGATGCCGATCATCTGCGCGCCGATTCCGATGCGGCCTTCGTTAAGCGTTTCGATCGAGATCTTGTAACCCTTGCCGGGTTCGCCGAGCACGTTTTCTTTCGGCACCTGGCAGTCTTCCAGGATCAACTCGACTGTCGACGACGCACGGATGCCGAGTTTGTTTTCCTTCTTGCCGATCGAGAAACCGGGAAAACTCTTTTCGACGATGAACGCCGTGATACCTCGATAGCCCGCTTCCGGATTTGCATTTGCGAACAGGACGAAGATGTCGGCTTCGATACCGTTTGTGATCCAGAGTTTGCGGCCGTTCAACACGTAATGATCGTCTTTTTCGACGGCGCGAGTTTGCATCGCAAACGCGTCTGAGCCGGAACCGGGTTCGCTCAGGGCGTAAGCGCCGACGGTGTCTGCTGCGAGGCGCGTCAGGTACTTCTTCTTCTGATCCGGCGTGCCCCAGCGGATGAATGCGTTGTTGACGAGCGTGTTTTGCACGTCGACAAAAACTCCGACCGATGCGTCAACGCGCGAGAGTTCTTCGACCGCGAGAATTGCAGTGAAGAAGTTCGCGCCTGCGCCTCCGAATTCTTCGGGCGTTTCGATACCCATCAGGCCGAGGTCGAAACACTGCGAGATGATCGCGGGATCGAGTTTTGCTGTTTCGTCCATGTGCTCGACGCGCGGGCGCAGCTCGCCTTCGGCGAATTCGCGCACGCTGGAGCGAAACATAGACTCGTCTTCGGACAGGGTGGTCAGTGGAACGCCTGAAAGTTGTGCAACGGCCGGTTGTGTTTGACTCATAGGTTTAGTGCTCAATTTACCGGTAATAAAATGGAACGGAGCATGATAAACCAAGCGACCTGACAGGCACAAAAGGTGCTGTCCTATAGGACATATAGGTCCTATCTCCTATACGACCTATACACTGTGTTACCCTTGAGCTTCAATGCAGAATGATGTTTTGACTGAGAAGAGTGGGAGCAGGAGATTTGCGCCACTTGGAATCATCTTCGGTCTCGTTGGCCTGCTCCTGTTTGCTTACTTCGTCAGCAAAGCAGGCGTCGGCTTAATCACCGAACGTATCCAGGAACTCGGCGCGGGCTTCCTGCTCATCCTCGTCGTCTCGAGCACTCGTTACGTCTTTCGCGCCCTTGCATGGACGCGCTGCATCGAGCCTCCGTTCCACCTTCCTTTTCGCGATGCGTTTGCTGCACGCATCATGGGCGACGCCCTCGGCAACGTCATTCCTTTCGTCAGTGCCGCAGTCAGCGAACCTTCGAAAGCCGTCTTTGTAAAACATCGCGTGCCGTTGATGGTTGGACTATCCGGCCTCGCGATCGAAAACATTTTCTACGGATTAACAGTCGCGATCTTCATCTTCTCGGGCACCGCGACGCTGCTGCTCAGTTTCTCACTACCAAAGCCGTTGCGTTACGCGAGTATCGGTGCACTCACGGCGACCGTCGTGATCGTGCCGCTCGTCTACATGATCATCCGCCGTCAATCGAGGTTTCTGAGTCGCGCCATCGGCTTCATCGGCGATCGAGGAATTGTTCCGGGATTCATGACGAAAGTACGGCCGCGCATGGAATCACTTGAAGAACGGATCTACGGGTTTTATGCGAAGAGTGAACGGAGTTTTTTGTCGATCTTCGCGCTCGACATGTGCTTTCACGTAGCAGGAGTGATCGAAGTTTTCATCGTGCTTTCGTTCATCAGCCCGACGCCGCCGACGATAGTTCAGGCGTTCATTCTCGAGTCAGTGAATCGAATCATCAACGTAGCTTTCAAGTTCATTCCTTTGCGCGCGGGCGTGGATGAAGGCGGCAGTGGACAGGTGTCAAAGGTGCTCGGGTTTGCGCGAGGAGTCGGAGAAACACTGGCGATCGTGAGGAAAGGCCGCGAGCTTTTCTGGGTCGCGATCGGGATGACGTTGATCTGGAAACGCGGCCACAGATTGCGCGGATAAAAAGCGCGGATCTGGTTCAGTCGTAAGCGAGGGCGTTGACCGGATCCAGATTTGACGCGCGCCACGCCGGATACAACGCTCCGAGAATTCCGCCGATGATGCCGATTGCCGCCGCGACCGCAGCCCACGTCCAGCTATATTCAAAAACAAGCCCGTACGTTTTCGAGATCAGGTAGCCGGCGATCAGCGAGACCGCAAAGCCCGCGATCAGTCCGATGATACTGATCAGGATCGCTTCCTTTTCGATGATGCCCACGATGTAACCACGCGACGCGCCCATCGCTTTGAGAATGCCGATCTCGCGCGTGCGTTCCGTGATCGTCGTGTACATCGCCAGCATAACGACGAGCGAACTCACCACCGCAGCCAGTCCGACCAGCACACGCAAAAACACACCGAGATAGGGAATGCTCTTTTCAAAACTCGTAAACACTTCGCGCGTCGGTTGAATCGTGTTGCCCGGCAACTCTCGATCGATCCGTTGCGCCACTTCCTGAAGCTGATCGGGATTGCGAAGTTTCAGAAAGATGAACGTACATTTGCCTTCGGCTTCGAGTGCCTGCTGCATTCCCTCGAGCGACATCTTCACGCGCGCGCCTGATTCGGGCGAGTAGATCCCGGCGATCGTGTATGTCTCGGTGCCCAGAGGTTTCATCGAATCGCCGACACGCAGGTTGTTGTTGCGCGCTTTCGTTTCGTCGATAACCACTTCCTTCGGATTCTGCGGTCCCCGTCCCGCGACCATGTTGATGCCGTTCATGCGCGCGTAAACGTCCCAGTCGACACCGTCGATCTGCTCGATGCCGATGCCGCCCGAACCCTGGAAGAAATGGCGGATGACGGGCAGCGCCTCTTCGACGCCTTCGATCGTCTTGAGTCGATCGACGTATCGCGTGTCGAGATTCGCAGTAGTCGCAGTCACCTGCACTGCTCCGGGCCGCATGAAGATCAGCTCCGCGCGAACGTTGGTTGCGCGGCGTTGAAGGTCGTTGGACATGCCACGCGCGAGCCCTGTGAACAGCATCACGAGGCTCACGCCGAGTGCGATGCCCGCAACGCTGACGAGCGTCCGGATCGGTCGTTGTCGAATGTTGGAAGTGACTAAATTGTCCATAAAGATACTGCTATAGCAAGAAACTTCCTGCACTGTTCGGCAGGCCTATTACGATAAAGCATTTTGGTCTAAGCTACCACACGAGGGGTACGCATATTGATAGAAGATTGACGAGATTTAGAGGCTTTACATGTCAATCCCAGCAAATCATGCATATCCTTTACGAGGCGTTGCAGTGTCGGGCCGCGTTCGCACGCTCGACTGGTCCATCATCGGCAGCCTCGCTCTCCTCGTCGTCCTCGGTTTCGGTCTTCGCTTCACGCAACTCAGCGCCATCGGTTTCGCTGAAGACGAGATGAACAAATTGAATGCCGTTCATTCGTACGAGCGTGGCGACTTCTCCGCCAACTCCGAACACCCGATGGTGATGAAGCTCCTGATATGGGCTTCGCTGCGCAACGTTCCCACCGGCAGCGAAGAAGCCGCACTCCGCCTGCCAAACGTTTTCATCGGCGCGTTGACCGTAGTTCCTTTGTTTCTCCTGACTGCCGCTTTCTTTGATCGCCGCCACGCACTTCTCGCCGCAGCGTTCTGGGCCACCGGCATCAACGCAATCACACACAATCGCATCGGCAAAGAAGACTCGCTACTCGTCTTCTTCATGCTGTTCGCTTTTTACTTCTTCGTGCGCGCGAAACAGATCTCGCCCATCGACAAGCAGAGCAGGCACAAGCGCTATGCGGCGAGTGCAGTCGCATTCGGAATGATGATCGCGTCGAAATACTTTCCTCACTATCTCGGTCTCAACATGCTTTTTCATCACAACTTTCACGTGCGTAAAGCAGTTGCAGGCGAGCCGAGCGGCGCGACACCGGGATGGTTCTTTTTGCTGATCATCGGCGTGTACCTGTTGTGCAGTCCGGCCGTGTTTCTACCCGAAGTGTGGCAATACCTGAACGCGTATATGGGTGAGAAACTGCTGACTCACTCCGGTTATCTCTTCGCGGGCGAGCTCTACAAGAACAACATGTCGAGCACGCCTTTCGGTGGAACGCCGGTCTATTTCTACCTGCTGTTTCTCGCTATCAAGGTGCCGCTGCTGATTCTCGGTGCGTTCCTGATCGGACTTGCGATCTCTGTGAGGAACCATCGCCACGTGGGCCATGCGTTTCTGATCTTCATGTTTCTGTTTTGGATCGTTCCCTACTCGTTGATCGGTGGGAAGTGGCTAAGGTACACGCTCTCGTTGATGCCGTTTGTTTACATGCTCGCGGCGGTTGGTGTTGTAGGATTGATTCGTTGGACCACGGCGTGGTTTGCGCCGTCAAAGCGAATGATGGTATCCGCGACGGTCGCCGCTATCTTTGTCGTAGGACCTGCGTGGATCGCGTTTGCAAACGGACCGCACTATGCGCTTTACACCAATGCACTCGCAGCGGGTAAGGCCGGGTATTATTTCCCGCATGACGAGTTTTACGACGACGGATTGCGCGAGGCTATCGAGTACGTTTGCGAAACTGCGCCAAACGGCGCAACAATCGCACACGAGACGCCCGCGATCGCCGGTTACTACTTGTCGGTGTTTGGCCGTGAGGATCTGAATTCCAAGGCGATCTCTTCGGAAGAGTTCGACGCGCGCACGGCCGCCGGGCCTGTCTACGTACTCGTGCAGCGAGGGCGCACTTACTTCGAAAACGTTGCCGAGCTCGACCACGTGCGGGCAAACTTTCAACGCGTGCATGAAATCAAAATCAACGGCGCCAGCGCCGTTGAGGTGTTTGTAAATAACTAAGCCATTTCGAGCTGCACTTGACTATCCGTTGATCATGAAAAATTTTGTAAAGCCTTTTCCATATCGGAAAGCATTCGTTCACTCGGCCTTAACACTCGTCATTCTCTTATCGCTCGTATTCGTCGGCAGGAGCTTTGCGCCCGATCGGGTTCAGATAACGATTCTCGGCACCACCGATCTGCACGGCAACATCAACCCGATCGACTACTACACAAACAAACCCGACAACCGCGGGTTTGCCAAAGTCGCAACGCTCATCAAACGCGTCCGCCGCGAACATCCGAACGTTTTGCTCGTGGATTCAGGCGACACGATCCAGGGCTCGCCGCTCGCGTCGTTTCACAGTCGTAAAAACAATGAACCGCCGAATCCGATGATGCTCGTGATGAGCTCGTTGAATTACGACGCGATGGCCGTCGGAAATCACGAGTACAACTTCGGTTTGAAGGTGCTCGAGAAAGCGCGTCGCGAAGCAAACTTTCCCTGGCTCTCGGCTAACACTTACGACAAGTCAACCGGAAAGACGCATTACAAACCATACATCGTTAAAGAAGTTGCAGGCGTGCGAGTCGGCATACTCGGATTGACGACGCCGGGCGTTCCGGTTTGGGATAACCCGGCGAACTACGCGGGCCTAGAGTTTCATGAACCTGTGAGCGAAGCGCGCAAGTGGGTTCCGGTGATGCGTAAGGATGAGAAGGCAGACATTGTCGTCGTCGCGATGCACATGGGTCTTGGCGAAGACTTGCGGACGGGCGAAGTGAGTCCCGGGCAAGTGCCGCATGAAAACGAAGCCGTGTCGATCGCGAAAGAAGTGCCTGGCGTAGACGTGATCTTCATGGGCCACACGCACCGCGAAGTGCCTTCGCTTTACATCAACGGCGTGCTTCTGACGCAGGCGAATCACTGGGGACGGCATCTCGCGCGCGCCGACGTTTACCTGCAGAAAGAGCCCACGGGCTGGCGTGTGTATGCGAAGACGGCACGCACACTCGCGACTGACGATCGCGTCGAGCCCGATCCGTCCGTGGTCGCGCTCGCCGAGCCTTACGATCGCGAGACGCAGGGTTGGTTAGCGCGAGTCATTGGACAGTCGGCGGATGACTTGAACGCGCGCGAGGCTCGCTTTCGCGACACTGCAATCCTCGATCTGATTCAGAAAGTTCAGATGGACGTTGGGAAGGCTGACGTGTCGATGGTTGCGAGTTTCAATCCCGAAGCGCGCATTGCGAAAGGTCCGGTGAGCGTGCGCGACATCGCGGGGCTTTACGTTTACGAAAACACGCTCGTCGTGCTCGAAGTTACAGGCCAGCAACTCAAAGACGCACTCGAACATTCGGCGAAGTACTACAAACCTTACGTCGCGGGCAAATCGTTGCAGGAACTGATCGACGAAAAGATTCCCGGTTACAATTTCGACATCGCCGAAGGCGTCACCTACGAGCTCGACATCACAAAACCGATCGGCCAGCGGATTCAGAACCTTCGCTTTCGTGGTCAGCCACTTTCGCCAACGCGAAAACTTCGTCTCGCCACGAACAACTATCGCGTGAACGGCGGCGGTGGTTACACGATGTACAAGGACGCGCCGGTCTTATATCGATCGGGCGAAGAGATTCGCGACATGATCATCGATTGGGTCGAGCGCAACAAAACTGTTCCCACGACGCCCAACAACAACTGGAATATCAAATTGTAGGGGAGGCCCTCCGTGGCCACCCCAGCGGCGAAATCTGGTTCTGAAAAGAGCAGTTGAAAAACAGGAAAGCTTACAGTGGTAAACGAAACAGTCGATCTGGAGCTGCGTGAGAGGAAACCCGAAGATGAATCGTTTTTGTTAGAGGTTTACGCCAGCACTCGTCTCGAAGAGCTGGAAGCTTTCGGTTGGGACGACAATCAGAAGCAAGCCTTCATAAGGATGCAATTCCTTGCTCGCGAGAGGTGCTACCCTCGCGTTGACGATCGAATTATTCTTTTGCACGGACACCCGGTTGGAAGAATCATGGTCGATCGCAGTGAGACAGCGATAGTGCTGAGAGACATTGCGCTTTTAACCAAGTATCGAAACACCGGCATCGGCGCTCGTTTGCTTCAGGATCTGATTAATGAAGCTGCCTCCGCGAACAAACCCATCGAACTGCACGTCGTGGCCTCATCTCCCGCAGTGCGGTTCTACGAGCGCTTGGGGTTCCGTCGAAGCGGCGACGACGGAGCATATTTGGAAATGAAATGGCTTCCGAGTTAAAACCCCATCCGAGAAAATCCATCGCATGGTCACTTACCGGATCAACCCATACATAAGTTTCGTCGAGAGTCGTCTGGTGCCGGCGTTCGTGCAACAGGCGATCTTTCATCGACTAACTGGCGAGATAGTTGAACCAGGCGAGACGGTTTACTCGAGGATGTTGGCTGGCGAACGCGCGGGTCAGATTTCGCTTAGTGTAAATGACTTCAACAACGCGGACGGAGTTCAACTGAGACAACTGATTCAACGAGGGTTTCTGATCCCGGAGGGTTACGACGCTTTAGCTCCCTTGCTGGATCAATATGTGACTCGCCCGATTCAAAACCCGGCCGTTGCTTACCGTTCGAATACCGGAGAATGGATTCTGGTCCGAACTTCAATGAAGCACACGGTCTACTCGCGAAAACGCGACGAACTGCCTGAGATCATTGAAGAGAAATTGTCGCCGTTGACGGCCGGCATATTGACAATGGCTGACGCATCCAGAACGCTCCAGCAAATTTTCACTGCGCTGCGAGGCGGAACAAATGGCGCGAACATTCTCGACGATTCAGAATTCAGAACGGCAATCGACTTCCTGACGGACCAGGAACGGCAGCTGATCAAGTTCACCGCGCGGCGGGAAGAACTGGACCATCCCTACACGTACGTCAATATCGTGCCGCGGAACCTTTACCACTCGGAGAGAAAGGACCAGCCGCGGCCTGACAGTTCAAGGGAAACAATCATCGACTTTCATTTACACGACATTGAGGATGCGAGCTGGGAGTTTGATCAAATAGAACCAACCGTCAACCACTGTTTCCGCTTCCCTCATGAAGCGCTGGGCGGACTCGATTACGGTTCGCGGTTTTGTCTCTCCACGCTGCGGCCCGAAGTAGTTCCGTTAATGAAACGCTCGCCGCGGCTCGAAGTGTTGGAAGTTGGCGGCGGTACCGGAAGTTTTGCGCGATCGTTTTTACAGCAAGCCGCTGAGTTGAATGGCACGAGTCTGAATTACCACATACTCGATCTCTCGCCGGCTCTGATGGAGAGTCAAAGAAAGACCTTGTCTGAAGTTCTTTCGGAAGACAGGTACTTCCAGCAGGACGCGACTGAGTTTGATCTGCCCGGGCGTACCTTTGACCTGATCATTTCGAATGAAGTCATCGCGGATTTTCCGGTCGCACGTGTGCAGCGCAACAACGATCGGAAGTGGGAAGGAGAGGGCGCTCACTACCTGGAGAAGTATGGTCTATCGGACAAGGATGCGCCTGATTCCTTCGTGGTTAACTCCGGCGTTTTTCATTTCGTCGAACGCGCGTGGAAACACCTGAGACCAGGTGGAACGCTCATCGTGTCGGAATACGGCGCGGAGCATTCATACCCGACACAGTGTTATCACCTGAACCACGAGGAGTACTCGATTCAGTTTGACCATGTTGCCGCCTGCGCCGCACGGGCCGGCTTTCAATGCCGGTTACTCTCATTGAAGGAGTTCCTGGGGCTGGACGACGAGGTCTTAGTGCTTAATGGACGCGAAGAGCATTTGCTCTGCCTGAATCACGTCTTGAAGAATTACGGACAGGTTCTTCCGTACGCGGTGATTTCCAAATCAGATTTCGAACAACGATGCGCGAGCATAGTAGAAGAGACTGGATTGATCGGCTATTCTTTCTCGCCGCTGCGCATGGGATATCACTTTGGTCCCAACATAAAAGACTTTTTGGTTTTGATAATGAACAAACCTGAGCAACCAGGTAAGAAGGAGATTTGAATGGAGGCTTCTTTAACGCACGAAGAATTCACTAAGAACGCGAATACCAAATTTCAGGTTCTAATAGATGAAAACACCCACGTGGACTTGGAGCTAACCTCGATCTCGGAACTTAAACTCTATCCGCAGCAGGAGGAGTTTGCGCTCGAGTTTCGTGGTCCATCGAACATGTTCCTCGGCCAGGGCGTTCGCAACTTTGCGCACGATCAAATGGGCCAGTTTGAGCTCTTCATCGTTCCCATCAAGCAGGACGCGCAGGGTTTTTACTACGAAGCAGTTTTCAATCGCCTTCACCAGTAGTCAGTCAAATGAGCAGCCAACCACCACGACCTGCAAACATTACACTTCGCCCGGTAAGTTCCGACGACTACGATTTTCTCGTTGCGGTTTATGGCAGCACTCGAGCCGAAGAGCTGGCTTTAGTGCCATGGACCATCGAACAGCAGCAGGCATTCGTCCGATCGCAGTTCGCGGCGCAACAAGAGCATTATGCGAAAAAGTATCCCACGGCCAGCCACGACATAATCATGTCTGACGACCGGCCAGTGGGACGTCTTTACGTTGCCCGGTTGGACCAGGAAATCCGAATTGTCGATATCACGCTGCTGCCTGGCGAGCGTAATGCCGGGATTGGGAGTTACCTGATCAACCAATTGCTCGACGAAGCGCACCGCTCCGGAAAAATTACGCGGATTTATGTGGAGGAATTCAATCCTTCACTTCGTCTCTTTGAACGTTTGGGTTTTTCACCAAGTGAGCAGCACGGAATGCATTTGCTGCTGCAGCACAACCACAGCCAACACCTGGCGCCTTAGCTTTATTCCTTCCGGCGACAGGGCGATGAACTCCGGGTTGATCTCAGGAAGTTAAGAATGGAGGCGATTAATAACTGCCTCGTAGTATGGTGTGCGCGTATCTTTAGTTCCAACCGGAACGACCAGGAAGGAGAACATCCCCAACTGCTCATGCTCGATCAGGTACGTATCCTGTTTAAGAATTACTTCTTTTGGACCACGGAAGAGCAGTGAGAATCCTTCTTTCCCTGCGGCGGCCTGTTTGCGGGAAGCAAAATCAGTAACGTTAACCAGCGTGATCTTCACTTTTGACGCTTGATGATTAACCATAAAACTCGTACCCAGCTGGGACTTGAATGACGCCATATTCAAACCAACCGGTGTTGACTTTGTAGCGCCTATACCAAAGGCCTTCCCGGTGAGGGTCAGCGGAACTCCCGCTGCAAGAGCCACGAATGTACCTCGCTTCAAGAATTCTCGGCGCGACCTACTCATTTGTTCCTCCTAGTGAAATGCTTGATCTGGGCTTGCGGTAGAAATGGTGGTGCAGTCTATTTCTTCTTTCCCCAACTTGCAATAAAAAAAACATAGAAAAAGATTTTAGAGAATCTTTCATTACAGTCTTGTAATAATTTGGCTTTCGATCTATAGTGCGCCCTCAGTCGCTCGACCCTAAGACAAGGCGGAACCTTTTCCGCAGCAGTTTGCAGGACCATGACAGGTCTGCATCGGTTTGCAAAAGAACCGTGCAAAAGTCGAAACCACTGTTTTGGGCCAGGCCCAGAGCCCATACAGTCGGCCGGATAATCACAAGATTCCATAACGGCTTACCTAAAAGGAACAGGAGAACGATTCGATGGCCCAACCGTATGTAGGCGAAATAAGAATGTTTGCCGGTAATTTTAATCCTAACGGCTGGATGTTTTGTGAAGGCCAGCTATTACCGATTTCTGAAAACGAGACTTTGTTTCAATTAATTGGGACGGCGTATGGCGGAGACGGAGAGTCAACATTTGCGTTGCCCGATCTGCGTGGCCGCATTCCTCTGCACTTTGGCAATGGACCGGATGGCGCAAATTATCAGTTGGCCGAAACGGGAGGAGTTGAAGAGGTAACGCTCACTACCCAGCAGATTCCGGTTCACACCCATCCGATGTTCTGTTTTTCTGACGCCACTGGTGCTCCTACAAGCAATCCACAAAGTGCTGTACCGGGCGTAGCTGACATAGCCCAGTACAACAATCTCACGGTAGCACCTAATAACGCTCCTAACGCCCAACTGGGAACTCCTGGTTTTAATAGCGATCCTACCGGAGGCAGCCAACCGCACGAGAACCACATGCCGTTTCTCTGTATCAACTACATTATCTCGCTGTTTGGGTTATTCCCGTCCCCAACCTAAAGCGCGGCTCTTTCGTGTAGTAACTGTGGTGTAGCGAGGCTGAACCTTCACCCTTCTAAATTTAAGGAGTCATGACTATGGCTGAACCGTTTTTGGCAGAAATCAGAATCTTTTCTTTCAACTTTGCGCCGAAGGGCTGGGCGTTGTGTAACGGCCAATTTTTGCCGATTAATCAGAACCAGGCGTTGTTTGCTTTACTCGGCACCACGTACGGAGGCAATGGGCAAACTACTTTCGCTTTGCCCAACTTGCAAGGCAGGGCCCAGATTCACGAAGGGTCCGGCCACACTTTGGGGGAGGCCGCTGGTGCGTCGGCCGTGACTATCAACCAGCAGACGATGCCCATGCATACGCATTTTCTCAGCAGCAACATGGCAGTCGTCGGCGCTAACCAGAACGCCACGCTGGGCAGTCCGGGTGGAAACAACTGGGCCAACAATGGAAAGCAGATTTGGAATACGGGGCAGGGAAACGCGGTAATGAATCCGCAGGCTGTTAGTAACGTTGGTGGAAACCAGCCACATACGAATATGCAGCCGTACCTTGTGCTGAATTTCTGTATCGCACTCCAGGGCATTTTCCCGTCGCAAACCTAGAAGGAGAGAAAACATGGCTGATCCCTTTGTCGCTGAAATTAGAATTTTTCCGTTCAACTTTGCGCCCAAAGGCTGGGCGTTCTGCGATGGGCAGATCCTGCCGATAAGCCAGAATACAGCCCTTTTCTCCCTGTTGGGTACGGTATATGGCGGTGATGGCAAGTCGACCTTTGCGCTTCCGGATTTGCAGGGCAGCGCTGCCATGCATCCGGGGCAGGGTCCTGGGTTGTCGCTCTTCGATCTGGGCCAGGTGGGCGGTTCTGAGACCGTTACTTTGTTGGTAAGCGAAATGCCGGTTCACGCGCATGGTGTTGGCCGGGCGCTCAATGATGCCGGCAATTCAATTACGCCTGTCAACTCTGTCTGGGCCCAGGCGGGCGCGGGCCGAGGTGCCGCTGCTCTTTATATCGACGGGAGCCCCACGGGACCAGTGAACATTAATTCGCTGAGTCCGGCGGGTGGTAGTCTCCCGCACAATAATATGCAACCTTACCTGACGCTCAATTTCTGTATCGCATTGCAGGGAGTCTTTCCGGCGCGTCCGTAAAGGTCGAGCGGAGCCATCGGTAACGAAACTGCGTCACCCTTTCCCCATCGCTCCGGGATTATGCCCGTATCCCGGGACCAAGGAGGCAAAAATGCTTTTCGCCCAGAACAGGCAATTCAACGGAACGGTTACGAGACTTTGGGCTGTCTTCGCTCTGACAGTCGCAAGCGGTCTGGTCTTCGCGGCGGCGCCGGGTTCGGTGGCCGCCAACTCGGGTCGGCGCGCGGGCGCCGGCCGAGCTGAGCGAAGCAACCATCGCATGAGAGTGCCTTCAGCTGCGGCGATGGCCAACGCAGTCAAACCGATGAGCTTTCCCTTGCTGTTTGCTCCGATAGATGTTGATCGAACGGACGATACTGCCGCCGCTTCGGCTTGTACTGCTGCGCCGAATGACTGTAGCTTGCGAGGCGCGGTCGCATTCGCGAACCTGAACCCGGGCACCACGATCAACGTCCCGGCTGGAACCTACCAACTCAATATCCCCGGCGGCGTCGTTGAAGGTTTCACCGGCAACAACGCTATCGGGGATCTCGACATCAGGGGCAACAACACGATCATCGCCGGCGCTGGGGCCTCCACGACAACGATTCAACAGACCCAGCCGAATGATCGTGTTATTGAGGTTAATCCGGATCTGCTGGCAAGTTTCAATTTTGATATTTCCGGTGTGACCATCACCGGCGGAAAAGAAACTACGGCAGTCGGAGGCGGAGGCATCATCTCGGGCTCCATCAACAACACGATGTCGGTGACGGACTGCGTGCTTTCAAACAACTCCGCCACAGGCGTCGGCACGTTGGGCGGCGGCGGCATCCTGCATACAGGCGGAAGTCTTACGATAACGGGCACAACTTTCTCCAACAACTCTACCAGCACGAGCGGCGGCGGTTTGGGTTACACCGCTGGCGATCCGCTGATTAGAACACCATCCACCGGAACTCTTTCGATAAGCGGTTCGACGTTCTCAGGTAATACCGCGAATTCTGTTGCGGCAGGCGGCGGCGGAGCCGATCTTTTCAACTTCAACGCCGGCAGCGGAACTTACAGCATCAACAGTTCGTCGTTCTCGAATAACTCCGCGCCCAACGGCAGCGGTGGTGCGATTATCGTGGAGAGCGGGCCGCTGACCGTTACGACCAGTTCTCTGGCTGGCAACACGGCCGGTGTCGCTGGTGGAGCAATCAGCTCGAACAGCAGCACGTCGGTAACGTTTTCAAGGTTGGTCGGCAACACGGTCCCCAATCCTTTGAATGGACTGAGCTTGTTTGCCGCTGCAGGTAGTTTCACCGCGGACGACAACTGGTGGGGCATCAACACTGGTCCATCAGCCAATGACTTCCGCAACATCGGCGGCCCTGTGTTTCCGATGACATACCTTCAGCTCAGAATCGGCGCCAGCCCGAACGAGCTCTGTAGTGGCGGCACGTCTACGATAACGGCCGACATCAAGCAACGAAATCTTGGTTCGCCTCTGACCACGGAGTTGAACGGCTTGCCAACATTCATGGCGGTCTTCCACAACGTAGTAGGCGGGAGTGTTTCAGGCACCACCAATTTTGTTAACGGTGTAGCGACGGGCACGTTCACGGCCGGCGGCACATCTGGTCCTGCCAGTGTCGATGTCACGGGTGACAACCAGACTGTGACAGCTAACATGACGATCGACGCTAATGAAACAACCGACCCGGCAGACCAGGTTGTTTGTGAAGGTCAAACAGCAACCTTCACGACCACAGCCAGTGGTCCAGGCCCGATCACGTTTGTTTGGAAGAAGGGCGCAACCGTTCTGAACAACGGCGACCTGGGTGGGCGCGTTACAATCACCAGCGGCAGCAACAGCAGCACGCTGAGCATCAGCGGTACAGTCGTGGGCGATTCCGCCACCTATACAGTTGAAGCGATTGGTCAATGCAGCACGGCCACGCAGAGTGCAACGCTGACCGTCAACGCAAACACACAGACTACCGATCCTGCGGATCAGTCAGTTTGCCAGGGAACTGATGCGCACTTCTCCACCGTTGCATCGGGCACTGGTCCATTCAGCTATGCATGGACACTCGATGGCAACCCGGTCGGCGCAAACAGCCCGAACGTCACCATCCCGACAGGCGCGCTGAGCCCCGGGAATCACACGGTCACCGTAACCACAACCGGCGCCTGCGGTAGTGCGACGCAGACCGCAATACTCTCGGTGAACAACGGCACGCCGGTGATCACTTTAAGTACGACTTCGGCGACCATGTGGCCGCCCAACCACCAGTATCGAACCTTCAGTATCACTGACTTTGTTGCCAGCGCCAGCTCAAGTTGCGACTCGAGCGTGGACATTAACGATGTGGTGATTCAGAAGGTGAGCAGCGACGAGCCTGAGGAGAATCCTCTGGGCGCGGACGGCAACACGCTCAACGACATCGTGATCGCTCCGGATTGCAAGTCGGTCGAGCTGCGGCGCGAACGTGACGGCAACCTTAATGGACGCGTCTACACGATTACATTCAAGGTCTCTGATTCGTTCGGCAACAGTACCACCACAACAGTTAAGGTCTCCGTGCCTAAGAACAATGGCGGTACGGCGATCGATAACGGTGCAGCCGCGGGATACACGGTGAATAGCCTCTGCCCATAGGTTGATGGCCCAGACACTTGTTTCAGGAAAGGTAACTGACTATGAGAATTAAGGTGCGTAAGTCGAGTCCACTTTTGGTGCTGGGTGTGTTTGTTGGCGTCATGGTCTGTGGTCCATTGCTGTCCAGGGCCCATGCTCCGTCGATGGCCATCAACATTGTCAACAATTCCAATCGCGAGATTCGGCATGTCTATTTCTCGGCCCCGGACAGCAATAACTGGGGTTCGGACCAGCTTGGCAGTTCCGTCATTTCACCAAATGGCGGAACCGTCACCGTCAACGCGAGTTGCGATGGTCCAGGTATCAAAGTAATCGCAGAAGATCAAGAAGGTTGTTTCTTTTATCAAGTGGTTACCTGCTCTGAGAATGCCACTTGGACCATCGCGAGTACTGCCACTCCCGACTGCGGTAATTAAAAAAGTTTTTAGATCTCGTGGTGGTATTTCGGAGTGGTTCTCGCGTTTAGGTAGTGAAGAGTATCAACAGTTGTTAGTGCGGGGCGCGGGGTTAATACTCGCGCCCCCGTTTTTTTCATGAGGACATTGCTTATTGAAACAATCGCTTGCGTCGGGTTTCTCAGCGTCCTTGTCAGAGTGTTTAATCGCTTTGTTCACAGCGGTTTCCTGCTACGCTCGAGTACAGGGTTTTGCCATTGACGGTGGCACCAGACGCAAGTAGAGTATCGTCGTCCCAAAACAGCGGTTCCATCGGATTTTCCACTTCTGTTTTCACCTGTTCTGTCGACCTCCGAAGGTTAACCGTTCTCGATTCCTGACAATCTCAGTTTAACCACGCTTGCTCCCAGGAGGGTTTACCATGCGTCCCCTATTGAATCAGACTCACAAGTCTCCTCGTCTTAATTTTCGTCTAACAATTAGAAATGCTGCGAAGCTGTTGGCCATTTTATTAATAGCCGTAGTAGTACCAGTTGCTCTCTACGTGCGAGTCAAATCTGAAGACTCAGCGAAATGGTTTGGTAAGGCTGAAAGTCCGATCGCACGGACCAAACGGTCCAAAGAGCACGTTACCGTACATGCCGCCGGTCGCGGCAAGCCCTTCCTGAATCTTCAGGACGGGCGCGGGATGAGCGTCACCTATAAAGGAGATGACGCGGCAGTAGCCGCGTTGCAGAGTGGCGCCGCGCAAGCGCGGGCACTCGCCTCCGCGGATTTCGATCGTAATGGGACGCCGGACGTCGTAGTCGCTTATACCCTCAATGGCGCGGGCATAATCTCCCTTCAGCGCGGAAACCCGGACGCCTTCGCTCCGGCAAACGACTCGGTTTTCGTTCGTATGCAGCAGGGCTACAACCCCGATTCGTTGTTGCCGGGTGCGGACGTTTATTCCGTGCCTGTGTCGCCTGATTTTCTCGTAACGGGAAATTTCACAAGCGACTCGGAAAGCGATGTTGTGTTTGCCGCAAAAGGTGGCGGCCTCTATTTAATGGAGGGAAATGGCGCCGGCCGATTTGGTGAGCCGCAACAGATCGATTTGCCCGGTCCGGTAACGGCATTGGCTGCGGGTGAATTCCGCGCGGCGGATGGTTTTACTGATCTCGCGATAGGCGTTAGCGGTCCTGATGGCCAGAAGTTGATGATTTTTGATGACGGGGTCAAGGGATTTGCAAACGCACTGGTTGAGTACCAGTTGGGCGCGCCGGCGAGTTCGATTGAGTTTGGCGGGTTAGACGACGATCCGTTTCGGGATGTCGTAGTGGCTGCCGGTAGTGAAGTGGTTGTGGTCCACGGATGGGGCCGCAAAGAGCAGGTACCAGCCGCATCGCGCGTGGAGCGGTTTAACGTTGGACCAGGTGTACGCGGATTAGCGCTGGGAGAGTTTACCTGGGACCGCCACGGTCGTAGCGAAATCGCGGCTCTTACGTCTGACGGCACCGTCGAAATACTTGAGCACGCCAAACTGGATACTCGCCCATTCAGTCAGGCAGAGGCCGCGCAGCGAACGAGAGGTAATTTCAGGGCGCAGAGGGGCGCTAAGTTCGATGTGGAGTCGGCCCCAAGCTGGAAACCGGGACAAGCCGCGGGGTGGAAAGAAGGTAAGCGGATCCTTGGGAGCAATCTGAGCGCCGACTTGCCGAAGCCGTTGCTGCGGACAAATCTCGCGTATCGCGAGACGGATGAAGTCATGCTGGTAGGACAGGCGCACTCGAAGCTCGAAATCCTGCGTTCCGTCGGACCGAATGATGCAGCCCCAGCCTCGAGCGAGGCACTGGTAGTTTCGGACGACATGGAGAAAGTAACCCTCGACGTGGAGAGCACGCCGGTAGCGGTAATGGTGCTCCCGAGAAAGATCAATGGTGTAACTGATGTACTCATGCTCGAGTCTGCGAGTACCGAGGTGAGTATTGTTCCCAACGCACCGAATACGACGATCACTGTCGATAGAACTGACGATCCTTCAGGCGCAGGCTTGACGGCGGCATCGGCGTGTACCGGGGCTGCCAATGACTGCAGTCTCCGCGGTGCCCTCGAGTTTGCCAATCTTGTGCAAAACAACAACACGACGATCAGTCTTCCGGCGAACACTTACATTCTGTCGATCAACGGCACTGGAGCCGGTGGTTGTGACGGCAACGCCGTGGGCGACCTTGGAGCCAACCGGACCATGTCGATCGTCGGCGCGGGAGCCGCGACCACTATCATCCGGCAAACCGGAACTGGACCAGCCAACGACGGCGACCGCGTGATGTGTATGAACGAACCATTCACGCTGGATCTCATCTACAACTTCTCGGGCTTTACGATGGTTGGCGGTCGCGACGGTACGTCAGCCGGAACCGGCACGGCCTTGGGCGGCGGCGGCATCATCGGCGGCGAGAAGGGCAACGTGCTGACGATGACCAATGTGGTGCTCGCGAACAACCAGGTAACGGTGCTTGGAAGCGCGAACATCGGCGGCGGCGGCATTCAGTGGACCGGCGGTGACTTGAACATCACGAATTGCACGATCGGCGGCACCAGTGCCCCGGGCACTTATGCTGACCGGACCAGCACCACCACGGGCAATCTTAATGCGGGTAGCGGCGGCGGCGTAATGTTTACTCCGTCAGCGCCGCAACACACTGCCTCGACGGGCATCATGACGGTCAGCGGCTCCACTTTCAGCCGCAATACGGCGGGCTCGATCAGCTCGGGCGGCGGCGGCGCTGATCTTCTGGTGTTTGCGTTCGCGGCCCCGGGCGGCGGCGGTACCGGATCAGCGACGATCGGCACTTCGACTTTCTCGAATAACTCGGCCAATCCTGGAAACGGTGGCGGTATCCTGGTTGAGTCGCTGGCGACGACGGTGGCCACCACCAGTCTGACCAACAACTCGGCGGGCAACCGCGGCGGCGGCATTTTTGTGGGCGGCGCCAGCCTGCTGTTGAATGGTACGACTCCGAGTATCACGTTTACCGGCAACACCGCGACCAACGGCGGGAGTAGTGTGTCTACTTCGGCGGC
>DASTQB010000006.1:0-12915 GCA_035761985.1 Pyrinomonadaceae bacterium
TTGCGCGCTGAGCGACTGACCGGCGGCGACGCGGGTCTGGCCATTCAAACACTTCGCGATCGACTGTTCCTGCGTAGTAACTTCTTCTGGAGCGAGATCGACGACTCCGTCGCAAACGTCACGGTATCAACCACGCCCGCGCTCATCACACGACAACGACAAAACCTCGGTGCGATCCGCGCGCGCGGTATCGAGTTGTCTGCGATGACACGCTTCGCGCGGCGCTGGGAAGTCTCGGCGGAGTACTTGTTAACTGACAGCAAGGTGCTTCGTTTTCCAGCAAACAGAATTCTCGAAGGCTTGCTGGTGCCTCAGGTACCGCGCCACCAGTTCAACTTTCAGATCAATTACACCGACGCACGCTGGATTGCCGGCGCGCAGGGTCGCTTCGTGGGCAGACAGTTTGACGACGATCAGAACACATTGCCTCTGAAACGTTTCTTCACGCTCGATGCGGAAGTGTCGCGGTCGGTTTCAGAGCACGTGAGATTGTTTGCAGCGTTCCAAAATCTGACTGGCAGTCGTTACCAGATCAGCAGCACACCCGTGTTCACCGTCGGCCCGCCCGTTCTCTTTCGGCTCGGCGCCCGGATCTCATTGCGCTGAGCATCTGCTTCAACGTCAACGCGTTCTTAACCGCCTCACCACCCGGATCATTATTAAAATACGCATACACACCCGAGACCTTGCCGCGCCACGATTCAATCCGGTCCGCCCACCCGCGTAAATCCGCGTCCGAATACGATCCCCAGTACTTCGCCTCCGTTGGACCATGAAAACGAACGTAAGCAATGTCAGCCGTAATCTCGGGTATCACTTTCATATTCGCAAAATCATGTATGCAATACGCCGCGTTATGTTTCCGCAACAACTCAAACACCGGCGTCACATGCCAGCTCTCGTCGCGAAACTCAAACACGTACTTGTGTCCACCCGGCAAAGACTGGATAAACTCAGACAGTCGTTCCAGATTCAGCTTCCAGCGCGGCGGCAACTGAAACAAAACCGGCCCAAACTTCTCGGCTAAACGATCCGCGGCCAGGAAAAACTTCGCCGACGAGTTCTCCGGATCTTTCAGCTTCTTCATGTGTGTGATGAAGCGGCTCGCCTTCACGGCAAAGCAGAAGCCGGGTGGCGCTGATTCGCGCCAGTTTTCGAAAGTCTGCGCCAACGGCAGTCGATAGAAACTGTTGTTGATCTCGACCGTGTTGAAGTGTTTCGCGTAGAACTGAAACATTTCCGAACCGGTAGTGCCGGGCGGATAAAACACGTCCATCCAGTGTTTGTAGTGCCACCCGGAAGTGCCGATAAAGAGCTTCACTTCATCAAACGGATAATCTTGCCTTTATAGATCTGATCGAAGAGTTGTACTGACAAACCCGGCTCGATCGTCTTCAGAATCGCATACTGTTCGCGAGCGCAATCGCGCTGGTTCAACGCAAGACACGTCATCGCCAGATTGTAGCGCGACACCGGCGATTCAGGTTCGACCGACAGCGCCTTTTCAAACATCTTCTTCGCATCTTTCATCTTCTTCATTCCGAAATAGATGTGACCGAGTACTGCCAATCCGGTTTGCGAATCAGGACTGATCTGAAGTGCTTTCTGTGCGTATGACAAAGCTTCTTTATACCGCTGCTGATGATAGTAGGCCTCGGCCAACGCTGTGTAGACGATCGGCTTCTGTGGATCCAAACGTACACACTCATTGAGAAGCGCGATCGCGTCCGGAAACTTCTTTAGATCGAGATAGCTCCAGGCCAGGTAGTAGGCATTCATCAACGACGGTGCGACACGACGAGACTTCGCGCAAAACGAAACCGCCTCTTCCGATTTCTTCAACCGCGCGTAGGTGATGCACAAGCCGTTAACGGGTTCACTCAAATCGGGTTTGAGATCGAGTGCTTTGCTGAAGGCGACTTGAGCGTCGTCCAGTTTCTCAGTTTCGAGATAGACCTGTCCGAGGTTGTTCCACGTTGCAGCCAACTCCCGATCGATCTCGAGCGCACGCTTGTAACTCTTTATCGCCTCCGCGTTGTGGCCCGCCTGGTACAACGCGAAACCGAGAAAGTGCCATGCGCTTGCTGACGCTCGATCTATCGTCACCGCTTGTTGAAGACAGTTGATGGCGCTTTTAGTGTCAGAAAGATGAAGATGCGTGACACCGAGATTAAACTGGCTCACGAACACTGAAGGATCCAATGTTACCGCGGAGCGAAACGCTTCCAGCGCTGACTTGTAATCACCGGACTTGTAAAACTTCGTTCCGTTTTCAAGATGTGCATTGACGCTTCGCGTGCGGCGTACAGTTTCCGTGTACTGGTAATCGTCGTCGACGTAGACGCGATTGTTCGGACTCTTCTGAATTTGTGCGGTAGCGATCTCAATGACGCTTAACAAAAAGACTAAGGACAGCACCCACTTGGACATTCTTCCCTCCGCGCATGTTTAGAACTGGAACATACACACAGGGTATGAGCGACGGGCGCAAGTAATATGCCAAACGAGAAACGCGGATCAGGATCATCACGATCCCGATCCGCGCTTTTGATCCGCGTAATCTGTGGCTAGTTTTTCGAAGTTTCGCGTTGCGAGCCGATATGCTTTTCAAACCATTCGAGGTTCGACTTCATTGCGGCGAGCTGCATCTTCGGTTCGTTGGGTCCGTGTGGCTGGCGCGGCAACACGAGCATTCGCGTCGGTACGCCTTTCACTTTAAGTGCGTTGTAGAACTCATAGCCTTGCGAGATCGGCACGCGAATATCAGCCTCGCCGTGCTGAATCATCGTCGGCGTAGTCACACTTTTCACGTTGAAGATCGGCGAATGCTTCTGGTAGAGGTCCATGATCTCCCAGAACTGCCCGCCGAAGTAATCGGGGATAAATCCCGGTATGTCGGCGGTGCCGTTGAAGCTCATAAGGTTCGTGACCGGTGCGCCGGCCGATGCGGCTTTGAAACGCGCCGTTTGCGTAACGATCCACGACGTCATGAATCCACCGTAGCTCCAACCCATCACGCCAAGCCGTTCCGGATCCGCGACGCCCATTGCGATCACGCGATCGACGCCCGTCATCAGATCCTCGTAGTCGCCGAAGCCCCAGTCTTTGATGTTTGCGCGGCGGAATTCCGTTCCGTAACCGCTCGAACCGCGCGGGTTTGGACGCAGGATCGCGTAGCCACGCGATGCGAAGGTCGCGAGCGGGTAAACACCACGTCCGCCGAGGAACGTCTGCTGGAACACGCCGGCTGGTCCACCGTGAATGTTGAGTATCAAAGGCACACGCTGTCCGGCCTGATATCCAACGGGATAAGTCAGCAGGCCTTCAATGTCTTTTCCATCCTTCGATTTCCAGGTGATGACTTCTGTGCGGCCGAGCGGCGGCAGTTTCACGTTTGCATTCACACTGGTGATCTGAACGGGGTTGAAGCTGGCGACGGGAGCGATAAATGCTTCCGCGGGTGTGTCGGAAGTTTGTCTCACAAAACCGAACGTGTTGCCGGAACGGTTGAGATTGAGTCCGAAAATTACTGACGGCGTCGTTTTGATTTCGTCGACCCGATTCGCGGCTACGTCCAGCGAATAAATCTGCGTTCCAGTTCCTTTGGCTTCGCTGATATAGATGCGTTTGCCGTCCGGTGACCATCCGGCGATTGAAGGTTGGCCATCGTACGTAGCAGCAAGGGCTTTTGGCTGGCCGCCGCTGCTCGGGAAGATCTTGATCACTCCGGCCTGTGCCCAGCGCGGTGGATCGTCGGTTACGAGAACTGCGATCGAATTGCCGTCGGGTGAGTAAACCGGGCCGAGTTCTGCGGCGCTGGTGTTGGCCAGGACCGTGGTCTTTCCACTCGCCACGTCGAGGATTGAAACATCGGCCGTGGGCCAGAAGTTTGCGACCGGCGACTTAACGTGGCTGAAAGCAATGCGCGAGCTGTCAGCAGACCAGTCGAAGGAATCGACGCTGTAGTTTTCGGTTGTGAGTTTGCGCGGTTCGCGTTTGCCGTTTGCGTCTTTCTGGATCGGGAGCACGTACAGACGCGACATCTTCACGTTTTCATCGATCCAGCGGAAGTCGTTTTTACCCTTGTCGTTCTTCTCTTCCTCTTCCGTCTTTGGATCTGTCATCGTGAACGCGATCGAACGGCCGTCAGGTGACCATTCGAAGTTGGCGACGGCGCCCTTGCCGTCGGTCAGCGGTTCAGCTTCGCCGCCGTTCAGGTTTAACAGGTAGAGCTGGTTTCGGTTGTCTTTGCGATTGGAAGTGAAGGCGATCCAGTTTCCGTCGGGGGACCATTTCGGATTGGTCGACGACTTTTCGCCGAACGTGAGCTGTGTTTGACGTTTGGTGTCGATGGTCGCCAGCCAGATTTGAGTCACAAACTCGCTCTTGTCGGCAGTCATCACTGCTTCGTTAACTGTGTAGACGAGTTTCTTACCGTCAGGAGCAACTCGCGGTGCGCCGACGGCTTTGAGTTTCAGTTGTAATTCGGGATCCCACGTGGTTTGGGCCGTCGCGGTTGCAGAAAAAACGACAACCAGGGCGAGAGTGGTGACAAGGGATTTCATTGTAGCTCTCCTGTTGGAATGGGTTTGCAGGTTGGCAGTGTTTTTACTCGCGTGGGTGGTGAAAGTCAACAACGTTTGTGACGAAACGGCCTTAATCGGTGTAAGCTGCCCGCTCTGTGATCTCTATATCCAAAATTCAGGATGCGCGACGCATAATTTCGAACGATGCGATCCGCACGCCCCTTGTGCGGTTGAATGTCGATTCCGCGCCGGCCGAGATCTACCTGAAGCTCGAGAATCTGCAGCCGATTGGGTCGTTCAAGATTCGTGGGGCGGCGAATGCGATTGCGCGGTTGTCGCCTGAGCGGTTGGAGCGTGGAGTGTTGACGGCGTCGGCCGGGAACATGGCCCAGGGTGTTGCGTGGTGTGCACGGCGGCTTGGGATTCCGTGCACAGTGATCGCGCCTGAGACCGCGCCTGAGACGAAGATCAAGGCGATTGAGCGGCTGGGTGGGCGTGTGATCAAGGTTTCGTTTGATGAGTGGTGGAGAGCGTTTGAGGAGCGATCGTTTCCGGGTGTCGAGGGCACGTTTATTCACGCGTTTGACGATGAGGACGTGATGGCCGGGAATGGGACGATCGCGT
This sequence comes from Pyrinomonadaceae bacterium, assembly GCA_035761985.1. Lineage (GTDB taxonomy): Bacteria > Acidobacteriota > Blastocatellia > Pyrinomonadales > Pyrinomonadaceae > PSRF01. The sequence continues at coordinate 5,151 of DASTQB010000006.1, forward strand.
TGGAGATCGTGGAAGATCTGCCGGATGTGGATGCGGTCGTGATTCCCTGGGGTGGTGGTGGACTGACGTGCGGGATTGGTTCTGCGATGCGGGAGTTGCGGGCGTCGTGCAGGATCTACACGGCGGAAGTTTCGACCGCTGCGCCGCTCGCTGCGTCTTTGGCTTCCGGCGTTCCTACACCCGTCGACTATCAACCATCGTGGGTCGACGGCATTGGCGCAAAAGCGGTGTTCCCGCAGATGTTCGAACGCGCCCGTGCTCTCATCGACGGCGCCCTCGTCGCTGATTTGTCTTCCATTGCGGACGCCCTGCGCCTCATGGTCCAACACAACCACATCATCGCGGAAGGCGCCGGTGCCTGCCCCGTCGCCTGCGCCCTTGCGGGCGGAGCCGGAACGGGGAAAGTCGTCTGCATTGTCTCCGGCGGCAACATCGACACCTCGAAACTCATCAGCGTGCTTGAAGGGAGCTCATAGACTGCCGCCCGCTTCGCGGGCTTGGCGCAGCTTTTTTTGTTTCGATCCTGGGGCTTACGCCCCAGGCTTTACGCTTGCGCCTGCTTCGCAGGCGCCCAAACAAAAACCCTGCGCCATAGGCGCGGATCCCACGTTGCACCTGCTTTTCACCTGGTCCAACAGTCCGCGAAGCGGACGTCAGCGTAAAGCCTGGGGCGTGAGCCCCAGGATCAAAATTAAACAAAGCGTCCCAAGCCCGCGAAGCGGGCGACAGCCCCACGGTTGCCTACTTTGCCCGGTCCAACAGTCCGCGAAGCGGACGGCAGCGTAAAGCCTGGGGCGTAAGCCACAGGATCAAAATTAAACAAAGCGTACCAAGCCCGCGAAGCGGGCGACAGCCCCACGTTGCACCTGCTTTTGCCTGGTGCAACAGTCCGCGAAGCGGACGTCAGCGTAAAGCCTGGGGCGTGAGCCCCAGGATCAAAATTAAACAAAGCGTCCCAAGCCCGCGAAGCGGGCGACAGCCCCACGGTGGCCTGCTTTTGCCTGGTCCAATAGTCCGCGAAGCGGACGTCAGCGTAAAGCCTGGGGCGTAAGCCCCAGGATCAAATAAAAAAACCGAACCAAGCCCGCGAAGCGGGCGACAGCCCCTCAAACATACCGCTCGTCATAGTCAATCCCATTGGCCTTCAAAAACGAAATAAACTCATCGCGAAATGAAACCTTACGATGATGCTCTTTCTGTTCCGCAACATATCGCTGCACCTGCTTCAAATTCGACTGGCTCACCGTAAACGCCGCATACCCGCGCTGCCAGTAAAAATCCGCGACCCGTGGAAACACATCGTGCATCCACCCGGTCGCATTTGACTTCAAATCCCGCAACACATCAGACAACGCCCGATCTGGTCTTAGCTTCGCCAGAACGTGCACGTGATCATCCGTTCCATTTATTCCAAGAGAGATCCCGCCGGTGCCGTGAATTATCCCGCCGATGTAATCATACAGGCGCGGCTGGTAGTCGATCTTGATCAACGGCCGTCGGTCTTTTGTTGAAAAGATGAGGTGATACAAAAGATTCGTGAAGGATTGAGACATTGTGAGGTCCTCGATTCATTGTGAGTATTGATAAAGCCAAGATCTATTACTTCGGAATCGCTGACAGCAAATCCGCCGCAATGCGCGGGTCGATCGTCTGCAAAATGTGATACTGCTGCATCGCGCCGAGCTTGTTGCCCAGGTGCGCGTAGGCCATGCCGAGTGCGTGATTCGCGTAAGCGTTTTTCGGTTCGATCTCCAGGAGCTTCTGCAGCGGCGGAATCGCTTCCTGATACCTGCCCAGCTTCGAATACGCAAAGCCAAGCCCGTAAAGCGCAAACGTAAACTCAGGCTTCAACTCCAATGACTTCCGATACACCGCAACTGCTTCTTCAAACTTCCCCTGCTTCTCGTACAACCCACCCAAACTCCAGTACAACACATGATGCTGTTTAATCTTCGCCGCCTTCTCATAACACTCGACCGCCTGCTCCAACTTCCCCCACTCCGAATAGTTAACACACAGCCCAACTGCATACACGGCATTCTTCGGCTCCAGCTCCATGGCCCTGAGGTACGCATGCTCCGACTCCGCAAACATCGCCAACGCGGTATAAAACTCTCCCAACTTCGCGTGCCCCCGCGCGTTCTGCGGATCCTCCTGCACTCTCTGCCTTACCAACGCCAACTGCGGCAGCAGATTCTTTCGAGCATTCGATACACGCAGTCTTTCACGTGCTTCCGCATGATCAGGCTGCAACACGAGCACCTTGCTTAACGTCTCGATCGCGTCGTCGTGCGTCCCCGCCATTAGCTGCGTATTGCCAAGCAGGTACAGACTATCGACATCATTCGGATGAGCGGCCACCACTCGCTTCAACGGCTCAAGCGCTTCTTTAAACTTGGAGTTCGCGCGGAAAGCGTGACCAAGCTCCTCGAGAATCGTAAGGTCGCCGGGTTTGAGACTATTCGCCTGCTTCTCAGAAGCGAGATAACTTTCTTTGTCGCCAACGTCCCTGTAGGACCTGCCGAGCCAGTAGTGCGCCTCTGCCCAACCAGGTTTCAATTCGGTTGCCCGTTTCAAAGCAGCCAACGCTTCCTTGTGATTTCCGTTGTCTTGTAACATCAACCCCAACGCGTATTGAGCTTTCTCGTTCGACGGCTCGATTGCAACGGCTTGTGTGTACGACTTAATAGCCGACTGCAAGTCGCCCGCGTGCTTGTACGCAACACCCAGGTTCATTTGAACGTCGGCCCATGTGGGTTGCAGAGAAGCCACGCGGTTAAGAAGCTCTATGGCCTGGCCCGACGATCCGGCATCAAGGTATAGCAAGGCGAGATCGTATAAGACCTCAGCATCGTTCTCTCTCCGCTCCGCCCACTCGGACAGCAGACGTATCGCGTCGTCGCGCCGGTCCGCTTGCGCGTAGTAAGCGGCCAGCAAACGTTGCGCTTTCTGCATCTCCGGATCGAGTCGCAGCGCTTCCTTGAGTGAGTCGATCGCTTCCGAAGTCCGGCCCATGGTCCCATACACTTCACCCAGGGCCAGATGGATCACCGGTTCTTTTGGACTCAGAACAAGTGCGGCTTTGAACGCGGCCAGGGCTTCATCCAACTTCCCGAGGACGAAGTATGAAGGTCCAATATTGAACTGCGCGGCAAAATTTTTCGGCTCTAGTTTCAAAGCCGCTGAATATTCGCGAATCGCCTCTTCGTGCTTACCGGCTTTTTGCGCAGCGATTCCATCCCGAACGTAATCGACTACGGTCTTTGGCTGCGCCTGACCTACGGCTGTCACTACCGACACCGCGATGATCAGCGAAACTAGTAAAAATTTCCGGGTGACAGGCATGTGCGGAATCTACTGCGCGAGAACGATGGGCCGTCTCAGCTTTTACCATGAACGCCGGGCGTCTGCCTAGCATCAAAACGCCAATCTGGCTACAATGGCTGACGCTACGCAGAGCCCAGAAAAGAACTCCCCCGGATAGAGAGTTGTCGTTCCCCACACGCAAAACACTCGGCCGATACGAAATCTGCTCCCAGCTCGGCGCGGGCGGCATGGGTGAGGTTTACCTGGCCCACGATCCCAAACTCGATCGCAAAGTCGCAATAAAAATCCTTCCCGCCGACGTCATCGACTCACAAGCCGGCGATCGCGTGCGTCGATTCGTGCAGGAAGCCAAGGCCGCCTCCGCACTCAATCATCCAAACATTCTCACGATCTACGAGATCGACGAGATCGATTCAGAGCAGTTCATCGCAACCGAATACATCGACGGCGAAACACTGCGCGCACGCATCAGGACTTCGAAACTTAAACCCGCCGAAGCGCTCGACATCGGCATTCAAGTCGCCAGTGCGCTCTGTGCAACACACGAGGTCGGCATCGTCCATCGCGACATCAAGCCAGACAACATCATGCTCCGCCGCGACGGCATCGTTAAAGTGCTCGACTTCGGTCTCGCCAAACTCACGAAAGAACGTCCGAACAGTACAACCGACTCACTCGCGCCCACGCAAAACATGATCAATACCGCTGTAGGTATTGTGCTAGGCACAGCTCCATACATGTCGCCGGAACAAGCCCGCGGTTTCGAAGTCGACGTACGTACTGACATCTGGAGCCTCGGCTGCGTGCTTTATGAAATGATCGCGGGACGCCAGCCGTTTGGTGGTCCAACATCGATCGACATAATGTCAGGTATCCTGAGCAACGAACCCGAATCGCTGCTGCCTCACCTGACGGAAGGACCACGCGAACTCGACCGCGTCGTGTCGCGCGCACTGCGCAAGGATCGAGACGAACGTTATCAAACCGTCAAAGACCTGCTGATCGATCTCAAAGATCTGAAGCGGGCAGTCGAGACGCAAGCGCACAGAGTTATCTCTTCAAGACTGAGCGCGGAGATCTCGACCGAAACTGTCCCCGACAAGTCGATCGCTGTCCTTTACTTCGAAAACATGAACTCCGAGCCTGACAGCGACTACTTCTGCGCCGGGATGACTGAAGACATCATCACCGACCTTTCAAAGATCAAGGAACTGAAAGTAGTATCGCGCACTGACGTCCTTCCCTTCCGCAACAAGGAGGTGAACACGCGACAAGTTGGTGATGCACTGCGCGTGAACTACATTCTCGAAGGCAGCGTGCGCAAAGCGGGTAACAGGATTCGCATCACGGCGCAGCTCGTCAGCGTTCGCGATGGTTATTACCTGTGGGCCGAACGCTTCGATCGCATGATCGAAGACATCTTCGATCTCCAGAACGAAGTCTCGCAAAAGATCGTCGACGCCTTGAAGATCTCGCTCACGGACACCGAGCGAAAGCTGTTGACGCAAAAGCCGACGGACGACTTGCGCGCGTACGACTTCTACATGCGCGGCCGAGAGCTTCTCTACCTGAAAGGTCGCAGGAACACTGAGAAGGCGATCGAGATGTTTCAGAACGCCGCTGCCATCGATCCGGATTTTGCGTCGACCTACGCGGGACTTGCCGAGGCGTATTCAGCAATGTACGAGTGGTACGACGGCAATTCGGCGTGGCTGACCAAAGCGATCGACATGAACCAGAAAGCGCTCGCGCTCGAGCCGTCGTCGCTGGAGGCGCAGTTTGGCATCGCGATGGTCTATTTCCATCACCGCCGGTTCGCCGAATCGAAACGTGCTCTCGAAGAGATTCTCAAGGAGAACTCCGAGTTTTACCCCGGCTACTTACGGCTTGGCATGATCGCGGAACTGACTAACGATCTGGACGTCGCACAGAAGCACTACCGGCGCGCTACCGCGTTGAAGCCGTACGACGAAGACGCCTGGATATATCTGACGGACGTTTACCGGAAGCTGTCGAACGCCGATGCCGCGGTGAAGGCGGGGTTGAAAGTCATCGAGATCACGTCGCGCAAACTGGAGGCGAGTCTCGACGACATCATCGTGATGAGCCGTCTGGCCGAGGCTTATGCGCGGTTTGGCAGCCGGGAAGAAGCGAGTGCTACGTTAAGACGGGTGCTCGAACTCGAGCCAAATGACGGCCTGGCTGTATACAACTGCTCGTGCGCTTACGCGTTACTAGGTGAGAAAGAAGGATCGTTGATCCTGCTCCGTCGTGCGTTTGATAGTGGATTTAGAACCGTGGGGCACTGGGCCCGGACGGACAGTGCGTTCGACGGACTGCGCGGCGATGAAGATTTTCAACGATTATTGAAGGAATTGCAGTAGGTGCAAAGGAGACCAGGAAAATGCCAAAGTACGTTATTGAACGAGTAGTGCCCGGCGCGGGTAAGTTGACGCCGGCGGAGCTGAAGGCGATGTCGCAACGCTCCTGCGACGTGCTGAACGAGCTTGGACCGCGGATTCAGTGGGTGGAAAGCTATGTTACCGATAATAAACTTTATTGCGTTTACGTCGCGCCGAATGAAGAGATTATCCACGAGCACGCGCGGCGGGGCGGATTTCCGGCGAATCACGTGGCCCAGGTAAAGACGATCATCGACTCGACGACGTCAGAAGGGTGAGTCCGCGAAGGGACAATCTTCTCTGACGACTTCTGAGTAGTCCGCGAAGCGGACGAGAGCATAAAGCCTGGGGCGTAAGCCCCAGGTAAATTTACAAAGCAAACCCCGAGCCCGTGAAACGGGCGGCAGACCGATTCCACCAACTGTCGCCCGCTTCGCGGGCTCATGACTGATATTGCTTACGTTTCCTGGGGCTTACGCCCCAGGCTTTACGCTAACGCCCGCTTCGCGGGCTCATGACTGATATTGGCTCGCATGAAGGTTGATTTACAGTTGCCGTCATTTGAGGGAGCCACGGAGTGGCTCAACCAGAAAAACGCAACCGTCCAGACGAAGGGACGGCCGACGCTCGTCCACTTCTGGTCCATCAGCTCCGAGCCCTCGAAGAACAATCTCTCCCAGGTCGCACAGTTACGCGATGAACGCAAGCGCGAGGGTTTGCGCGTCATCGCCGTTCACGTCCCGCAATCCGAATCCGAAAAGGACTTAAGCGCCGTGCGTGCCGCAGTCACGCGACTTAACCTCACGGAACCTTGCGCCCTCGATAACGAGCACAAGCTCCGTAACGCTTTTTTCTACGGCAACAACGCGACGCCGATGTACTTCCTGTTTGATCCGCAAGGCGAGCTACGCGGTTCTTCCAGCGTACTCGAGACGATCGAGGATCAACTGGACCGGATGCTCGCCGACCTGCATTCGCGTAATCCTTTCTGTGCAGCCTGCGGCTTGTTCCTCGACGAAGAAGCGATGTTTTGTTCCGACTGCGGTTTGCCGCTGACTCTGCCCGGAACTACGCACCCGTACTACGAAAACTATTACCACTCCTCACTTCCAACGATTCGCCTGGTCAATCCCGATCCACTCATCGGGCACGTGATCGATCGCAAGTATGAACTGCTGGCGCGTCTCGGCGAGGGCGGCATGAGCGTGGTCTATCGTGCGCGGCGCGTCCACATCGGCGACGATGTTGCAGTAAAGATCCTCACGGACAAGTTTGTGAAAGACGATGCGGCGCTCGCGCGTTTTCGCCGCGAAGCACGCGCGGCTGCGATGTTGCGCCATCCGAACGTGATCACGATTCACGATTTCGGCGAGACTGACGACGAACATGCTCCGGCGTACATCGTGATGGAGTTTGTAAGAGGCACGCCCTTGCGCGAACTCCTCACCACGGAAGATCATTTCTCAGTCGAACGTGGCGTGCGATTGATGCGGGGCATCTGCGCGGGTGTTGGTGCAGCGCACCGCCAGGGCGTGGTCCATCGCGATCTCAAGCCTGAGAATATCCTCGTGGTCGCGCCTGAAGACGATTTTCAACTCGAGAGCGTGAGGGTCGTCGACTTCGGACTGGCGAAACTACTAGCTGACGCAGGCGCTGCGTCGACGGGATCAGTTGTTGGAACTCCTTATTACATGTCGCCGGAGCAATGCCTGGGTGAACCACTCGACGCGCGTTCGGATGTTTACAGTCTTGGCGCCATGTTCTACGAGATGCTGTCAGGCAAGCGACCATTCACAGCCGAGACAGTTTCAGGCGTCATCAACCGTCACTTAACAGAGCCGCCGCCCCCCTTCTCGCCCGCGCTCGGAATCCCACGACGAGTTTCCACCGGCATCATGCACGCGCTCTCCAAGGATCCAGACGATCGCCCACAAACAGCAACGGATCTGGCCCGTCAGATGCAGTTGGTTTAAATATCCTTTGTTCAACTTAATATGCCGCGTCCTGACTTAGGGGTGGCCCTCCGTGGCCACCCC
>DASTQB010000007.1:0-19982 GCA_035761985.1 Pyrinomonadaceae bacterium
CGTCGATCATCTGCGCGAGTTTTGCATAACGCGAATGATCGATCTCGAGTTCCCTGGGATCGGCCGAAGGCGGGCGGATGTAGTTGAAGTTAACCTTGTCTGGCTTAAGGTCATACTTCAGGAAATCGTACCACTCGAAGATCGTGTCCTGATTGGAATTCATGAAACAGGTACACGTCTGCACGTCGAGTCTTGGATACTCTTTCTTGATGGACTGAAGCTGGCGCGCGGTGTCGATCGCGATGTCCCACGAACCGGGTTTCTGGCGAATTTTCTCGTGCTCGAGCTTTGGACCATCGATACCGAGCGCGACGGTAACGTTAAGATTTGGACACTCCTGAAGGATCCGCGTGACATCCGGGAAGATTCGTTTCTGAATCTGCCCGTTGGACATGATGTAGATCGATTCGAGCTTGTTGTTGGTGTAAAAGGCCCGTGCGATTTCCGGCAGGTCTTTGCGCGTAAACGGCTCGCCGCCGGCGAGAATCAGCACGCCGAGGTTGCCGCCGAGCGTCTCGGATATGCGCTCGATCTCGTGTGTCTTCATCTGGAGCTTCTTGCGCGGTCGATCGTCGAGCTCGTCAGTGAAGAAGCAGTGTGTACAGCGCATATCGCAAACTGACGTCACCAGGATGTTCAGCAGAACCGGTGAAAAAGGCTGTCCGATCGCCAGCTTTGCGTAACGCTTCAGTAATTCTTTCGTCGTAAAATCCATCGTTACCTCAACAACTTACATAAGCTATTTGAAGATACGTTGTCAATTAAATGGAAAAAACCATTTCACAGATAACGCAGATGGATTAACCGCGGTTTTGGATGCCTAAGGCGCGCATGCGGCGGTAGAGATGACTGCGATCGACGCCCATCAACTCGGCGGCACGAGAGACGTTGCCCTCCGCTTCTTCGAGCTTTCGTTGAATAAACTCGCGATGATAGGCCTCGGTGGCTTCTTTGAAGGATGGGAAACGGAAGGAAGCCGCCGGTGGCTCTTCTTTGCCGTGTGGCGGGAGATCGTTTTTCGAAACTCGCGTGCCCGGATGCATGATCACGACGCGTTCGACTGTGTTGCGCAGTTCACGAACGTTGCCCGGCCACGAGTACGACTGCATTTCTTCAACAGCTTCCGGCAGAAACTGTTTCGGCTTCTTGCCATAAGCTTTCGAAAAGTGTTGGTTGAAGTAGTCGACTAGAAGCGGCACATCTTCGAGACGTTCCCGCAATGGTGGCAACTCAAACGGGATCACGTTCAAACGGTAAAAGAGGTCGGCGCGGAAGTTTCCATGTTCGATCTCGACGTCCAGACGTTTGTTGGTGGCTGCGATCAGGCGAACGTCGACAGTGATCGAAGTGCCGCTGCCTACTGGTTCGAAGCGTTGCTCCTCCAACACTCGCAACACTTTCGCCTGCACTTTCGGACTCATGTCGCCGACTTCGTCGAGAAAGATCGTCGCGCCGTCGGCGAGTTCAAACTTGCCTTTCTTCGCGGCGGTCGCGCCGGTGAACGCGCCTTTGATGTGTCCGAACAGCTCCGATTCGATCAGCTCTTCAGGAATGGCAGCGGAGTTGACTTCGATGAACGGCGCGGCAGCGCGGCGCGACTCGGCGTGGATCGCGTGGGCAACCAGCTCCTTGCCCGTGCCCGATTCCCCGTAGATCAAAACACGTCCGTCAGTCGGCGCGACGACGGAGATCTGCTTTCGCAACGCGCGCATCGCGACCGACTCGCCGACCATCGTGTATTCCTTCGCGAGCGCCGCGGCCATGCCGGCGTTGATCAGCTCGAGTCGCTGCTGGCGCAGCGCATTGCGAACCGTGAGCACGGTCTTCTCGATCGAGAGAGGTTTCTCGATGAAGTCGAACGCGCCGAGCTTGGTCGCGCGAACAGCAGTCTCGATGTTCCCGTGTCCGGAGATGATCACCACTGCCGCATCGGAACCTGCAGCGCGCAGTTGTTTCAACGTTTCGAGACCGTCGATTCCGGGAAGCCACACGTCGAGCAGGATGCAACCGTACGCACGTTTGCCGAGCGCTTTGAGACACTCCTCGCCGCTCGCGACGGCGTCGGCGACGAAGCCTTCGTCTTCCATCACCGCGCGCAGCGTGTCGCGAATACCGCGTTCGTCGTCAACTATGAGAATCGAGTCCATTTCGGATCAGCCCGCGAAGCGGGCGAGAGCATAAAGCCTGGGGCGTAAGCCCCAGGGTATTCAAATATAAACAAATCTAGCCCGCGAAGCGGGTGGAAGCGTTTTATCCCTCGAGCTATCGCCCACTTGGTGGGCTCAACGGCTTTCCGCTTTATGATCCTGGGGCTCACGCCCCAGGCTTTACGCTAGCGCCTGCTTCGCAGGCTCCAGCTTTGCGGGTTCCGCGGGTAACTCGATCACGAAGCGCGCACCACGCGGATCGTTTCGTTCGGCGCGGATGTGACCGCGGTGCTCCAGAACTATTCTCTGCACGATCGCCAGTCCCAGGCCCGTGCCGCTGTCGCGCCGGGAAAAATACGGCTCAAACAACCGTCGAAAATCGGCGGGATCGATTCCGTGTCCGGTGTCAGCCACCTCCGCGCGCAGCACGCTCTTCTCCGCATCGTGCCGCGTGACGATCGTAATCTGCTTTTCGCCGTTTTCGGAAACCATGGCCTGAAGAGCGTTGTCGATAAGATTCACAAACACGCGTTTTAGCTGTTCGACGTCGAGCAGCGCCGGCGGAAGGGCGCGATCGAGTTCCATCTGCAACGAGACGCCGTTGAGACGTTCTTCATACAACCCGACAGCGTGGGTGATAACGTCGTTGAGATTTCCGAGTTCGAGCCGCGTTGCAGGTAGACGCGCGAAACGCGAAAACTCGTCCACCATTGCTTTCAAACCTGCGACTTCGCGAGTGATCGTTTCCGTGCACTCTGAAATAACGGCTGCGACCCGCTTCTCGTCTCCCGTGCTCGATCCGTTGCTGCCGCCGTTCGTGCGTGCATAACTTTTCGCAATGCGCTCCGCGGAAAGCTGGATCGGCGTGAGTGGATTCTTGATCTCGTGGGCCATGCGCCGCGCTACTTCGCTCCACGCCGCGGCCCGCTGGGCTGACAGCAACTCGGAAAGATCCTCGATCACCAGCACCACGCCGCGTCGTGGTCCAATCGAGTCGCGCAGAGCCGTCGCAGTCATCGCAACCGGTAATGGACCACCACCGCTGTCGAGTTGTGTCTGTTCCGTCGCCTGACCCGCACGTCGTGCGCGACGCAACAGTCGATCGACGACCGTCCAGTCTTCACTGCCGATAAGACTGCTGAGTTTTGGATTGTCTTCGGCTTTTGCGACCAGACCGAGCATTCGCGACGCTGCGGCGTTCAGAGTCGTAACGCGATCGTTCTCGTCGAGTGAAATCACTCCGGTTGATAACGATTGCAGCACCGTCTCTATATAGTTGCGCCGCTCACGCAAAGCGAGGTTCTTGTCGCGCAACTCCGCCGCGCCTGCTTCGATGCGGCTGCGGTTCTCTTCGAGTTGTGCAGTCATCTGGTTGAACGACTCCGCAAGCAGCGCCAGTTCGTCGTCGGCAATCGTTGTAACGCGATGCGCGAGGTTGCCGCGTGCAACTTCCTTCGACGCCTCTGCAAGCGCTTTGATCGGCGTTGCGATACCACGCGCGAGGTAAATCGCCACCCAGCTCGAGACAAACAGCAGGATCAGCGTCATCAACCCGAGTGTCGAAAGCCCGAGCAGGCGCACACGTCGCTGCTTTCTGACGAGATCCTGGTACTCACGTTCCGAACCTGTGACGAGATCGGTGAGATCGTTCGCAGCACGTTTCTGCGGAGCAATGATCAACATCTCCGACGGATTCAAAGGCACGGCAAGCGCATCGAATTCTTTGCCGTCGACGAGAGCATCCCCGGTTGGACCACGAAAGCCACGCGCCTCGGCGAAGAGTTTTTCAAGTTCGACCGTGTCGGCGGAAGACAGGTCTCCGCGAATTCGTTGCACCACCGCGCCGTCGTTCCCGGCGATCTGGATTCCTACTAACTGTCCCGAAGCAACGATCTGGTCCATCGTGGCGCGTCGCTCGTCAGGTGTCTGCCTGTTCAGAAGCAGCACGAGCAACGACGCCGTGTCGCGCAACGTCTGGTCCTGGCTCAGAAGCGTCAGGCGTTTTACTTCAGTCGCCTGCTGGACGATCTCGTCCGGAAACGGGTTGAACCACTTCTCAAGCGAACGATTCAGAAACAGATATGAGAACACGGCCATCGCCGTGATTGGCAGAAAGCTGATCGAGATGAAGTAGACCAGCAGGCGCGTTTTTACTTTCGAACCGAGTTGCCGCTCTTTGCGTTCGCGACGCAACTTCAGCAGGTTGCGAACGAAGATGAAGAGAAAGACGACGAACGCGACGAAGTTGAGCGTCGATAGAGCGTAAAGCACGAGCGCGTCGGCGGGCGTGTCAGGCCGGACCACGGTCCATAACCACAGCTGCTGCGAAACGATGATCGCGAGCATCAACAACACCGTTACGCCCAGGACCCAGAGCAGGAAGCGGCGCCGGGTGATGTTTTTGGTGTTGTCGGTCATGAGAGTTGTTGGAGTTTAACCGCAGATCGGCGCGGATGCTACAGATCGGGTAGAATCGTCGCCCCGATGCACAAAATCTTTATCAACGAGTACGGCCGGATCCGCAGTGGATGGCGGCTGGTGCTCTATGTCTTCGCGTTCATTGCAGCGACGATTTTAATAGCGACCGGGCTGCGGGTCGCGTACGTCCTTCTGCTCGGCGTTGTACCTCAGGTTTCGGGCCTGGATTTTCTCGCAGACCTGATCTTCAGGTTCGGTCTGCTGGCGGCGGCGCTCATCGCCGGCTACCTGTGCGCACGAATTTTTGAAGGACTTCCCTGGCGATCTCTCGGCCTGACGTTGCACCGGGGTTGGTTCCGAGATCTGGTGATCGGATCGGCCGTCGGTTTCGCGACGCTGGTCGTCGCGCTTGGAATCGCAATCGCAGCCGGCGGGCTCAACTTTTCATTCAACGATCTGCAAATCGCCTCGCTCGGACGTTCGATGCTCGCGTCGGCAACGCTTTTATTTGTCGCAGCGCTTGCGGAAGAAGCAGCGTTTCGCGGTTACCCGCTCCAAACACTCACGCGTGCGAAACTGGCGGTTCTCGGGGTGTTGCTGACGTCTCTGCCGTTCGGTTTCGTCCATCTCTCGAATCCAAACGTCGCTGCGGGTTTCACTTTCGTTAACACATCACTCGCCGGCGTCTGGCTGGCCATCGCTTACCTGCGCACGCGGAGCCTGTGGTTGCCGCTCGGAGTTCACTGGTCGTGGAACTGGGCACTCGGCTGGTTCTTCGGACTGCCGATCAGCGGCATCAACCTCGTTTCACATCCACTTCTGAAAGCGACCGATAGCGGGCCAGCGTGGTTAACAGGCGGCAGTTACGGCATCGAAGGCGGGCTCGCGTGCACGATTGCGCTCGCTTTCTTCACGCTATTTCTCTGGCGAACGTCCTGGGTTTCGGCCACTCCGGAACTGTTAAAGCTGACTTCGGAAGAGAACCCTGCAACACCGTCATCCGTAGTAAGCATTCGTCCTGCTGACGACCACGCTTAATTTCGCGCAGCGCCTGTTAACAGTCTTCCCGTCTATCCCGTCTTAGTCGTTGTTAAAACCGGATTCCACGATGTCTGCAACCGTCGAGATGCTGCCGATCAGCGAAAACAGAACCGAGCGCGTGGGCGCCGGGTCTGCCGTTGAAGGTGTACTCGTCAAGGCAGTGCTCGACGGCGATCGAGAAGGTTTCGCGCGGCTTTACGACCTTTATGCGCCGCTCGTACACGGGATCCTGCTCGCGCGTGTGCCGCGCGCGGAAGTTGATGACCTTGTGCAGGACATCTTCTTACACGCGTTCAAAAAACTGCACACATTGCGCGAGGCTTCGGCTTTCGGACCGTGGATCGCGATGATCGCTCGAAATCGTGCGGTGGATTTTCACAGGCGCTCGAAAGAGAGCGTCGAGATTACTGACGACTTGCGCGGCAGCGATACGCACGATGCGAAAGCGGCAGAGATTCTGGAGCTGATTCGCGGCCTGCCCGAGGCTTATCGCGAAACACTCGTACTGCGGCTGGTTGAAGGCATGACCGGCCCGGAGATCGCGGCGCGCACAGGACTCACGGCAGCGTCAGTCAGGGTCAATCTTCATCGTGGCATGAAACTCCTGCGCGAACGGCTCGGCTTTTTGGAGGGCTTATGAACGACGACTATTTGTGGGACAAGACGGGCGAACCTGATCCGCAGATACAGCAGCTCGAAGAGATTCTCGGTACGCTGCGTTATCAGCCCAGGCCTTTAGCGCTGCCCGTCGCTCGACGCCGCAGTTACTTTCCCGTGCTCGCCATCGCCGCGACTGTCCTGATCGCGCTACTCGCGACAGGACTCTGGCTACGCGTCCGCACGGATAGTCAGCCTCAAAAACAACAAGCCTACGTGCCCACGCCGTCACCTGTAGTCGACGAACGACCTGCGAAGCCGGCTGAGAAAGTTGGACCTCCGAGACAGCAACAACGCAATCGTTCAAACCAATCCGCGTTATCCGCGGCCAAAAAGCGTGAGCGACAAGAAGCCCTCGCAGTCAAACAACAACTAATGTTTGCCCTGCGATTAGCCAGTGAAAAATTAAACCTGGCCCACAAGAAAGCTAAAGTCGGATGAACGGAGCAATTATGAGATCACTGATTCAGATTAATAGGTCCTATAGGACAGATAGGACATATAAGACCTATGGCTTTTTCAGAGCCGGGATTATGTGCGCGCTGCTAATAACCTGCGCCGCCGTGGCGAGCGCCCAGGATTCTCGCATCCAGATGAGCAGCCTCGATCATCTCGCGGCAAGGGCCAGCCAGACAGTCGACGTCAACATCGACGAGCGAATGATCCGCCTGACAGCGAAGTTCTTCGATGAAAAAGATCCGGAGGAAAAACGAGTCAAGGAAGTGATCACCGGTCTCAAAGGCATTTACGTCAAGAACTTCGAATTTGAAAACGCAGGGCAATACACCACCGCCGACGTTGAAGCCGTCCGCGCGCAGCTTCGCGGGCCCGGCTGGACACGCTTCATGAACTTCACCAGCAAAAAAGAAGGCAACCTCGAAATCTATCTGATGATGCCCGGCGAGCAGATCAGCGGTCTCGCCGTGCTCCACAGCGACGACAAACACCTCACCGTCGTGAACATCGTGGGCCCAGTCGATCTCGACAAGCTTTCAAAACTCGAAGGACAACTCGGCGTACCGGAACTGGGGATCGAACCGGCAAAAACGAAAACAAAGAACTGAGGTCTGCGATGAAAAAAGTCCCCTTAAAACTCTCAATCGCAGCCCTACTTGCGCTCTTAGCCGCAACCACAGTTCCCGCGAAAGACGACGATTTCACTTCGGTCGTGAAGATGATCGAGAAGTTCTACGGTGTAAAGCACCAGGCCATTCCGTTTCTCGCGAAGGCGGGCATGAAAGTGGTCACGACCGCGGCCAAGATCAAAGGCGGCCAGGCGAAACGCATTGCAGAAGCCGGAAGCGTGAAGCTCGCCGTGTTTGAAGGGGAGGAATTCGCCGGCGACTTCACGAAGTTTCGTGCGTCGCTGAACGATTCGTTGGGTTCAACGTGGTCACCGCTCGTGCAAACACTGTCCGCCACCACTCAGGAACAGCACTACATCTTTCTCCGCAGTGCCGGAGACAAATTCAACGTCCTTGTGATCACGATCGAGCAACGCGACGCGACGGTGGTCCAGGTGACGCTCTCAGAGAAGAACCTTGCCCTGCTGATTAAAGACCCCGAAGGCACAGGCAAAACGATCGTCGATGAAGCAACAATCGTCGATCAGGAGTAGGCTATGTTCAGACGACTTCTATTGCTCGCCATTCTTGCAACCCTCGCTTCGGTTTCAACTTACGCTCAGGAAGTTGAAGACACGGTCAAGATCAAGACGCGTGTGGTGTTTCTCGATGCGCTCGTCAAAGACAAGAAGACTAATGCGCCGGTCTCGAACCTCGCTCCCGAAAACTTCGAGGTTCTCGACGACGGCAAGCCGCGCAACATCACCTACTTCACGCGTGAAGGCCAGGCGCGGAAGCCTCTGGCGCTAATCGTGATTCTCGATCTTCGAGAAGATGGCGCCGGTCGTTTTCTCAAGCGGCCTGAGATTCTCAAGGCGATGGAAGATGAACTCGCGAAACTGCCGCCGGGTGATGAAGTGGCGATCATGGCGATCGATCTCTTTGAGAACGAGGAGCGTTACTGGCTCACGGACTTCACTAACGATCCAGCCAAACTCACGGCCGCATTAGCTTGCGTGCCTGAGTTGACAGGCCGAGACGAGGGTCCACCGCCTGATGGTGTCGCTACGATGCAGAGCCAGGCAGTTGCCGATCAGAATGGCAAACCTGAAGACATCGTCGCGACCGAAACCATTCGCGGACGCAGCGGCGCAACGGTGACACGCGCAACCAGGCGTGATGGGTCCGTGAACATAAAGCGGATGGACAAGAACGGTAAGGTAAAGATCGAACTGGATAGTACGTACGACATGGCGGCCGCCGTGCGTGATGCGCAGCGGAAGGCTGAGGCGTTGAGGCCTAACTCGCAGTTGTCGATCGTGTGGGTGTCGGATGGTATCGCTCCGATCTTTTTCGAGGACCGTGATGCGACGGAGCAGATACTGATACGCAACAACGTTATCTTCAACTCGCTGACGGTGGAGATGCGCACGTTGTTCAAGTTTCTGATGCCGGTTGGGAAGCCTGTGGCAGGATGGCTGGGAGTGAGTTTGTACGGCAGTGCCAAGCACCTCGCGCAGAGATCTGGTGGCGAGGCGATCAAGGTCGGGCGTGTTAAGGATTACGGCACTGGTTTGTCTAAGATCATCGGCAACCTGACGGCGCGTTACAGTCTTGGATTTGCGTTAGCTGAAGATGAGGTTGATGACGGGTGTATGCACAGTCTGGAAGTGCGTGTGAAGGCGAAGGATGAGAAGGGGAAGAACCGGAAGTTACTGGTGACTTCGCGTCAGGGATATTACATGCCTAAGTGAGACATGATTTACAAGATTTTCAGGATTTACACGATTTCAGAATCTTGTTCATCTTGCAAATCCTGTAATCCTGTCACCGGTTTTTACGCGTAGCTTGTCGGCGGCCGAGCCACCATTGATCGAAATCTCAAGGAATCCGGCGCTGCCCCAGATCGCGAATGGCTCGTTCCGCGGGTTATCAGCATAAAAATCACGAAAATCCCCTATAGTTTCGCCATTGATGACCAGGTTTCCGGTATCAAACACGTCGCGCGTGATGTTCGTGACGCAGTTACCGAAACGATCGACGTGGATGATGCGCCCCTCCACGCGCCCGTCCTTCACATCAGCAACCAACGAACTCTCCAGCCGCACTTCATCTTCAATCGTCGCCCCAAACATCCCGACCTCAACACCATTGGAAAGCGCCGCAGCAACAGGCGCAAAGATGTCGCGCCCGTGAAACGTCGTGCTCCGCGGCTCTCGAAAATACTTCTCCGCCGTCACATGAAAAACCTCATACGACGACTCACGATCGTAGATGTAAGTGAATAGACCATTATCTGGTCCAACAAAGAAGTGCTCGCCCGCACTCACGATGATCGGCCGGCGCGAGGATCCAACTCCAGGATCGACAACCGCTACATGAATCGTCCCGGCAGGAAACGTCTTGTAAGCCGCAAGAAGCAAAAATGCCGCCGAGGAAATATCCTGCGGCGGCACTTCATGAGTTATATCGGCGATTGTCGCAAGCGGATTTACTGAGAGGATGGCGCCTTTCATGGCGCCCACAAAGTAATCCGCGGTCCCGAAATCGGTGAGCAGAGTTATGACGGTCACAGAACGCTCGTGTCAGTTGACGTACGGATCTTCAACTGCTGTCCGCGTTCGAGCCGGATGTCTTTTCCGCGTTGCGTCATCACACCCGCTGTGCCCGCACCACCACCTATGGCCGCTCCGATAGCAGCGCCTTTGCCACCACCGGCAATAGCACCGATGATCGCGCCAATGCCCGCTGCGGCTCCGACTTTCGCCGCATCGTCTTTCCTCGAGTCAGGACCTTTCACACCACCTTCCGTATCAACCTCGGTGTTTTCACCACCCATCGGTGTGACTTCGAGAAGTTCGGCGTGAAGCGTTGCCACGCGGTTGTCAGGTGAACGAATCTGATCGAAAGCCAGTTGCAGTTCAGCGACACCCTTAACTTTTCCCGGTCGCCTAACCTGCGAGATTCGTCCCTCGACCATGTAACCCGCAAATTCTGCCGGCTCGATCACTTTCGCCTGGATTCGATCGCCGCGCTGGCTTGCATCAGTCGAAACTGGCGTCAGAAGCTCCAGAGCCAGAATCGTGTCACGCGGGATCGAAAGCGAACCAGTTGGTCCAACGCTTCGATCCGCATTATCCGTGTCAACCGGAACTTGCACGTTAACCGGGCCATTGATCACTTCCGGAGGCTCAGACGAACTGGCCCCTCTTCGACGCAGATTTGCCGGCAGCGACGAATTAAACTGCTGCCTGTCGTAGCCCGCTTTGTATCCTGCCTCGAAACCCTGCTGGTAGCCGTCGCGATAATCCTCGACTGGTCCCCACGCTTCGTTGTAAGACCGATCTGCCTGTTGATAATCCTGTTTGTTCTGATAGTTACGCGCAACGCCGTCGGCAACGTCCTTGAAGCCTGCGTTGTAGCCGTCTGAATAACCTGTGCGATAACCGCGCTCGAGCGCTGTGGTCCCTTGCGCGCCCGCGGGGACAATGGCGAGTAGACCGCTGATGCAAATGCTCAGCAAAACCACCAGGGGAATCTTGAGATAATTCATATTGTGTCCTTCCGAAGAATGTACGACTCGCGAAGCCGCAGTCTTGGGAGAGTCCAACCTCAGCAACGTACGAATGCTATCACCAACGCTTGCCGCAAAAAAGCACGAATTTCAGTGGGATCCGGGGAAACGCGTTTGTGATTTCTGCGTGCTTTTGTGGCACACTGACCGCTCAGATGCCACATTCCGCGCCGGAGTTGCGGTAGTGAGCTGAATTTCATGGCAGTACCAACCGTTTACCTGGACAACAGCGCCACGACGCCCGTGGATCCACGCGTCGCAGCCGTGATGGCCCGTGCGGTGGTCGAGACTTTCGGCAACGCGTCGAGCGTCCACGGCTTTGGCCAGCAGGCGCGTGCCGCGGTCGATCGCGCGCGTCGTGAAGTCGCGGCGCTGATCGGTGCCAAGCAAAACGAGATCGTTTTTACTTCAGGTGGAACTGAAGCAAACAACCTTGCGATCCGTGGTCTGTGCGAAGCTTCGGCCGCGCATGGACGGCACATCATCATTTCGGCGATCGAGCATCCATCGGTTGCAGGCACGTGTCTCGAGTTGAAGAAACGCGGTTGGGAAGTCACGCGTCTTCCTGTTTATAAGAACGGGATCGTGAGGGTGGAAGATCTGGAGCAGGCTATTCGCGCGGACACGGTTCTCATCACGATCATGCTCGCGAATAACGAGATCGGCACCATTCAGCCAGTCCGCGAAATCGGCGCTTTCGTTAAAGAACGGCGGGCCGCCGGTCACAAAAATCTTTGGTGTCACACTGATGCGGTCCAGGCTGCGGGTCGACTCGCTTTGAACGTCGACGAACTCGGCTGTGATCTGCTGACGATTTCAGCGCACAAGATCTACGCGCCGAAGGGCACCGGCGCGCTTTACGTTCGACGCGGTGTCCGTCTGCAAGGGCAGAACGTTGGTGGACACCAGGAACGCGAACGTCGTGCAGGAACCGAGAACGTCCCCGGCATCGTCGCATTTGGTGAAGCAGCACGACTGGCCCGCGACGAGCTTGCTGAACGCTCAGCACACGATCGTGAGTTGCGCGATCGGTTTGAAGCCGCGGTGCAGAGTCGTATCCCGAATGTCGTGATGAACGGCGATCGCGAACAGCGCCTGGGCCACGTTTCGAACATCTCTTTCCGGTTTATCGAAGGCGAAGGACTGCTGATCAATCTCGATCTGGAGGGTGTTGCTGTGTCGACGGGTTCGGCGTGTTCGTCAGGAACACTCGAGCCGTCGCCGGTGATTCGCGCACTCGGCGTTGATGATGAACTCGCGCGTGGATCGATCCGGTTCAGTTTCGGGAAGGATAATACTGAAGATGAACTTGATTATGCGGTTGAGGTTTTGGTTAAGGCAGTCGAGAGACTCCGCGCGCTTTCTCCTCTGACGTCAGTCAATCACGGCGAACTGCCGGAAGCTAACGCGATCGCCGATGAGGAAAATCCCGTTTGTGGCGACCGGATTAGGCTGTCGCTGATGATCGCGGATGAGCGGATTGAAAACGCCGGATACATGGCTTATGGATGTCCGCCGACGCTCGTTTGCGGATCGGCGCTGACGGAGATGATTAAGGGAAAACTGATTACCGAAGCCCAGCAGTTGACGCGTGCAGATCTACTCAACGCAGTCGGCGGATTACCCTCGAGAAAACATCACGCCGCTGCACTCGCAATCGAAACACTCAATTCTGCTTTACAGAATTACAAGACAGGATTACAGGATGAAAATGCGTTTACATGTAAATCCTGAAAATCGTGTTAATCCTGTCTAAGGGTTTTCTGTTTAAGGTGTGCCGACTATGCGCGGGCGTGCGGGTGGTGGTTCCGCCGGCAGGATCGTCTTCCGCTTGTGATACTCAGGACCGCAATACTTCTTCGGCTCCGTGCCGAACGTGAATGTCTTCGTGCGAATCACCGGACAAGTCTCAACCGCAATCAATCCTGTCGCCGGATCGATGTCCAGCGTGATCGTGCCTTCGAGACCACTCTCGGGCGCGCCCGGTCGTCGCGGTGACGGTGAAGGTGAGACTGTTGGAAGCGGCGGTTGTGGATCGTACGACGGATCCATCGGAGGTGAGGGCTCGGGCAACTCTTCGGGCGATGCTTCTTCAGTCGGTAAATCAGAAACCGTATTTGGACCAGTGCCGTTGATGAACAATTCGACGCGCTTCTCGGTGTCTTCGGCCGCTGCGAGTTGACCTGTCTTCGGATTGATCTCAACCTGCTCGACGCCCGCAGGCATTTGCCAGTCGCCTTCCCATTCCGGATGCTGCGCGAGCGCCACCTGCATGAAGTCGGCCCAGATCGGCAAAGCTGAATTGGCGCCCGTCAAACCGAGCTGCGAACCGTCGTCAAAACCAACCCACACTGCGCAAACCAGGTCTGGCGTATAACCGGCAAACCATCCGTCGCGTGATGTTCCAGTCTTCCCTGCGAGCGGGCCTTTTAATCCACGTGCACGGACTTTCGCCGCCGTCCCACGATTCACAACATCCTTCATGAACGACGTCATTACATAAGCAACGTCAGGTCGAAGAACTTCAGACTTTTGCGCCGTCGGCGCAGCGATCGTTACACCGTTGCCGGTCGTTATGCGATTGATTGCGATCGGATTGACGCGTGTTCCGAGATTGGCAAACGCCGTGTATGCCGAAGCTATTTGCAGAGGTGTTGCTTCACTTGTACCAAGCGCCATCGCCGGATACGCGCGTGGAGGTTTCGGCAAACCGGCCTTCGCGGCAAGACTCATCACACGGCCGATCGTCACCTCCATCGCGACGTCGACCGTCACGACGTTGAGACTATGGACCAACCCGTCGCGCAAAGTAACGGGCGCGTTACTGTAACTCTCGCCAAAGTTCCCGGGTGAATATTCCTGGTTGTCAAACGTGAACGTCTTCGGCTCGTCCATGTACGTCGTCGCCGGAGTGATCACACGCGGCACGGGATCGTAAGCCGTGTTCAATGCCGTCGCGTACACGAATGGTTTGAAAACCGAACCCGGTTGGCGGTAAGCATCGGTCGCCCGGTTCAACTGGCTCTTTGCATAGTCGCGACCACCAACCATCGCCACGATCTCGCCAGTCTTTGCGTTCATCGCCACGAGGGCGGCCTGCAATGTGCCCGGCTCAAAACGTTTTGACTGGATCTTGTCGAGAGCGGCCATCTGCTTCGTCAGTGCCGCGTATGCAGCACGCTGAAGATCCATATCGATCGTGGTGTAGATGCGTAGATGTTCTGCAGCGCCGTTGCCGGCGATCATGTCGCCGAGCTGGTTCTGCACGTAATCGGCAAAGTAAGGCGCATCTGAAACGTCGATACGGCCTCGCGCGGGAACCACCTGCAACGGGGCCGCCTTCGCGGTCTTTAACTCGTCCTGCGTGATGACGCCGGCTTCAGCCATCGAGTCAAGCACCTGGTTGCGGCGCGCCGTGGCCGTTTCGGGTTTGCTGTACGGGTTGTAACGATTCGGACTGCGAATCAGCGCCGCGAGAAAAGCTGACTCCGGAAGCGTGAGCGTTGTCACGTCCTTGTTGAAGTAAGCACTCGAGGCTTCGCCGAAGCCGTGAATCGAGAATCCTGCCTGCTGGCCCATATAGACCTGGTTGCAGTAGAGCTCGAAGATCTTTTCCTTGCTGAGCCGGGTCTCGAGAATGATCGACATGTAGGCTTCGGAGATCTTCCGGCGCCACGTTTGTTCCGGTGAAAGCAGCAGGTTCTTGACGAGCTGTTGCGTGATGCTGGAGCCGCCCTGTCGCGCGATGGGCGAGTTGGGGTCCGCGTCGTAACGTCTCACGAGTGCGCGAATGATGCCGCGGATGTTTACACCGTAATGCTCGAAGAACGATCGATCTTCAGTGACCGTGATCGCTTTTACGAGGTGCGGCGGCAGGTCGCCAAAGCCGACGACTTTACGTTTCGCACGCTCGCTGCCAGTGACAGAGCTGATCAACTCGGGCTCCAGCCAGACGCGTTGCAACCGTCCACGGCCATCCAAATCTGTGATAGAGCTGATCGCTCTTCCTGAACTGGTGAACTGGATCCTGACGCGCTGAAACTGTCTGACGCCGTCGACACTGGAAGCATCGCTTGGCTCGACGTCGAGAGCCGCTCCACTCACTGAATAACGACCGCGACCGAGATCAGCCTGCTGGCCGGTCTCGACGTAGCCCGCACGTTTCAAAAACGCGATTACGTCTCCTTGTGAGATCGCCTCGTCGTCTCGCAGTTGCTTCGGCGCGGCGTAGATGCCGGCCGTTCGCGTGTAAACTTCACCCGCGAGAAGATTGTCGATACGTCCGGAGAAAACGGTCCAGTAGTAGATCAGGATTCCGAGTACGATCGCGCCTATGAAAACCAGCGGGAGCAGAACCGGCAAACTCAACAAACGCCGCAGCACCCGTCGGAGGAAGCTCGGCTCCCTCTGCACATACGACACGACGTGCGGATTGCGGGTTGGTCGCTGGTATTGGTTATCTGGCGGATAGCGTACTGGCATAATGGTTCCGCGCCGGGTCTTCACTTATTACGTAACATTCTCGGCGCGGTTCTGTCGATGTTAAGTTTGACAGGGGTAGCCACATTCGCTAACGTGGCTGGCCTCCCGTCAGTTGCCTCAGGTGACTTTGATGCCACTGGTCAGGTATGAGTCTAACACGCTATTCGATTCACGTTTTTTGTAACTAAATGAAAACCTTAGTAACCGGCGGCAGCGGCTACCTGGGCACATTCGTGCGCCAGTTTTTCTCTGCCGATGACTTTTCCCGCCGTTCGTTTCTGGACATCCTCGACGAGGAAGCTCTCGGCAACATTGCAGAGTACGACACCGTCATCCATCTCGCGGCACATTTCGACAAGAGCCCCGAAGGCGCCGAGGAGTGTTTTCGCACTAACGCACAAGGCACTGCCAACGTCCTTCGCAGCATGCGACCGGGCACAGTGTTCATCTACGCCTCGACTAAAGATGTTTACGGCAGCAACGCGAATTCGGAAGGTGAGGTCGGCGAAGACACGAGCACCGAGTACTGCGGCCAGTCGGCATTCGAGTGGTCCAAGCTCATCGGCGAACGATACGTCGAGTACTACGCGCGCCAGAGGAACATTCGCGCGTGCATCTTTCGGCTCTCGACTGTCTTCGCTCGACCATCGAAAGACAACGCGTCCGGGATCGTTACTCACTACGTCGAGTCGATAAAGCACCGCACTCCCATCCGGCTGCCCGCGTCCGGCGATCCGGTCCGCGACATCCTGCATGTGGACGACTTCTCGAGGGCTTGCCGCGCGTTCATTCATTCGAAACGCGAGTTTAGTCTCTACAATCTCGGTGGTGGCCGTCTCAACGCAGTCAGCCTGCGTGACCTCATACAACGGATAAGCAAGATGATCGAAATCGAGCCGGTGATTGAGGAGGATCCGTCCATTCCATTGCCTGTGCCGTTGCGCTACGTGACGGATACAACCAAAATTAACAAGGAGCTGGACTGGAAACCGTGGATCGGAATCGATAAGGGAATCCAGGTTATTCTTTAGGATCTGTAATGACGAGCGTGCAGGCTGAAGGTATTAAGCGAGTCGTTGTGCGCAGCACGAACTGGGTCGGCGACTCGTTGATGACTGTCCCTGCGCTTCGCGCGTTGCGGCGAGTGTTGCCGGAGGCGCACATCACGCTCGCGATTCGTCCGGGCGCGAAAGGAATTTTTGCGGAAGCCGATTTCATTGACGACGTTCTTATCTACGATCGTAAGGGAGCGTTGTCCGTGTTTCCACAGATTCGGGAGTGGAAGCGAAGACAGTTTGATCTGGCGTTGCTGTTTCAGAACGCGTTTGAAGCTGCGCTGATCCCGTTTCTCGCGGGCGTGCCGTTGCGACTGGGTTACGCGACGGAGTCGCGGCAATCGTTGCTTACGCACCCGCTGGCGCTGCCTGACTGGCGTTCGTCGCGGCATGAAGTCTTTTATTACTTGTATCTCGTGACGGCGCTCGAGCAGTTGCTGTTTGGAACTAGTAGCATTTGTGAAGCACCGCCGGATGCGAGTATCGAGATCTCTGAAAGTCGTAAGGCTGACGCGCGGGAGTTGCTTCGAGGGTATGGTGTTACAGAGGAAGAGCTAGTCGTCGCGATTTGTCCGGGATCGATAAACAGCCGCGCGAAACGATGGCCTGCGGAAGCGTATGCCGTACTGGCGGATCGTTTGATGGAAGCGCGCCGGCAGGTCGTGCTGATTGGTTCGAAGGATGAGATTGATGTGTCGAACGAAGTTGCGAGCCGGATGCAACAACGCCCGATCGTGTTAACCGGAAAGACGAGTCTCGATCAAATCACGGCGGCTCTCGCAACGGTCGATCTTATAGTCACTAACGACACGGGTCCGGCCCACATCGGTGCGGCACTCGGACGCCCGACGATCGTTATCTTTGGACCAACAAATCCGTTGACCACGCGCCCGTTTGCGCCCGAGGCAGTAGTTTTGAGACGTCCACCGGATTGCGCGCCGTGCATGCTGCGCGATTGCCCGATCGATCATCGTTGCATGACGGCGATTACGGTCGACGACGTGTTTGATCGCGCGCACGCGTTGCTGAAGCGTGGTAGTTTTGCAAAGACAGTCAGGAGTATTTGCGAACCTGTGGAGTGTGGCGACGTGTCGCCGCTTTGTTGAGACGAATGAAACGACGCGCAGTGTTTATCGATCGTGATGGAACGATCTCCGAGGAGGTCGGCTACATCAATCATCCGTCGCGGTTTCGTCTTTTCACGTATTCTGCGGAGGCGATCCGAATTCTGAACAGCAGCGGTTGGCTCGCGATCCTGGTTACAAACCAGGCCGGCGTCGCGCGTGGTTACTTTTCAGAGGACCTCATCGTAAACGTTCACGATCAACTCAAACGCGGCTTGCAGGCGGGTTCGGCGCAGCTCGATGCGATCTACTACTGCGCGCACCATCCATCGGTCGGCGAACCGCCATATCGATTCGACTGCGACTGCCGTAAACCAAAGCCAGGACTGATCGATCGCGCGGTAAAAGACTTCGACGTAGATCTGGCGGCAAGCTGGATGGTCGGCGATCGTTACGGCGACGTAGAACTGGCGCGAAACGCGGGTTTACATTCGGCCTTCGTGTTGAGCGGGTACGGGCGCGGCGAGTGGGAATATCAACGCCAGTCGTGGAACCACCAGCCGGATCTCGTTTGCGAGGACCTGCTCGACGCAGTGCAAAAGATCGTAAATTGAAAATGACTTCAGAGCTTCACGAGCGCCTGGTTGAAATCATTGGTCGATTCTCAGATCAGAGAATCGTGCTGCTCGGCGACTCGATCGCCGACAGGTTCCTGCACGGTTCGATCAGCAGAGTCTCTCGCGAGGCGCCAGTCTTTATCCTGCGTCACGAACAAACTGAGACACTTCCCGGCGGCGCTGCAAACTGCGCGATGAACCTCGTCGCGCTCGGCGCGCGCGTCTGCTTGATTTCAGTGACCGGCGCTGACGAACCCGGCCGAGAGCTGCGCGCGAAACTCGAAGCCGCCGGCGTGGACATCAGCGGCGTGATCGTCTCTGAAAAAGTTCACACGACAACGAAGGTGCGCATCCTCGCCGGCCATCCGCAGTCGAGCAAGCAGCAAGTGATCAGAATCGATTACGACGGCGCTCCTATCAGCGACCCTGAACTGCGCGAAGCGATCGCGACGAAGTTGAAACAGAGCATCAACGGCGGCAACGCATTCGTGATCTCTGATTACAACTACGGCGTCGTTAATGAAGACGCGATCGACGTAATGCGGAAGACCGATCTTCCTGTGCTGGTCGACTCGCGCTTTCGTCTTTCAGAACTCGCCGGATTTACCGCAGCGACGCCGAACGAAGACGAAGTCGAGACCCTTGCCGGCGCGAAGATCGCGTCGACGCAGCAACTCGAATCGGTCGCAAAGCAGTTGAAACAACGTCTCGCCTATCGCGCACTTCTGGTGACGCGCGGCAGCCGCGGCATGATGTTGCTCGAAGACGAAACCGCACCGATTCATATTCCGGCCGTTGGCGCTCAACAGGCAGTAGACGTCACGGGCGCAGGCGACACCGTCATCGCCACGTTCGCACTCGCACTCGCGTGCGAAGCTTCATTCGCCGACGCCGCTCGTCTCGCAAACTTTGCTGGCGGTCTCGTCGTCATGAAACGCGGAACCGCAACGGTGACGGCAACCGAGCTCGAGCATTCGATTCTAAATTCAAAAACAGATTGATGACTGTCTTAACCCGCGAAGAATTGATCAAACGTGTGGAGTCTGCACGCGAACAGGGCGCGCGAATCGTCTTTGCGAACGGCTGCTTCGACGTCTTACACGTCGGGCACGTGCGCTATCTCGCAGGCGCACGAGAGCTGGGCGATGTCCTCATCGTGGGCGTCAACTCCGACGCGCAGGTTGCGATTCAGAAAGGGGCAGGTCGACCTGTGCTCCCCGCGGTCGAACGCGCTGAGATCGTCGACGCTCTCGCCCCTGTAACTTACGTCACAATTTTTGATGAGCCGACAGTCGAACAACTCCTGCTCGCACTCAAACCCGACATACACGCCAAAGGCACAGACTACACGACCGAGACCGTTCCCGAGCGCGACGTGGTACGATCCTACGGCGGACAAGTGGCGATCGTCGGCGATCCGAAAGATCATTCGACGTCGGCTATCATCGCCCGTTTAGGAAACGTCAATGCATAAGCTGATCTATCTGTTTATATCCGCGTTAATGTGTGTACCCGCTTTAGGTCAGAGTCGTGCGCGCTTCGATCCCGACGGCTCGTTTTGGATCCACGAAGAAACGCCAAACGAATTTTCGGAAGTCAGTGCCATAAATCTGAACGCGAAGAAACTGCGCCGGCTTCCCTCACCCGGATTGCAAATCACGAACGGCACCAACTATCGCTTCAAAACACTCTCGGTCAAACGCGATAACTTCACGTTTACAACCGTCGCGTTGAAAGGCATCTCTTATAGTTTTTCCGGGAAATTTTTGAAGGGCGGAAACTTCGCCGCCACTGCTTTGAACGACGAGGTCCCCGTTATGGAAGGCACAATCACCCGATACAACAACGGAAAAAAAGTTGCCG
>DASTQB010000008.1:0-3463 GCA_035761985.1 Pyrinomonadaceae bacterium
ATTGCCAACACTCAGAAGCGCGCTGGCGTGATGCTCAAAGGAAAATACTATCTTCAAGGTGAGATGAATCAGTGGCTCGACGAAATCGCGCCTCGGTTCCGTAACCACTGATGACGCGGATCCGGCTACCTGACGTATTCCCAGTGCCACGGTTCGTAGAAGTAAGGACGAAAACCAAACCGTTCTGCATTGCGCACGAGCCACTGGTAAGCGCGGGTGTTGACCTGTATCGCGCGATTGGCGTCCGCAGTGTCGACCGGGCTTCCGCCGACGTAAATGTCCAGAGCGCGCCCGGTGAAGTGTGGAGAGTTTACCGCAAGTCCCGCCCGGCCAGAATCCGGCGATTGCTGTCGCAGGCGGTCCTGGTGCTCGCGCGAGC
Source organism: Pyrinomonadaceae bacterium (assembly GCA_035761985.1). GTDB lineage: Bacteria > Acidobacteriota > Blastocatellia > Pyrinomonadales > Pyrinomonadaceae > PSRF01. The sequence continues at coordinate 380 of DASTQB010000008.1, forward strand.
GGTAAGAGGAGATGATCTTCAGAAACCTGTCTGACGATTTGAGATTGAGAGAGCGATCTGACATTGCAGCCGCAATCATCTCCTTGTAGGCCGCGTAAGTGTTGCGCTCAACCTGTCGAAGGTCTGCTGCACGTCCGGGATCGTAGAAGTCCTCCGGCGGTGCGATCATGAGTTCAGATGGATCTGCAGGCGTGCGGGTTTTCAGTCGATCGCTTTGCCAATGGGACACGATGGCCATGAGCGACTTCTCATCGAGCACGCCGTCCGCAGTCAATCTCCTTCTCTTCTGCCATGCGGCGACTGCCGCAGCGAAGTCGGCAGTGGTTGCGTCACTCGAAGTGTTTAGAGTTTTGGTCAACAAGGAATCGTAGAGATACCAGCCGCGCTGTTGCTTGCCTCCAAAGGTCCATGTCAGGTCGTTTCTGAGTAAAGCGTTTTTGGCCGCTGCGTCGGCGAAGCGATTCGATTGAGGATTCGCACCCGCTAAGCCAACTCTCAGGTCAGCAAGGGTGGCTTGCGCCCGCTCTTCCCCCACAGCGGGGGCAAGCCGCCCTTCCTGACTTGTTCTAGCTGTTCGTTCCTGATTTATTCCATCTAGGCTTGTTCTAGCGGTGCTGTCCTGAGTTGGTCTATATATGATTTCCTGAGTTGGTCCATACCACCATCCCGCTGCACCAGCCGTCAGGACCAGCAAAACAACAACAACGACGATTTGAATTCCTCTATGCTTCATAGCGTCCTGCTGCCGGGTATATGAGAGATGCACGAAGCAAGCTCCCGGTTTACGAACAACAGCATTTGATAGTCACAATCACCGCCGTCGCTTTCGAGCATTCGCGCGCGGCCTGCGTGTCTTCGTGGCTTTGGGCCGTGCCTTTCGTTCTGTTTTCGGCGGTTCTGCCGCGGCCTCTTCCTCTGTCTCCTTCGGCGGAGCACCTGCCTTCTCCAGCGACGCGGCAATCAGATCATCAGGCGGTCGCGCGCCGTCGATGAAAGCAAACACGTGATAGTTTGCGTTGCGCTCGCGTATGACCTCGATGCGCCCTTCTCTTTTCAAACGCGCCAGCTCGTTCATGACGAAGTTTTGTTCCGCGGCGCTCATGTAGCGGTAGTCGATGTCGAAAGCGAGCCCCGTTGAGTGTGGCGGCGTATCAATGAGAATCGCGTTCCTGTTCACTCTTCGTAACGCGCGTTGATATTGCTCGGGCCGTACGAGTGAGCTGACGGGTAACGGACGATTGAACTGACGTCGATAAACGTCGGCCACTTCCTCGATGATCTTCAACGTTTGTGGTCTAACGGAACTGAGCATGATGATCTTCAACGTCTCGCGGTCAGCCGGGTTGTTCAGATCGAAAGAACGTCCTGCGATGTTCTTTGCGAGCGCGGCGAGCGAGTCGTAGTCGCCGATGAAGTTCTGCGGAACCGGCGTGCCGTCAGGACTCGGTTCCGCTATGTATCTCGTGAACTCGCTGTCGTCCGCGCGTTCGCCGATACCGTACAGGACGTAGGAGTCTGTGACTGCGGGAACCACGACGAGGTCGCCACGCTGGATGAGGGCAGCGAGATCGAAAAAGTCCTGGCAATGGTAAACGTGATGTTGCTCGACCTCGGCGACCTGCGTTGCGAGAAACCAGTATCGCTCACTGTAGTGTTTGAGCTCGGGCGGCGTCGTGATCGCGCCGGCACCTTCCGTGCGAGCTTCTTTAACTTTCTCGACCGCTTCGGACCACGAAAAGACGTTTGTAGTTGCGGTAATCGCAGACGCCGGAGTGAACCCTCGCAGGCCCAGCTTCCGCTCGCTGTACCGGACTACCCCAAACACCGCGGCAACCACAACGCCGACTAACAGAAAGAGCAAAACGATTTTCCTGATCATAGGCGGGTCGAGTTTAACAACTCGCGGGGGCCGAAGTAATGCATTTTACTTGCGTACGCATGTTTTGTGACTATCTTGTTTAGAATTATCAAGGAGGGCGGGTGATGTCTTTGCAATTTAACTTCTTCGAGGGTGCGGGAAAACAGAAGCATCGCGCGCTCGAAGGCTTTCATTACCGCCCGGAATTGATCGACAACGGTGAAGAGAAGGCACTTTTGACTCACGTACGCGAGTTGCCTTTTCGTGAATTCCAGTTTCACGGCTATGTCGGGAAGCGCCGTGTTGTTTCATTTGGCTGGCACTACGACTTCTCCGGACAACGACTGCAGAAGGCTGACGAGATTCCCGAGTTTCTCCTGCCTGCGCGAGCGCGTGCGGCAGAGTTTGCAGGGTTCGAGCCGCAAGCGTTTCAGCACGCACTCGTAACCGAGTATGGACCAGGCACGGGAATCGGATGGCACCGCGACAAAGCAGTTTTCGGCGAAGTGGTTGGGATCTCACTGCTCGCGCCGTGCGTGCTGCGATTCCGACGGAAACTGGATGGAAAGTTTGAGCGTGCAAACGTTGAAGTAGAGCCACGATCGGCGTACCTGCTGGTTGGTCCAGCGCGATCCGAGTGGCAACACAGTATTCTCCGCGTCGACTCACTGCGCTACTCGATCACCTTCCGAAAACTGATCGAATAAGACTACTGACAAACGAAAATTGCCTTGCCACACTGAGGCATGGGCAGGAAACAGGTTGAAGCACTCGGCTACACCTTTGTCGAAAAAGATCTGCCGCTCATCGTGAAAGATTGGTGTGTTGGCGATGAGATTCTCTGTCTCGTCGAAGGCGAGTTTCCTTATTCAACTGTGACTGCGATTGAAGTCGGCGAGTTTCTGAAGCCGGTCGCCATTGAGAAAGTCCTCGAGGGTTATCGAATTTATGCGGGAATGATTGTTGTCGGAGCCGCCCTCAAATAAACCAACGATTGCGCAAACGGATGCCGTTGTAGGGGCGGCCCTCCGTGGCCGCCCCAGCGTGGAATTCAAAAAACGCAGAGTTCAACGCTGGGGTGGGCACGGGCCGCCCCTACAGTTACTCCCGGGCATCCATTTGTGCGTTTCACGCTTCTTTGTGGCTAAATAGCTGCGGAGAATGCGGATGAAAATTCTAATCGTGGTGTTACTCGCGTTGATGCTCTTTGGCTATGGCGCTACAAA
>DASTQB010000009.1:0-10115 GCA_035761985.1 Pyrinomonadaceae bacterium
GACGATCGAGTAAGTATGAACCGGTCGCGAATAAGTGGACTGCGTTTCAGACACGGGCGCCGCGAAGGCGAAGAAACTGATCACTACAAGAGCAACGATCGTGACGCGCATAGAAACCTCCGAGTATTCACGAGACAAACGGATAGAACGGCGTGTTACGAAACATCCAGAACGAGAGAACTACGAGGCATACGGCATAGACGTACGGTGCCGGGAACGTGATTGGCCGCGGCATGCGTCCACGCAGCACGGTCACGTTATAACGAACAAGCAGGAAGATCAAAAACGGGATCGCCAGCAGCAGGAGGGGATTGAGCGTAAACGCCGCCACGAAATCTCCATGAAGAATTTCGTGGAGCGCGCGAGTCGATCCACAACCAGGACACGTAAAACCGGTAAAGGATCGAAACAGGCAGGACGGAAAGTAACCTGATTTTCCCGGCTCAAACACGAACAGGTACGCGGCGCCTGCGATCAGTAACAGCCAGATCGTGATGAGGGTAGAACGCCGGTACATCTTGACTATGGTAAATGCTTATGGACAACTGGGGTAAATTGTAGGGGTGGCCCTCCGTGGCCACCCCAGCGTGGAATTCAAACCTGGGGCGGCCACGGAGGGCCGCCCCTACAATTGCGCCCAATGCGCGCATGATTCGTGTGCAACTTAGAACCAGCCCTTCTTGTTCTGAATGTACGTTCTCACAAACTCTTCGTCCGACTTAGTTAGATAAATGATGCCTTCGACGATGCTGATGATGTTTGTAATGCCACACGTCAGGATGCCGAGCACGAGCTGGATAACTCCCTCAGTCGTGTAGCCGAGGATAAATTTATGCACGCCGAGCCAGCCGACGAGAATCGCGCAGATACCGGCCGTGATTTTCTTGTCGGCTCCGAGCGCTTTCCAGTCTGTAATCGCGCCTGGATGAACAGACTGCATCGGTTGGTATCCGCCGCCGCCGCTGCCAACGCTGCCGCTTACGGAAGTGAGTGCTGCCTGGCAGTTTGTACAATACTGCGCCGTATCATCGTTAACGGCGCCACATTTCGTGCAGTATCTGCTCATCTTTGACGTCTCCGACGAAGAACTGAGTGATTCCCGATAGCGGGTCGAACGAACCCTTGTTCAGCTAAATGTTCATTGGAGGTGGTGGTGGCGCGTCGCCTTTGCGTTTCTCGAAAATCAACACGCCGATGAGTCCGCCGATTATGGCGAACACAAAGAGCAGCACTCCGCCGATTAACGATTGGACAATCAGTGGACCGATAGCATCGCCGCTGGCTTCAAACTGCCGTCTCATCAACTCGGCCTGCTGCGGATCTGCATTTTCCATCAGTTGCAGGATCAGGTTCCGCATCGTGGGCCCCATCACGAGCGCGATGGGAATTCCGATAATGATGGAGATGACGGCGCCGATGACTCCGGTTATGGCGCCGAGCACCGCTCCGTCGCCCGCGCTGGCAGGGGCCGGGGAGTTCTTCACGTACAGGTAAGACGCGATCAGACCTCCAACGATCGCCCAGAGACAGCAACAGATGTTTGCGGCGCTCACGAATGGAATAACCGACAGGATGCCGGTTACGAGACCGCCTATCAGGGCAGGCTTAAATTTATTATCCATTGAACTTGTACTCGTCCGCTGAATGATTTGGAGCGGTGAATAACTAACAAAGCGAGCCGTGATTGTCAATGAAATTGGTGATCCGCAGGGATTCGTGTTAGATCCTCACTGTCATGTATGAATTTGCAGTTACACCGGCAGTTACGAATATTCGGCGCAGAGGGGTTGAAATCGCGGAGGTCGTCCCGGACAGTCTGGGCGCGGAAATGGATCTTGAAAGCGGCGACCGGATAATCAAAGTGAACGGCCGGGTCGTCCGCGACTACCTCGATTTCCGTTTTCATACCGCCGGTGAGACTGAGCTGGTGCTCGAAGTCCGAAAGAAAAGCGGCGACGACTGGGAAGTCGAACTCGAACGCGCCGAAGGCGAAGACTTCGGTCTCACGTTTGAACAGATCGTTCCGCGTCAATGCGCGAACGAGTGTATTTTCTGTTTCTGCAACGGCAATCCGCAGGACGCGCGCCCGTCGCTATTTATAAAGGACGAAGACGTGCGCCTGTCGTTTCTCTACGGCAACTACACGACGTTGACCTCGATCACGGAAGACGAGATCCAGCGCATCGTCGAACAACGACTGTCGCCGCAATACGTTTCCGTCCACGCGACCGATCTCGACGTGCGCGCGTACCTGCTCGGTATCGATAAACAGCGTGCGGACATCTCGGCGAAAGTCCGGCGACTGCTCGACGCCGGCATCGAAGTACACGCGCAGGTTGTGTTGTGTCCGAAGATCAACGACGGCAAAGTGCTGGAAAAAACGATCTTCGATCTCGCCGCTGAATACCCGCGCATCACGAGCGTTGCGATCGTGCCGCTTGGTCTGACTCGTTACAACAACGACGAGCGACTGACGCGCGTCACGCCGGAGTTTTGTCGCAACGTGATCGACCAGGTCGGCGCGATTCAGAAGAAGCTACATGCGAAACTCGGAACGAACTTCGCGCTGCTGGGTGACGAGATCTATTTACGTGCAGGCCGTCGTATTCCGGGCAGATCACATTACGGCAACTATCCGCAGATCGAAGACGGAGTCGGCATGGTGCGATCTTTTGAAAACGAGTTTGCGAACCTGGTACGCCGGCTCGAGCGTGACGAACAGATCGTTTTGAGCAAGAAGCCCGGCACGATCGTTACCGGAACACTCTTCGCGCCAGTGCTCAAAAACATGATCGACAAACTCAACGCGCGCTTCGGTACGCGATTAACTGTCGAGCCACTCGAGAACAGTTATTTCGGTGGCGACGTCTCCGTAGCGGGATTGTTGACGGGCCAGGATCTTTTACAGGCACGCGATCGGTTTCACGGCGAGTTTGTTTTCATTCCGAGACAGATGCTCAAGAGTGATGAAGAGATCATGCTGGATGGAATGAAGCTCGCCGAAGTCTCGCGTGCGATCGGACGGCCTGTTCACGCAGTTAACCTGCAAGAGTTAACGGCAATCCTCTTGAACAAGAACTAACGCATGAAAAGTGTGCTCGATGTCGGTTGTGGTCAGAACAAGTTTCCCGGCGCGATCGGCATCGATGCAAACCCTTTGAGTCATGCAGACGTCATTCACGATCTCGGAACCTTTCCTTATCCATTCGACGACAATCAGTTTGAAGAGATCATTTGCCGTCACGTGATCGAACACGTTCCTGACGTGCTCGGGTTTGTGACGGAGTTGCACCGGATCACAAAACCGGGTGGACGGTTGAAGATCGTTACGCCGCATTATTCGAATCCGGATTGGGCGACTGACCCCACGCATCGCAATCATTTCAACAGTTATACATTCACGTGCTTTATTCCGTCGCGTGCGCCATTTCCTTTTTACACAAAGGCTGAACTCAAGCCGGTAGCAACGCATGTGAGTCTTGCGAATTTGTGGCGAGCGTTGGGGCTGGAGTTTGTGGTGAATCTCGATCAGCGCTGGCCATCGTTTCGGTTCACGCGAAAGTTTTGGGAATTTTATTTGTCGACGATCTTTCGGGGGAAAGAGCTGTCGTTCGAATTTGAGGTGGTGAAGAAATAGGACGTACAGGTCCTATAAGACCTATATGACCTATGACAATCTTGGCAACGAAAACCTCAGCCTCCATAAGATCTTCCGCCCGTAAAACACCCTACCACTCTTCACAAATTTGAATAGAAATCCAGAAAACTGTAAGCTGTGCGGCGTCATTCGCCCGCGATGAGCTTCAAACTGTAGCTTTTTGCCCTGTTGCTGGTTGGGCTCAAAAATTGCCTCGATCCGGCGCACACGCCCAATTCGAGAGAGCGGGCACCCCTTACTTACCGAAAAAGTTATTCGTTTGGCTTCTTGCTTTTAGAACAAGGTGCTGGGCAAAGCCTTCTTTTGCCCGGTATGGGCTAAAACCTTTTTGGAGGATTACGTGATGAGAAACGGTTTACAGAAGTACCTTTTCGTACTCCTGACCGTTGGTCTTTGCGCGCTCCCGGCGTTTGGACAAGGTGCGTCGACAGGATCCCTGTCGGGCACTGTGCTCGACCCGAAAGGCGCGGTGGTTGCCGGTGCTACCGTGACCGTGAAAAACACTGCTACCAATCAGGAGTTTTCCACACAGACCAACAATGACGGAGCTTACAAAATTCCGACACTTCAGTCAGGAGTGTACACGGCCACGATAGTTGCCGCAGGTTTCAAACAAGCTGCGGTCACCGACATTAAGATAGACGTCGGCAAGGTCTCTACTATTAACGTCGACCTGGAAATCGGATCGGCAAATGAAACTGTTACCGTGGTCGGTGGTGGTGAGTTGCTGCAAACGCAGTCGGCAACAGTGGGCACCACTTTAACTGGTCGACAGATCAGCGATTTGCCGACCGCCTCTCGCGACGCTCTCGACTTGGTTCTGGCGATGCCAGGTACGACTACCCCCGGTCGTCCGCGCACATCGTCCGTTAATGGTCTGCCTAAGGGTGCTCTCAACATCACTCTCGACGGGCTCAACGTGCAAGATAACCTGCTCAAGTCGAGCGACGGTTTCTTCACGTACATCAGACCACGAACCGACGCGATCAGCGAGGTCACCGTTTCCACTTCCACTCCCGGCGCCGAGAGTTCGGCAGAGGGTGCTGTTCAAATCAAATTCGTAACACAGGGTGGTTCAAACCAGTATCACGGCGGCCTGTATTGGTATCATCGCAACCCAGCGCTCAACGCCAACTACTGGTTCAACAACCGCGACCTTGCTCCGGATCCGGTAACTAAGAAAGCGCCCCAACAGCGCATTCTGCTCAACCAGCCGGGCGGCAAGATCGGTGGTCCTATCAGCATCCCCGGCTTGTTCAGTGGTAAGGACAGGGCGTTCTTCTTCGTTAACTACGAAGAGTATCGCCTGCCCGAAAAGAGTTCGCCGCGCACGCGCACGATCCTCAGTCCGCTAGCCCAGCAAGGTATCCATCGGTTCACTACCACACTTCCGCCCTGTGCAGAGGGACAAACGACCAACTGTTACACGCCTCCGCCTCAGGTGACTTGCACGGTCGGCGGCCTAAGAACCTGCTCCGTGAATGTGTTGGCAATGGCAGCCGCTCATCACGCATCGTTGGTCGGAACGCTCGATCCGACGATCGCGGGCTTGTTGACCGATATGCGGAGTTCGTTGGCAGGTGTGAATGCGATCTTCGTGCAGACCTCGAACCCGAACCTGCAACAGGCCACCTTCTTCAATCCCGGTGGTCAGGTGCGCAAGTTCCCGACGGTTCGTCTGGACTTCAACGTTGCGAAGAATCATCACATCGAAAACATCTGGAACTATCAACAGTTCCGCTCGCAAGTCGACTTTCTTAATAACGTCGATCCCGCATTCCCAGGCTTCCCGAATTTTGGCAGCCAGGATTCAAACCGTTTCTCAAACTCGACCGGCTGGCGTTGGACCGTCAGTCAGAACATCGTCAACGAAGCTCGCTTCGGGTTGACGGGTGGAACCTCGTTGTTCTTCCCGCAGGTCAATCCAAGCCAGTTTGAAAACCAGGGTGGAGTTTCTCTGAACATCAACGGACCGGGCATTTCAACCGCAACGGTCACGACTACTCCTTCGCGTCGCAACTCGCCAGTGAAGCAATTCTCTGACACGCTGAGCTGGATCAAAGGCAATCACTCGTTGACGTTTGGAAGCACGGTGACGCGAGTCAATCACTGGGCACAAAACATCACTGTTGTTCCAACCGTTGGCTTCGGTATCAGCGGAACTCTAGCTGGCGACTCCCTCGCATTCCAGGCGTTCCGGCCGCTTAACGACACCGTGAACCAACAGGCTAATGCGGCCGCGCTGTATGCAACGCTCGTTGGCCGCATCAACTCAATTACCCGTAACGTTCGTTTGAACGAAGAGACAGGTGAGTATGTATTTCAGGGCGACCTTCATACTCGCACGCAGATGACGGAGTATGGTTTCTTTGTTCAAGACACCTGGCGCTTCCGTCCGAACATTACCTTGACCGGTGGTCTTCGGTGGGAAATTCAAGGCGCGTTCACACCTTTGAATAACAGTCTCGCGAGAGTGGAAAACTTTGCCAGTATTTACGGCGAATCCGGTGAAGGCAATCTGTTCATGCCGGGAACCCTGACCGGATCTCCGACGAGATTTGTGCAGTTCTCGGAGGGTGAAAAGGCCTTCGACACGCAGTATGGAAACTTAGCACCCAGCATTGGTATAACCTGGAGCCCGAACACGGGCAGCGATGGATTCTGGCATGCGCTTATGGGTAATTCAGGCCAGACCGTTCTTCGCGCAGGTTTTTCGACTGCTTTCATTCGCGAAGGCACAAGCTCATTCACGAGCATCTTCGGCGGCAATCCGGGTGGAACGCTGTCGGGAAACCAGACCACTGGCGGAACGCCGTTCCCACTGAGCTTTGGAAATTTGTTGCGCAATGGACTTCCAGCGCCGCCACCGCAGGCCGCGAATCCGGTGACTGGTGTGTCGTTACCGATCGAGCCGGTTTATCCGTCCGTCGGCAGCATCGCGGACTCTGCTAACACGTTCTCGCCTGATATGAAGACTGGTTACGTCAACTCGTGGACGTTCAGCATTCAGCGAGAGCTCACCTCCAACATGGTGGTTGAAATTCGTTACGTTGGTAACCGCGGCAACGATCTCTGGCGTCAGGTCAACCTCAACGAGATAAACCTGTTTGAGAACGGTTTCCTCAACGAGATCAGACTGGCCCAACAGAACCTGCTCGCGAACATCGCAGCCGGACGTGGTATCCAGTTCCGTTACCAGGGACCTAATACGGGCACCTTCCCGCTGCCGAGCATGCTCGGCTTTTTCAGTGGCAGGAATGCGAGCCAGGCTGCAGCCTGCACGACTCCTGCGAGCTGTAATTCCATTTACACGGGTACTTCGTGGTCGGCCACGAATTTAACCACCGCGCTCAACCCATTGAACGCCAACCCGGTTGGTGTGGCTGCCAGCTTTGCCAATATCCTGGTTGCAGCCGGCAACGACGGTACCTTCGGTCCGAATCGCATCGCAGCGGGCCTTCCGGCTAACTTCTTCCTGGTTAATCCCGGAAAACGCGGCGGCGCGTTCCTGTTCACCAACGAAGGTGAGACAACGTACGACGGATTGACGCTCGAGTTTCGACGACGCTTCGCCAAAGGTTTGCTGGTGCAGTCGAGCTACACCTTCTCGAAAGCACTCTCAAACATGTACGCGAGCAACGCCGACATCTTCGATCAACCGGCTACGCTTCGTGAAGACCTCGACAATCGTCGTGGTGTAACGCCATTCGACGTCACCCACAGCTTCAAGACCAACTTCATCTATGAACTTCCAGTGGGCCGCGGACAGCATTTCTTCAGTGGCGCCAGTGGTTGGGTCGACAAACTCGTCGGCGGTTGGGGCTTCAACGGCAACATTCGTGTCCAGAGCGGTTCACCCTTCTCTTTGGGTAACGTTCAACTGGTCGGAATGACTGCCAAGGAACTCCAGGATGCAGTCGGGGTCTATCGCAATCAGGCTGATGCCGACGGCGTTAATCGCGGTAACGTTTGGGTGCTGCCTTTGGACATCCGCCAGAACACCTTCAGGGCATTCAACACGGCATTCGGATCAGGCACCACCGGTCCGATCTACACGCAGGGAGCACCGACGGGTCGTTACATTGCACCCGCAGGTCTCAACTGCTTGTATGGCTTTGTTGGCCAGTGTGGTTTCCAGAACCTCGTTCTCAAGGGACCGGCGTTCTTCCGTTCAGACCTGAGCATCGTCAAGAGAATCAGGTTTACAGAGAACACCAACCTCGAACTTCGCGGTGAGTTCCTGAACGCTTTCAACAACATCAACTTCCTCGTTGGCAACGCGTCCAACGACATCAACACGCTTGCCGGCTTCGGCGCGGCGACCTTCGGTCGCTTCACCAACGCCTATCAGGACATTTCGACCACCAACGATCCCGGTGGCCGTCTGGTCCAGTTAGTAGTCCGATTCAACTTCTAAAACAGGAGTTGTAATCGCTTAGGATGAGGAGAGCAGGCCACCCCTGCTCTCCTCGTTTTGCGACAGCAGCATCAACCCTTTTACAAATAGCTCGTTTTGTGCTTTTTTGGTGGCCACCACCTATTTCTTTCCAAGAGGTTTAGAACATGAGGAGAGTCATATTCTGCACGTTGCTGGTTGCGCTGTTTTCCTGTTCCGCGTTCGCTCAAAAAAACAAAACGTGGACCGAGTTGTCAGAAAAAGAAGCGGCGAAGATTCTGAACGATTCGCCGTGGGGCCAAACGCAAGTTGAAGGAAGATCAGACACGCCGTCGAGCTCATCGGCGATTACGGCTGTAGCCGCGTCCAAACGAGACAGCGAGCGCGTGATCTCATCTGGCGATGCCAATCGCATGGAGTCGGGCCAGCCAAAGGACGATAGAACGATCAGGTATCGCGCTCGCTTTCTTTCTGCGAAGCCGGTGCGGGGCGCGTATGCCAAACTCGTGATGCTGAAAAAAGGCGACACCGCAGACGAGAGTCTTGCAACTCAACTACAGGAATTCGTCAATCGTGATTTTGGCGATTATGTCGTCGTGGCTGTGACGCCGGAAGCAGCCGATCCAAAGCTCGTTGGTCCAATGATGCAGTTTCTGAACACTGCTAACGCCGAAGTTCTCAAAGAGAAGGTTTATCTCGAGCGCAAAGACGGCAAGAAGTTGATGCTCGCCGACTATCGGCCGCCCGGGCCGGATGGTATGGGAGCTAAATTCGTGTTTCTGCGAACTGTTGAAGGCCAGCCGTTTTTGACTCCCGAAAGTGACAACGTCCGTTTCTTCGCTCAGATTAATGAAAGAGTAAAACTCAGCGTCCGGTACAAAGTGTCTGACATGATGTACGACGGAAAACTGGAGTACTAAAGTGAAGAAAATCATCCCCCTCGTTTTGCTGTCGATCCTTGCTGTGATCGCGGTTGCACAAGATAAGCCGCAGGAGAAGCAACCGTGGCCCAACTGGGACAAAAGCAAAGCGGAAAAGATGTTGAATTCGTCTCCGTGGGCGCAAACACAGGTTGATACCGATACGGCGGAGTTGACGTATCGTCCCACCACGACCGGAACGTCTACGATTGGGTCGTCTACGTCATCATCGGCCGGCAGTGCTGCCGTCAATCCCTCGCGATCAGTTCAAAACGATCGCATGGATCGCGGCGCGACGAACCAGGCGCTGTCCGTCAATTATCACGTGCGTTTCCTTTCCGCTAAACCAATCCGGCAGGCGTTCGCGCGGATGATCGAACTCCAGGACAAGAACAACAAGGGAGTTCGCGAACAACTCGCGCCCTTCGTGGACCGCGACTTTAGCGACTTCATCGTCGTGGCTGTGACGTTTGATTCGTCAGACAACCGGCTTGCTGGTCCGGCCTTCCAGGCTTTCTCGAGCGCCACCACCGGAACTCTCAAGAATCAGGCATATCTCGAACGCAGCGACGGCAAACGATTGTTCGTGCTCGACTACAAGCCGCCGATCAGCGACGGCCTCGGAGCCAAGTTTATTTTTCCACGCCAGGTCGACGGACAACCGTTCCTCGGTGAGTCTGGAGATGTTCGCTTTTTTGCCCAGCTCAGCGATAAGATCACGCTCAACACGAAGTACAAACTCCAGGACATGGTCTACCAGGGCAAACTGGAGTATTAGTTGTCTCCCCGTAACCACGAGTTGGAGTACTAGTCGTCTCCGGTAACGACGAGCTCCAACGAGCAGAATGTAGCGACGCGTGCTCCAGAGGAGCACGATGTTTATAGCCTTCGATAACTAACGTTAGCACTCCGTTAGGAGTGCCATGTGAACATGTCGCTCCTACGGAGCGAGATGATTTGCAATTCGCGGCTATAAACATGCTGCTCCTGCGGAGCAAAGCAGAAAGCGCAAGACATGCTGCTCCTGCGGAGCAAAGCAGAAAGCGCAAGACATGCTGCTCCTGCGGAGCAAAGCAGAAAGCGCAAGACATGCTGCTCCTGCGGAGCAAAGCAGAAAGCGCAAGACATGCTGCTCCTGCGG
>DASTQB010000010.1:0-5969 GCA_035761985.1 Pyrinomonadaceae bacterium
CGCCGCGCTCACAGTCATCGGCGTCGGACTCGTCGTGATGCTGATCGCCCTCGCGAGTCTCGGCTCGAATACCAACAGCAACCTGAACGCGAACCGCAACACAAATCGCAACGCCAACGTCGTCGTCAACACAAACACAAATACAAACACCAGTAACGCAAACACAACCTCGCCAACGTCAATCACCGAAGACTTCAGCGTACAAAAATGGAGTGTCGGCACTTCGCCCTACGGCAGGATCTGGTACGAAAACGGCGAGTATCACATGGTGTCGAAGGAAAGAACCTGGGTCGTCATGTACGCACCTTCAGACGACTACAGCACCGAGAACGCGCGAGTGAGCGTCACGGCACGCAGCGTCACCGGCGAAGTACCTTCAGCAGGATTCGGATTGATGGTCCATACGGTACCAGCACGGACCGGACGTCTCGACGATTACGTGTTGCTGATCCACCCGAGCGAAGACCCTGAGTATTCAATCATCATGCACAAGGCCGGAACGGAATCGATTCTCGTCGACAGGACCAGGTCCGACGCGATTCGCCCCGGCAGCGCTGAAAACCAGTTGGAGATAAGAATCAAAGGCACTGAGTTGTCGTTCTATGTGAACGGCCAGTTTCTGACACGCATCAACGACACTGAAAACTTCAGGCGCGGTCGCGCCGGATTCTACACCAGCGACGTTCACGAAGTTGCGTTTGACAACCTCGTGATCACTCGCTAACCCACGTAATGCAAGTCAACCTGAAAGTCACTGCCGGCCCATATCGAGGCCGCATCTTCTCGTTCTCACAGCACGACAGTTTTCTGATCGGCCGCAATCCCGATGCTCATCTCTGCATGACGAACGACCGGTATTTCTCGCGCAACCATTGCCTGCTCGAGATGAACCCACCGCACTCGTTCCTGCGCGATCTGGGATCGACGAACGGAACGTTCGTCAACGGTCAACGAGTAAAGGATGCGTTTTTGAAAAGCGGCGATCGAATCCAGTGTGGTGAAACGATCCTGGTGGTCGAAGTCACCGCCGCGAACCTTTCCGAGACTCAGCAGGACGCAATGCCCGCGCGTCCGGTGCTGGTGATGGTTGAATGCGTCAAATGCAGCCGGCGCGAACAGGCTGAAGCCTCGTCACCCGACGAACATCTGACGTTCCTTTGCGAAGACTGTCGCATCGAGCTCAAACGTTCGCCGCAACCGATACCGGGTTACGACATGGTGAAACTGTTAGGTCGAGGCGGCATGGGCACAGTGATGCTTGGACGCGAGCAACGCACCGGACGCGCCGTTGCCATCAAGACGCTGCTTCCCGAATTCGCAGTCAGCGACAAAGCCATGCGGCGGTTCATGCGCGAGATCGACGTCGCCGCCGCACTCAAACACAAACACATCGTCGAGTTTATCGATCGCGGCACTCACAACGGCGTCGTTTATCTCATCACTGAATTCGTCGAAGGTTCAGACGCATCGAAGCTTGCCGAAGATCAGGGCGGTCGACTCAGATACGACGACGCGATTTCAATCATCGCTCAGGCACTCGACGCGCTGTCGTTCGCGCATGCGAAGGGCTACATTCATCGCGACTTCAAAGACCAGAACATCCTCGTCAGCGGTCATTCGCCAAACCTCCTCGCCAAGTTAACTGACTTCGGTCTCGCCAAGAGTTTCACTCACTCCGGTATGAGCGGCGTAACGATGGCCGGCGAAATGGCGGGTACGCTCGCGTACATGCCACCCGAGCAATTGCGCAACTTTCGCGACGTAAAGCCGCAATCCGACATCTACGCCGTTGGTATGACCGCGTACAGTTTGTTGACCGGATGCCTTGCGCTTGACCTCAGTAAGAACAGCAGCGTCAACGACACTATACGAGCGATCTTCGAACAACCCACGATCCCGCTGAAACAGCGCGCGCCCCACGTCCCGCCCCCAGTCTGCGAAATCATCGATCGCGCCCTTGCAAAGGACCCTGCACAGCGGTGGCAAACAGCCGGCGCCATGCGCAACGCCCTCATGCATTCTGTGAATAATCGGTGAAATTTTGTGTAATCCGTGGCATAATACTGGGCCCGCGCGGGCTCAAGGGCCCGCGTTTCTATCAGGAGAGATTGAAATGAGATCGATCTGGAAGGGCCACATACGATTCCTGCTGGTTGCCATCCCCGTCCGCATCTACAACGCGATCGAGACCAGCGAAAAGATTCAGTTCAACCAACTGCATCGCGAAGACTTTGGTCCAATCGGCTACGACAAGCGCTGCAAAAAGTGCAACGAGGTGGTGACGAACGATCAGATCACCAAAGGTTACCAGTATGAGCCCGATCGTTATGCGATAGTCGAACCCGACGACATCGCCAAGATAAAGATCAAGACCACGAGGGCCGTCGACATCGTCGGCTTCGTCGATCGCGAAGAGATCCCGAGCACGTTTTACGACTCTCCATACTTCGCCGGTCCCGATGGTCCAGTTTCGGAAAAGCCGTACGCGCTGCTGCGCGAGGTGATGAAACAGACGGGCAAGATCGCTGTCGGAAAAGTGGTCCTGCGCGACCGGGAAGATCTCGTCGCCGTGTTTCCACATGAAGATGGTCTCGTGTTGCAGAAGCTTCACTATCCACACGAACTGCGGAAGATGCAGGATGTGCCCGACCTCGAGACCGTACAAAAACTGGACGCGCAGAAGCTGAACAAGAACGAGTTGAAACTCGCGACCACGCTCGTGCAGGAAATGACGACGACGCTCTCCGAGATCGACACTGAAGACAACTATTACAACGCGCTGCGCACGTTGATCGATTCGAAGATCAAAGGCAACGCTGTCGCGGAATTTGAAGTTGAAGAACTTCCGAGACTTGATATTATGAGCGCGCTTAAGAAGAGTTTGCAGGCGTCGAACCGCAAACCGATGGTGAAGTCGGAAGCGGCGGCCGCAAAGAAGAAGCCGCAGATCACACTGGTGAAACCGCGTGCGGCAAAGAAACGAAAGGTTGGTTAAAAGGAACGGCTGAGCTTTTCGGTGCTAATGAAGGATCCAGGCACGAAGGTAATCTCATTTCCCTCACCTGTCCCCTCAAAGGCAGATTATCAACGTGTCAAATCTTCCTATTCAATTAAAGAGATCAAACAACTATTCGGCCTGAGCGAGAAGACGATTCGCCGCTGGACCGAACAGGGCATCATCCAGGCTTCCCCGACTTCGCAGGCGCCTGATTTTGTTTACGACTTCCAGGCGTTGACGCAGTTTCGTCGTGTGCGTGAACTGCGTGCGCAAGGTCACAGCCTGCGACAGATCGAAGCCGAGTTGCAGGGGCAGTTGAACCTGTTTCGAGTTGATCCGCCGCGACTCGCGCGCCTGCTCACTCCGTTTGAAGAAGCCCTGCTCCTGCACGAGCGCGGCGACACGAAGGCTGCCGAGCATTATCAGGAAGCAATAGCGGAAGGTGACAACGTCGCCGAAGCCTATTGCAACCTCGGGATTCTGAATCTCGAGCGCGGAGAGCTCTCGAGCGCGCTCGACAACTTCACACTCTCACTCAAAAACGATCCGCGTCACGTTGAAGCACACTACAACCTGGCGAATCTCTACTACGATGCCGGCGACTTTCAGCTTGCAAAATTGCACTACGAAGCCGCGGCGCAAATCGAACCCGGCTTTTCCCTTGTCTACTTCAATTTGTCTTTGGTTTATCACAAGCTGGGGGATCTGAATGCCGCGTCCGCGACGCTGGAGAAGTACCGGCAGCTCGAACCTGAAGACGAGGATCTGGAAGTGCTGGATCAACTATTGAAGGCGATGAAAGGGCAGAGATCTTCCGACCACCTGCGTTAGGAACCTGACATAGTAATGGCGGTGGGCAGGAGGGCTGCCCACCTGGTCTCGTACTGGATCGCAAGAAAGGTGAACGATCCGAAATACGTAGCTGTCTTTAGTAAAACGCCAATCAGTCAGCGGTTCCAGTATTGTGTGTTTGCGTCTGTTTTCTGCGGTAGCGCAAAAGCGTTCGCATGATTATAATTCGCCTTCCCACTGCTTCTCCTGCTTTCAGTGGAAAGCTGAATACGTGTGACCCAGAACAAGGAGGCCCCTGTGAGTAAACCCAAATGTCGTGTGCTTTGTGTGGACGATCATCGTGACACGTCAGAGATGCTGCAAATGTTGCTGGCGGAAGAGGACTATGAAGTTCATACCGCGGCAACGATGCAGGAAGCATGCAATTTGGCTTTGAAATCCCCTTACGATCTGTACGTGCTCGACAAGCGTTTGCCTGATGGAACGGGTCTGGAGTTGTGCGAGACCCTGCAAAAAATTACGCCCGACGTTCCGTGCATCTTCTACACGGGCGATGCTTACGAGATGCACCGGCGCGAGGCGTTTGAAGCGGGCGCGGCGGCGTTTGTGCCCAAGCCGGATATCGAAGGTTTGATAAACGCCGTCCACCAGTTGCTGTCGGAAAAAGAGTGCGCCACCGCGGCTAAGTAACTACTTAGCAATGATCCAATCGACGTTTCTTCATCCACAGATTACACAGATGTCCTGACTAATCTGCGTAATCTGTGGCCGAATTCTCGACAAACAGCGGCTGAAGTGGATGATGAGGCACCCTTTTTGAGGATAGAAACTGCTGTGGTATATTTTTCGCCGCGCGCGAATCAAGTTGACTGGTCGGTTCTAGTTAACTCAATCGCTGCGGATAACTTCGGTGAGGGCCGATAGCTCAGTTGGTAGAGCAGCTGACTCTTAATCAGCGGGTCGCAGGTTCGAGCCCTGCTCGGCTCACCATTATTTTCAACGACTCACGGCAGGTTGAACGACCTGCCGTTTTTCACTTGTGACCAACTTGTGACGTTGCTTTTGTCGATACTCTGACAAAACCACGATCGCTCCACGCTTCCCCTGGTCGGTAGCGTGGATATAACGCATCGTTGTCACAATCGACGCATGTCCCATCAACTCTTTGATCTTCACGACGTCAACGCCAGCATCCGCTAAACGAGTACCGAACGTGTGACGCAGGTCGTGAAACGTGAAGTTGGTAATGCCGGCTTCCCGGCACGCTGCGGAAAACGACTTCTTAAGATCCGTATACCGCGTGCCGGTGTAAGTGGACCAAAGCGGAAACCTTGTGTCCAATTTGTGTCCAGAATTAACAACACAAGCACGGTAGGTGACTGTGGGGTGACCACCCAAAAATGCAAAATGGGCCGAAATTCTCGGTAGCTGCAACTTTCGAAAACGCAAATACTTACGTTTGCCGAAGTAGGCGATTCATAACTCCAAGGGTCGTCGGTTCCAGTCCGACCCCCCGCCACCAAAATCAATAACTTAGAACACTCGCTCTTTTGAGCTTGGGAGTTCCAATCTCACGCTCACGTCTTAAACACTGTACTTCCAACATTATAGGCATTTAAGCGACAGCAGCAACTCTTACAACAAATTTCGAGCACAATAGTCGGGCACTCGCCTCTCGGAACAATTGGACCAACTTCTCGAAGCTACCGCTTTCTCCGCAACACCACTCGAAATGCGCGCTGAGTTTCGCCGACCGCTCCTTGGGCTGATGGGCTGTGGCGGCGACGTTGATGGAGTGGATGATTCCGACCAAGACGAAGCCGACGGCGACGCAGGGGGACGGAGGCGGCGCTGTTTGACATACCCGTTCCAAGTCGTCGCAGCTATCGTCTTGACGAGCGGTTATGGCGATTCGGTAGGCGGCCGTGAAGGCCGGCGTTGGCGGTTCGATTCTGCCTCTGGCCACCATTCCTTCCACAACACAAATGATGCGCCGACAACCGTCGACATCTGTAGCGCATTGGTTCCAGACTGAGGCGCGGCAACTTACGTTTCCACTGCTGTAGCGCTTCTCAGGGAAACAAACCGCTCGCGAGGACGGCCTCGCCTAACAAGTTGATGTCTGATGCGCCGGACTACTCCTCTTATGCATAGGACAAGAAGTCGGCGTTGAATCGGC
>DASTQB010000011.1:0-4796 GCA_035761985.1 Pyrinomonadaceae bacterium
TGCGTCAGTAAATGAAACTGCTGCAAGTATGGAAGAGATGGCGGCGTCGATCGTGAGTCTATCCGGAAACGCCGACGACCTTACTGTCGCAGCGGAAGAGACGTCGTCGGCCATTAACGAGATGGCTGCGTCGATCGAAGAGGTTGCGGCGATGACCGAAGGCCTCTCGTCGTCCGTTGAAGAAGTGTCGACGTCGATCGAACAGATGGCGCGTTCGGTGCAGGGAGTGGCGCAGAATGCGGAGCGCATTACGGAAGCCGCGAGCAGTGCGGCGAGCAGTGCTACGCAAATGGACCGTTCGTTACGTTCGGTGAGTGCGTTGACGAAGCGGGCCGAAGAAGCAACTGGCGACTTAACGCGGCAAGCCGAAGAAGGCGGAGCTGCCGCGCAGAAGTCGATGCAGGGAATGCTGCGCGTGCGCACGGCGATGGAACAGTCAGCGGGCGTGATTCGCGAGATGGGAAAACGTTCGGAAGAGATTGGCGGCATCGTAAATACGATCAACGTCATTGCCGAACGCACAAACATGCTTTCGCTGAACGCGTCGATCGAGGCCGCGCGTGCGGGCGATGCCGGTCGCGGGTTTGCAGTCGTCGCGGAAGAGATCAGAAACCTTGCGGATCGATCTGCGCAAGCGACCTCGGATATCGCACTGATCATCAGGTCGCTTCAGGAAGTGGTCAGAGATGCAGTGACCAGTGCGAGCGAGGGAATGCGCATTGCCGACGAAAGCGGTCAACTCGCTGAAGACGGCGCCGCAGGGCTTAAAAAGATAATGGCGGGCATCACGCAAACAACGCAGCTCGTCGCGCAAATCGCCGATGCCACTGAGGAACAGTTAACGGCGGCTGAACACGTAGTTGCCGCAGTCGACACGACAGCTACCCAAACGAAACAAGTTTCGAACGCGGTTATCGAGCAAGCTCAGGCTGCACAGCAGATCGTGAAAGCTTCCGCGCAGATGCGCAGAACGGCGAAGGAAGTCAGCAACGCAGTAAACGAGCAGGGCCGTGCTGCAAGGGAGATCATCAAGGCTGCGCAGAGCACCAGTGGCGTGGCGAAGCAGGTGCGCAAATCGTCGAATGAACAAGCCGCGGCGGCGAGGCAGGTTTCACAAGCCGTGGAATCGATGCGCAAGGGAGCCGTCTCAACTTCGCGCGCACTCAACGAACAGGCCGTTGCCGGAGATCAGGTTTCTAAGGAAGCGGTCCAACTCGCGCGGCAAATCGGTGAGATCAGCAAAGCGATGGCTGAACAGTCAAAGGCATCGGCGGAGATTACGACAGCGACGCAGACTATGCGTGTGCAAGCCGATCAGGTAACGAAGGGCATGCGCGAACAGGCGCGCACGGCGCATGAAATGAGCGTGGCCGTGTCGAGTGTTTCTAAAGAAGCACTGCGGATTACAAACACCAATCGCAACCACCTCGATTCTGCCGATAGGATTCGTGAAGGCGTGGTTGAGCTGCGGGAGATCACGCAACGCAATGCGGATGGTATGAAAGAAACACTGGCCGGCACGTCCGGTTTGGCGGATCACGCCCGTCAGCTCGGTGAGATCATGGACAGCATGGTTGGCACCAATGGCGCTCCGCCTAAACGCAGGCGATCGAAAAAACCGGCCGCGGATGGAAGTGAATGACGCAGATCGGCGTTTTCACAACAGACGTTAACCTCGTGGTCCAGGTGTGGGACGCGACTCTCGCGCAGCTCACAGGGATCAGCGAGGAGTCTGCTCAGGGGCAGTCGTTGCCTGCACTGCTGCCCGATCTCGAGCAGCGCGGATTGTTGAAACGTTTCCAGCGATCGCTTGACGAAGGCGTAATTGAACTGCTGGCGCCCGCTTTTCATCATTACCTGATTGCGTGTGCTCCGGTAACTCCCGCAAAACATTTCGACAATATGCAGCAGCATGTGACGATCGCGCCGTTGCGTGAAGACGACACGATTGCGGGACTCATCGTCACTGTCGAGGACGTCACAGATCGTCTCGAACATGAGCGCGAACTGGCGATGCGTCTCGCCGAAGGCGATGAAACGACGCGCCTGCATGCCGCTGAAACTATCAGCGAGAACGAGTCATACGATGCAGCTTCTTTGCTCGACGCGTTGAGTGATGACAGTTGGAGAGTACGTCGTGCCGCGATCAAGGGAGTGTCGCAGCGTGCTGCACCTGAAGCGATCTCGGCGCTCATGAGTTCCATGGTCGCGAATCATCAGAATCCTTCGCTGCTGAACAGTGCGCTTCAGGTGTTGGCGTCCACTGACGTCGATACCGTTTCACCACTGCTCGACCTGCTGAAACATCCGGATGCGGATCTACGGATGCAGTCAGCGCTGGCTTTAGGTGAACAACGTGACAATCGTGCAGCCGAAGGATTGATTGAGGCATTGAACGATGAAGATCCGAACGTGCGGTATCACGCCATCGAGGCGTTAGGCAAGCTCAAGGCAGTGGAAGTCACAGACAAGCTTGTCGAGGTAGCTGAAACAGGACACTTCTTTTTCGGCTTTGCAGCGCTTGACGCCCTTATGCAGATTGGCGACCCGAGCGTCGTGCCGCGAATAATGCCGCTTTTGACTGACCCACTGCTCGCTGATCACGCGATTACCCTGCTGGGCCAGCTTGGTGATGAACGTGTGATAGCTCCTCTCACGGAGCTGTTGAATACTCCGACGAGCACGTCCACGCTCCTGATCGCAGAGGCGCTCGCTTCTATCCACGATCGTTATCAGGAGCAGTACGGCGAAGGCAGCCATATCGCCGATCTCACCAGCCGTGAGATCTCGCCGGTTGGCGTTCAGAAACTGCTCGATGAACTCGAGAACGGCCGGCCGGAGAATGTCCGCCCGATTGCGTTGATGCTTGGCTGGGTCCAGGGACCGAACGTCGCACGTGCGCTCACGCGATTGATGGGACGCGCCGATCTGCAGGACGAAATCATTGAGGCACTGGTGCGGCATGGTTCGTCGACTATCGATCTGTTGATCGCACAGTCGACGGCGGAAGACCTGGAGGTGAGACGTTCCGCTGTCGTTGCACTAGGCCGCATCGGCAATCCTGACGCGACGCCTGCACTTGTAAACGCCCTGAACGACAAATCGCTGGCTCTCGACGCTGCAAATGCACTCGGCCAGATGGGCGATGCGCGAGCTATCGACGGACTGCTGAAGTTGATCGGTAGCGAAGACGCCTCTGTCAGGCAGGCGACAGTCAGCGCGCTCAATTCACTGGTCGCGCCGCAGATGGCGAAGCGTATCGTTCCGCTTCTGCATGACCCAGATCCGAACGTTCGAGAATCGGCGATCAAGATAGCTGGCTACTTCGGATACCCGGAGGCGGCGGGCGCTTTAGTCGAGCTAAGCCGGGATCCGGAGGAGAAAGTCAGGTGCGCGGCGATTGAGCACCTGCCGTTTGTCGAGGACAAAAGAGTGTTGGATGTTCTCGCACGGGCAATGAAGGAGGAAACTCCGAATGTCCGGGCGGCTGCTGCGCGTGCGCTGGGGAATATGGATGGGCGCGAGGTTGTGCAGCAATTAGTAAAAGGACTGGATGATGAAGACGCGTGGGTGCGGTACTTCAGCGCGCGGGCTCTTGGCCGGCGCGGGTCAGAGGAGAGTGTCGGGGCTCTCGAGAGAGTGATCGAGAAAGAAAAGTTTAATCATGTGCGGATTGCGGCCCTTGATTCGCTGGGACAAATAGGTGGGGATCGTGTGGCCGCGATCGTTGGCGGGTTGGTTGAGGACGACGACGCGGACGTAGCCCGCGCCGCGCAAGTTGCGTTGGAGAAGAGCCGACCTGGGGAACAGGCATGAGCCGAGCCTCCGTCTTAGCCTGCGAAGCAGGCGTAAGCGTAAGGCCTGGGGCGTGAGCCCCAGGATCTGTAGAACAAATTGTTTGCAGCCCGTGAAACGGGCGGCAGCTGTCGCCCGCTTCGCGGGCTTGAATGAGATTATTTTTATCGTAAACCTGGGGCTTACGCCCCAGGCATTACGCTTACGCCTGCTTCGCAGGCTAAGAGGCATCCGGCGGCCAACCCGGAGATTGGATTGATCGATTTCATCGTGGGGCTCACGTCCACGCTTGAATCGCAGGCATTAATTTTCGAACCTATGGTGTCTCGTTCACAGAATCTAGTTTTGCCGGAAGGTACGAGCACCCTCATTCGAAACTTAATCCACGAACGTACCGGAATGTTCTTTGACAACGGCAAGAGCGAAATGCTCATCGACAAACTCTCGCCACTCGTGATCGAACGTGGTTTCGGCTCGTATCTCGACTACTACTACCTGCTCAAGTACGACGCCTCTGCGCTCTTCGAGTGGCAAAACGTCGTGAACGCACTCTCCGTCCCGGAGACCTACTTCTGGCGTGAAATGGATCAAGTGCGTGCACTGGTAGAAAAACTGGTGCCACAGTGGTTTGCCGCCCATCCCGGATCGACGTTGCGTATCTGGAGCGCAGCCTGCGCGAGTGGCGAGGAGCCATTGACGATTGCCATCGCATTGAACGAAGCTGGGTGGTTCCAACGAGCGCAAATCGAAATATTGGCGAGCGATGCGAGTTCCAAAGCCATCGATCGCGCGACGCACGGTGTTTACAAGGAGCGCGCATTTCGCAATCTGCCTCCCGATTTGCGCGAACGCTACTTCCAGCAGGAAGGCGCAACGTGGCGCGTGAGCCGCGATTTACATTCGCGAATAAAGTGGGGAATTGCAAACCTGATGGAGGAGAGCCAGATCGCGCCGATGGCCGCCGCGGACTTTATCTTCTGTCGTAACGTTTTCATATACTT
>DASTQB010000012.1:0-6995 GCA_035761985.1 Pyrinomonadaceae bacterium
ACTCGCGACCACCACATACTCGCGTGATGCTCAAAAGAGGATCGCGTTCGAACGAGGGAGATTGAAATGAAGGAATCAACTTTCGAAGGAGTGGGCGGACTCAAGATTTTTACCCGCTCGTGGCAGCCGGAAGCGAAGACACAAGGCGTGGTCGTTATCGTTCCCGGATTCAATTCGCACAGTGGCCAATACCTGTGGACCGGCGAGCAATTCGCGGCGAAAGGTCTGGCGACTTATGCGATCGATCTGCGCGGGCGCGGGCGTTCCGAAGGCGAGCGTTACTACGTTGAAAAGATGGAAGATTATACGGACGACGTGGCGACGCTGGTCAGAACCGCCAAATCGGAAAATCCCGGTCTGCCTGTGTTCGTTCTCGGTCACAGCGCCGGCGGTGTCATTTCGTGCATCTACACGCTCGACCATCAATCAGAGATCGATGGATTAATCTGCGAGAGCTTCGCATACGATCTTCCGGTGCCCGACATCGTTCTTTCGTTTCTCAAGGGATTGAGTTACATCACAAAACACACCCATGTTTTCACTCTGAAGAACGAAATTTTTTCGCGGGATCCGCAGGTTGTCGATTCAATGAACAATGACCCGCTGATTAAGGGCGAGTCTCAGCCGGTGCAAACCGCTAAGGTGATGATAGATGCCGCTCGACGGCTGGACGAAGAGTTTTCACTCATCAAACTTCCCGTGCTCATTATGCACGGCACGGAAGACAAGGCGACGAATCCGAGTGGCAGCCAGTTCTTTTTCGATAACGCCGGCTCAACGGACAAAACTCTTAAGCTTTACGAGGGACACTACCACGATTTGCTAAATGATCTTGGTAAGGAGGTCGTGATCGCGGACATCAATGACTGGATCGAGGAGCGTATTCCCGTAGTACGGACCAAATCCGTCGCACTCTGACTCGTTTCTGCGTGAAACCATAGAACTATCGTTCAGCTCTAACATAGGTCCTGTAGGACTTATAAGTCTTACAGGACCTATGTCGCGATCCCTTGAAATACCCGGATCATGGATCACAGGTTGTTAACATAGAGTTAAGCAACAGGGCCTAACGCCTCAGCGTATAGGCCCAATGACCACAAAACAACTCACCAACCCAAACAACCTAACAAAAGGAGAAGTTATGAAGAACGGTAGATTGTACTGGTCTATGTTGCTGCTGGTTGTGATCTTTCTTACGGTCGCGGGCACTATCAGTTATGCAAACATCAAGTATGCACAGGAAGGAACAGTTCAGGTGGTGACGAGGTGGGGAGCGATTGAACGAGTCTATACACCGTCAGATGGATGGTTTACAACTTTGGCGCCCGGCCGCAAGAGTTATGAAGTGAACGTCAAATCATTCACGGAGAGCGCACCTGTACGCGTTACGAGCAAAGACAACGCGGCCTTGCAGGTTGAGATTTCAGTGACGGCTTACACTGATCCCTCGAAGGTTGCAGATTACGTTCGGAAGTACGGATTTTCTGATGACGACAGGCACCGCAGGCGTAATGAGATCTTGAAAGGCATCGTCCAAACTGAGGCACGCAATTCGTTCGCCGATTTCGGTGCATACGAGATTTATGCGAATCAGGAACGAATCCAGAAACGGATTCTGGAATCACTTCGCCCGCAGATCGGAAGCCAGTTATTACTCGTGACGGAATCTGTGCAGATCGGCAATCCTGATTTTCTGGACGACAGGGTTGAAGCCGCGGCCTCGGGTGTGGTCGCGAATGAAAAACAGAAACAGGCTGAGGAGGCCAGACTCGAAGCAGCAAAGGTCGCAGCACAAACAAAGCAAATCGAAGCGCAAACCTTCGCCAACCCCGCATTGCTTGAAATCAAGAAACTAGAGTTACAGCTGGAGATCGAGCGGGCGCGATCCGAAGGCATAAAGAGCCATCAAGGACCGCTGACAATCATGTACGGTCAGCCCGGAGTGCAAGTACAGGTTCCCGCCCGATGACGTACTTACTGGCGTTGACAGCGCGCCTTGAGGGAACGCATAAGAAATCGTTTTGGACACGAGTTCTCGATGCACGCGCATGCATAACTGATCGCCACTGCATGCGCGTGCGTCTAAGTGGAGGAACTAAATGCGAGAAGATCTTGCCGCAGTCAACGTCACTCGGACCTATACGCTCGCCGCGTCGAACATCGCGATCTTCACCTTCATGCTGTTCTTTCTGTACCCGAGGTTCGAGAGCGGCAGGATCAATCCTGTGTTGTTCCAGGTCACACTGATTGCGATGGGTGTCGCCACCTTCTCACTCGTATTCGCGACGTTTCACTACTACCGGTGCTCGCTCGCGGGCGCGATGAACGACGCGGACAGGGCATTGCACGCGCGGCGAGCCGATCGCTTCTGGCTGCTCGGTTATACGACGATGTTCCTAGCGCCGAGTCTGGTCCTGTTCCTGATCGGGCTTAGTATCGTCGCGTCTGTCTGGCTTACTTTCTGGCTCGTGTACCTGTTCTTCGTGGTCCGATACTTCCCACGGATTCAGACGCAGCGAGTGTCCAAATAAAACGTATTCACTCGGCGCGGAGCGCGATCGTCGGGTTCACTTTCGTCGCACGTCGCGCCGGTACGTAAGAAGCCGCAAGTCCAACTGCGATGAGCACAGCCGAAACGCTGGCGAACGTTAGATAGTCAGTTGCAGTCACGCCGTACAGAAGGCTTGCCATCAGACGAGTCAGTGCGTACGCCGAGATCAATCCTGCTGCCACGCCTATCAGCGTCAACGTTAGTCCCTGGCCCAACACCAACCGCAACACATCCATTCTTCCTGCGCCCAACGCCATACGGATTCCCAGTTCGCGCCTGCGCAGCGTGACCATGTAATTCATTACGCCATAAACTCCTACCGCCGCCAACATCAACGCCACCCCAGCGAAAGTGAGCAGCAGCGTCATGTTGAAGCGCTGGCCGGCGAGCGATTTTCTGAGAACCTGGTCCATCGTCTCTACGTCAGTCAGCGCCTGCTCTTTATCGATCGAATAAATCGCCCTCGAAACAGGCTGGACCAGGCTCTCCGGGTTCGAGGCTGTCCGCACCACGAAGCTCACAAAAGGTAGCGGCGCTTGTTTGTATGGCATATACATCATTGCAGACGCGTCGACGTCCAGCCCGGTTGACTTAATGTCACCAACGACACCGACAATCTCACGCGGCCCTTGCTCGGAATGAAACGACGGCGTCAGCCGCCTGCCGATCGGATTTTCTCCCGGCCAGAACCGGCGCGCCATTGCCTCGCTAATGATTATGACCGGCACGCTATTATCGCGATCGTGATCGCTAAAGAAACGTCCCTGTCGCAAAGGGATGCCGATCGTCCGGAAGTAATCTGGGCTGATGTAACGCGTCTGGGCCATCGGCTGCTCCGCGATTGCGGCAGCAGGCCGGCCTTCGACAGTAAACGGTTGTGTCGATCCACCGCCACTCAGCGGAATCCTCGTAGTAGTTCCAACCGAAACAACACCGGGCACAGAGCGAATCTGTTCGAGCGTGCGGTCCATAAACGCAAGCCGTTGGTGAGCTTCGGAATACCTGATCCAGTTCAAAGCGAGGCTCATCGTTAACGTATTGCTGGTGTCAAACCCGGGATCGACGTTTTGCAGTTTCCAGAAACTGCGAATCATCAGCCCGGCCCCGATCAGCAGCACTAGTGACAAAGCCACCTCGGAAATTACCAGTGCCTTTCGTGTGTGCTGCTTGATGGGGCTGCCGCCGCTTCGACCTGCGCCTTGTTTCAAGGTTTCACTGATGCTGGTCCTGGTGAACTGCAAAGCAGGTACGATCCCGATGATGATGCCGGCGCCGAACGACACCAACAGGGTAAAGCCCAACGCCCACGTATCGATACCGATACCGCCTGAATTAGGAAGTTCGCCGAGTTGGACCAACGTCTTACTCCCCCAGAGGGCGAGCAGAAGCCCAAGCAGTCCGCCACTGACCGCGAGCAGAACGCTTTCGGTAAGTAGTTGCCGGACCAGCCGCGCGCGCCCGGCGCCGAGCGCGATACGCACCGCGATCTCCTTCTGGCGGTTGGCGCCTCTGGCGAGGATCAGGTTGGCTACATTCGCGCAGGCAATCAACAACACGAAGCCCACGGCACAGAAAAGCACAAGCAGCGCCGGGCGGATGTCGCCGATAAGATCCTCGCGGAGCGGGATCACTACGGAGCCCCAGCCTGAGTTCTCCTCAGGGTATTGTTGTTCGAGCCTGCTCGAAATCGTATTCATCTCGGCCCGCGCCTGGTCCAGTGAGACGTTCTGTTTCAGACGTGCGATCACGAGATAGTTATGATCTGATCGGATTTGACGTTCATTGTCGTCCCACGCCAGCGGCACCCACAACTCAGTCTCCTGCGGAAACTCAAATCCGGCGGGCATGATGCCAACGACGGTGAAACTTCGACTGTTAAGGGTCAGTGTTTGACCGACTATGTTGGGGTTGGCCCCGAAGGCCCGTTGCCAAAGTCCGTGACTGATTACAACGACCTGGTCGCGTCCAGGTTGTTCGTCGTCGGGTGTAAAGGTGCGCCCCTGCATTGCATTTGAGCGCAATACCGAAAAGAAATCTGACGACACAACGGCGCCGATCAATGGCAGCGGGTCGTTACTGGTACTCAGACTCAAGCCCGTGTCCGTGTAAACGGCCATCTGTTCGAATGCGGTGCTCTGTGACTTCCAATCAAGATAGTTCGCCGGGGACACTGAAAATCTGTCGAGGCCGGGGAAGCTTTGCGGAGGCGGCGTATGCCACACGTGAACGATCTGCTCCGATTCGGGATAGGGTAAAGGCCGAAGCAGTAGGCCGCTGACGACGCTGAATATCGCAGTGTTCGCGCCGATCCCGAGTGCAAGCGACAGCACGGTTGCTACAGTGAAAACTGGACTATGGACCAGCGCACGCACGCCCGTTCGAACGTCTCGCCACACGGTTTCAATAAAGCGGCCCATTCTAATCTCCCTTACTCTTTCTTCAACTTGCCGTACCCCGCCAAGCTCGAGGAGAGCGTTTCGCCGGGCCTCTCGAGGCGACAGGCCCTGCCTGACTTTCGCTTCCGTCAACATGTCCAGGTACGACTGGATTTCTTCACTGAACTCCTGGTCCACTTTGTCCTTGTGGAACAGGTTGCGCCAGAGGCTGTTGAGACGAGGAATCAACGGCACGACTGCGTCTCCTCAAGTGGCCTTTAAGGCGTTGGTAATGGCGATGGAAATGCGCTGCCAGTCCTGCGTTTCAGTATCCAACTGACGGCGGCCGGCTGCAGTCAGGCGATAGTACTTTGCACGGCGATTGTTCTCTGACTCACCCCAGGACGACTGGAGCCAGCCCGCTTCTTCCATCCGGTGTAACGCCGGGAACAGTGACCCCGGCTTAACGTTGAAAGTTCCGTTCGTGATCTGTGCGATGCGATTAGAAACGCCGAGCCCATGTAGCGGACCCAGTGCGAGCGATTTGAGCACCAGAAGGTCGAGCGTGCCCTGCAAAAGATCAACCTGCTTCTTTGGCATGTCTTCTCCTATAGACAGTCTGTACAGGACAGCTTACCGCTTTCGTATAGAATGTCAATACGAGCACGCGGTTAAGGTTGGATCGCACGACTTTCGGTGGAAGAAGCCGGATTGGGATAGGCTCGGCTATTGACAGTCTTGGTGGACCGATGCTAGCAATTGTGTATCGTTCACAAAACGTTCCTCAGGCGCGGACGAATCTCATACTAATAACGAATTCCTGAACACAAGGACGTTGAGACGACGATGATTTGAACCCGGGTCTTGAACCGTGCTCGGAAGGTTATGACAAGCTCGTCGGATGCGGTTCGAATCCGTTTAGCAAAGGCGATTTATACGTAACGGGATGAGTTAATTCCAGCGGTCCATAGTTGCGTAACCACGCCGATCATGATCGCACTGGCTAGTATCTGGTCGATCCTGAAGTTGTTTGTAAATCGAAATCTGCCGGCTCAAAGCCATTCCTCGTTACCTCAACCGAAGGAGAATAGCAATGGAAGTAGTTCAGTTACTCGGCTCCGCAATGGGCTTAGGTTTCGTGTCGGGCCTCAACCTTTACGCAACTGTCCTTACGCTTGGTCTTGGGATTCGCTTTAACTTGATCGCATTGAACCCACAGTTCTCCCAACTTGATATCCTCGGTAGCTGGTATGTGCTAATTGCTGCGGCTATCTTATTTGTTCTTGAAGCTTTTGCAGACAAAATTCCCTGGGTCGACAGTTTGTGGGATGCGGTACATACTCTCGTTCGACCGCTAGGCGCTGCGGCACTGGGCGCAACTGCCATCGGCTCCATTAACCCCGAGGCTGCGATCATCGCAGCCATGTGCGGCGGCGTTGCTCTAACTGGGCACTCCGCAAAAGCGGGAACGCGACTTCTCGTTAATCACAGTCCCGAACCTTTCAGTAACATTGTACTCAGCATTGGCGAAGACATCCTGGCGATTGCAGGGACCTGGCTCGCTGTCAATCACCCTGTCATCATGTTTGCCCTCGTGCTTTTGTTTCTCATGGCGTTTGTTTGGTTCGCGCCAAAAGCATTTCGCCTCATGCGCGTTGAATACACCGCTGCCTTGGCGCTTCTCACGAAGCTGTACATGATTGCGAAAGCCTACGTAGTAAATTATCGGCAAAGGCGACTGGTCGCAGCGGGTACGAACTTAAGCATTCCCGTTGCTTCGTCTGACGATTCGATTTATGGAAGCAACTCCCCATCCTGGAGTGACAGCGTGCCGGAGCACTACCTACACTACATTGACAACAAACTTCCGCCGGGCGATGTGAAGTCATGTGTTAGATGCGTTGCCGGCAAGGGCATCAAAGGTCTCCGTTGGTCGGTGGGTTATCTCCAGATACGTGACAACGAACTTGTATTCGTAACCCGCCGCTCATTCCGCTTCAGGAATCATCAAATCGATCGACAAACCATTGAAGATGTGAATCTTAAAAAACGCATTCTTCTCGATCGTT
>DASTQB010000013.1:0-18474 GCA_035761985.1 Pyrinomonadaceae bacterium
AGATCTTCAGAAACGTAGGAAAGTATTCACTGTAAAACGCAAACGCGTGTTGCAGCAGATGACCCGGGCCTTCCCAGCTTTCCCGCAACGCGGAAGCAAAGCCTCCGGCGGTTTGCGGGCGCTTCGCCGGATCCTTTTGCAGCGCCGACATCAGAATACGGGCCATCTTGCGCGAGACTTTGGGGTTCTTCTCTCGGATCGGCGGCGGCTCGGCGGTCTTGTGCAGATTGATCAGTTCTTCAACTGTGCCTTTAAAGGGCGTCTCGCCGGTTAGTAGTCGATAAGCGATGACGCCGAGACTGTAGATGTCTGAGCGTTCGTCGAGATTTTCACCGCGGCACTGTTCGGGCGACATGTAAAACGGAGTACCCATAACGGATCCGACTACCGTCAGGTTTTCATGCTGTGATTCCGCGTGCGGATGTGATTGAAGCTGAGCCTTTCGTCCGTTACTGGAGATTCGTTCGACCGGGCTCCTGTGAGCGGGCTTAAACAGTGTCGCCTGCTCTTCAGTGTCAGGGCGCAGCAACGTCGGATGCTCGTTGAACTGCTCTCGGGCAGTTTCGGGAGGGGCAGCGTGGGCGTCAGCAAGTTTTACTAAACCAAAATCAAGCACCTTAACTGTATAACCGCCGCGACGATTTGGTTCGAGCCAGATATTGTCGGGCTTCAGATCGCGATGGATTATTCCGGCGCGATGCGCCTCATCGACAGCCGAACACACCTGGTCCAGAATATCGATCACCCAGTGAATCGGAAGTGCACCTTCCTCGGCGATGATCTCTGCGAGCGTGCGCCCGTCGAGATACTCCATCACCAGGTAGGCGACTGGACCACGTGAAGTCTGAGTAACACCAAAGTCGGTAACGTCTACAACATTCGGATGGCGTAGTCTTCCCGCAGCTTCAGCTTCACGTCGAAACCGCGCGACAAACTCGTTATGCGTTGAAAGTTCCGGACGTATAACTTTGACGGCAACCGTTCGCCTGGTCCCGATGTGAGTCGCTCTATAAACTGCCCCCATGCCGCCCTGTCCGAGCAGTTGCTCGATCTGGTATTTCCCATCAAGTAATTCCACCAGCGCCAGTATAGAACACGGATGACACGGATTTTAAAATCCGGATTTTAGATCCGCGGCATCCGTGTTACGATTTCCGCCGAATTTTCCTTTATTCCAACCAGAACGAGGCTTGAAATGGCTACCTCTCGTCGTGACTTTATCAAGACGGCCGGTATCGCTGCCGGTGCGCTGTCGCTCTCTTCGCTGCCGAGTTGGATTAGCGATGTTGTCGCCGCCGAAGAGGCTGCTGCCAATGGCGTCGACAAGAATGCACTCGCCGACATCGCGCTGAATACGGCACGCAAACTCGGCGTCACGTACGCAGACATTCGCATCAACCGTTATCGCACCGAGTCGATCAGCACACGCGAGCAGCAGGTGCAGAACGTCTCGCGCGGCCAGAGCTTCGGCTTCGGCGTGCGTGTGCTTTACAAAGGCACGTGGGGTTTCGCGTCGAGCCGCAGTGTTACTCCCGACGACGTGCGGCGCATCACGCAACAAGCCGTCGAGATCGCGCGCGCAAACTCCGTGTACCAGCGCAAGCGCGTATCGCTCGTTCCCGTTGAGAAAGTCGTCGCGAACTGGAAGAGCTCGTTCGAAAAAGATCCGTTTGAGGTCTCGATCGACGACAAGATCCAGTTTCTCCTGTCGCTCAACTCAGCAGCCATGACAACGCAGGGCGTCGGTTTTGTTAACTCATCGATGAGCTGGGTAAACGAGCAGAAGTTTTACGCATCAACTGACGGCTCGCGCATCGAGCAGTACATCATTCGCGGTAATCCGAACTTCACCGTTACCGCAGTAAACCGGTCGACAAACGATTTTCAGTCTCGCAACGCGCTCGGTGGCCCACAAGGCCTCGGCTACGAATACATGGAGAAGCACGACTGGAAAAAGGAAGCACAACAGGCGGGCGAAGAAGCCGTGATGAAGCTCAAGGCGAAGAGCGTCGATCCGGGCAAGTATGATCTCGTGTTGCATCCATCGCACCTCTGGCTGACGATACACGAGAACGTGGGCCATCCTACCGAACTCGATCGGTCGCTGTGGATGGAAGCAAACTACGCTGGCACCAGTTTCCTCACGCCCGACAAGGCCGGCAAGCTTCAGTACGGATCGAAGATCGTCAACTTTGTCGCCGATCGAACTCAGCGCGGCGGTCTGGCAACAGTCGGTTTCGACGACGAAGGCGTGCCGGGTCAAAAGTGGCATCTGGTGAAAGATGGCGTGTTTGTCGACTGGCAAACGACGCGCGATCTCGCGGCGGCTACCGGCCGAAAGAAGTCGTACGGATGCAATCACAGCGACAGTTGGGGCAGCATCTCGTTTCCACGCATGCCAAACGTGTCGCTCCAGCCGAGCGCGGGTAACACTTCGCTGGACGATCTAATTGCAGGCGTCGAGAAAGGCATCCTGATCTACGGCGATGGAAGCTACTCAATCGATCAGCAACGCTACAACTTCCAGTTTGGCGGTCAGGTGTTCTGGGAGATCAAGAACGGCAAGCGCGGTGAGATGTTGCGTGACGTTGCGTACCAGTCACGCACCACTGATTTCTGGAATGCATGCGATGGCCTGGGTGGTCAGGCGACGTACGAGCTGGGCGGCACTTTCAGCGATGGCAAGGGTGAGCCGGGACAGTCGAATGCCGTGAGTCATGGTTGTCCGGTAGCTCGCTTCCGACAAATTAACGTGCTCAACACCGCTCAGAGACAAAGTTAATTACAGGAGAATCCCAGATGCTACTCACTGAAAAAGACGCGCGCACACTCTGCGAGAAGTTGCTCAGTTATGTGAAAGCCGACGACGCAAACGTAAGCGTGAGCAGTGACAACTATGGTCACCTGCGTTTCGCCGGCAATGCTTTTACCACGAGCGGCGCGCGCGAAAACGTCACTGCCAACGTGACCGTCTGGATCGATAAAAAACGCGGTGCGGCTTCGACAAACGAGATCGACGACGAATCACTCAAAGCCACTGTCGCACTCGCGGAACAACTCGCGCGCATATCGCCTGGCGATCGTGAGTACATGCCGACTCTCGGCAAGCAGACTTACAAACCCGTCGACGGATATGCAGAGGCGACGTCCAGCATCTCCGTCACGAGTCGAGCGAAGACGATTAACGACGTGATCACGGCGTGCGAAAAGGCGAACGTCGTCGGCGCAGGTTTTCACCAGGCGCGCGGAACCGCAGGCGCGTCAGCCACGAAGAATGGAAACTTCAGCTACGATCGAACGAGTCTCGTGAGCTTGTCGACAACCGCCAGAACACCCGATGGGACCAGTTCGGGCTACTTCCTGCGCAACCATTTCGACGTGGCAAAACTCGATACCGCTCGCGTTGCCGGCGAGGCGATTCGCAAAGCACTCGATGCACGGAATCCTCGCACGCTCGATCCTGGAACCTATCCGGTGATTCTGGAGCCACAGGCAGTCGCAGATCTGCTCAGCGGGTTTGCTTTTAGTTTTGACGCACGCAGTGCTGAAGAAGGTCGCAGTGCGTTCTCAGCTCCCGGCGGAAAGACGAAAGTCGGGGAAAAAGTTTTCGACGAGCGGATAAACATCTATAGCGATCCATGGCATCCGGAGCTTCCCGGTTCACAATCTGCCCAGGGCGGACTTCCCGCGCAAAAGATCTATCTCGTACGCAACGGCGTCGTGGAAAATCTCGTCTACTCACGGTTCTGGGCGAAGCAAAAAGACAAGGAACCAACGCCTGGTCCAGTGAACACGATCATCGAGAGTTCGAAACCTCCGGTACCGGTCGAAGAGATGATCAAGTCGATGGACCGAGGGCTGCTGCTCGGACGGTTCTGGTATATCCGCGGTCTCGACCCACGAACGATGTCGCAAACTGGACTCACGCGCGACGGCATCTGGTACATCGAGAAGGGCAAGATTCAGTATCCGGTGAAAAACTTCCGCTTCAATCAAAGCCTTATGCAACTGCTCGCGCCCGGCAACATCGAGATGATCGGAAAGTCTGAACGCGTGGGCAGTTCCGAAGGCCAGGGCGGCAGTGCTTCACTGCTGCCGGCGCTCAAAGTCAAAGAGTTTCACTTCTCGTCACAATCTGAAGCCGTTTAACCTCTCACCTTCCCGATTCAGAAGGGGTCTAACAAATCTTCCGGTAACTGTCATTTGTTATAGACAGATTGCTACGGAGGAGATACCCCTATGCGCGCACGCTGATTTTCAAGCGCCCACTTCGAAGGCGGCATAAGGTGCCTCCTCGTAAAACGCATCTGGTCAGTAACGGCTGATTCCTTACGGTCTATAACCTTCGATTCAGCCTCCCATTCCTACCAATAGACCTTCTGGAGGTTTCTATGCTCGATCTCGATTTACGCCACGTAGTTGACGTAGCGCGCCCAGCGCTACTCGAGTACATCAAACGTTATCTTCGCTCGCGCGTTAGACTGCTGATCGTAGTCGACACTGAAATAAGTCTTTCACCCGGCGACGATGCATTCGGTATCGAGCGCGTGATCAGACTCATGCGCGAAACAACTGTCGGGTGCATGCGCTTTCACGTTGATGTTGCACTACGCAGCCCGGGCGCATTCAACGTCGTTGCAGCGCCCGCCGGCACCGAGCCCAAATATACCGGCTTCCGATTCAACAGCACTCTCGCCAACGGCAGCAACGTCATCGATCATTACGATGAGATCTGGTGCTTCGGGTTTAAGCCTCACGCAGGCTTTTTTCCACCAACCAATGATGCCGATATCGACGCCGCGGGTGCCCTTCCGGCAACGGATGCTGAACTCAACGTGCTCACAAAGTGGATGGATAACAAAGGCGGCCTCTTCGCCACTGGCGATCACGACTTCGTCGGGGCATCGATGTGTAGCCGCATTCCGCGTGTGGGAACAATGCGTGCATGGACCAATGCGCAAAACGTCCCACCCATCTCCGGTCTGGACCGGGTAGACACTAACCGTCCCGCAAACTCCGCAGAACTGGCGGGCCTCGACGAAATTGAATTTGAACGGCAGAGTGATGCTGTGCCGCAACGGATCACGTGGGTCCCCTGGATGACGTTTTCTCGCACGGGTTTCCGCACTCGTCGTCGTCCTCATCCGGTACTGTGTCATCCGAGGCTTGGGCCAATCAACGTGATGCCCGACCATCCCCACGAGGGAGTTGTGTTTGATCACGTTGCTCAGCCCGACGTTGGTCTTGGTCGGATAACACTCACCAACACATACGACTTCGGTGGTGGAGTAACTGGTGACGAGTATCCAACGGTTGGCGGAGTTCAGCCATTGCCGATGGTTATTGCCCACGGCCGAACGCTGGCAGATCCGCCGGTGGACCACGAAAAAGGCGACTCCCCTGCCAAACGCTTTGCGATGATCAGCGTCTATGACGGGCACCGGATCGACATCGGACGTGTTGCTACCGATTCAACCTGGCACCACTGGATGAACATCAACATCACGCAGATCGAGGCAGCGGGCGGCGATAACTGGGAAAAGATCAAGCGCTACTTTCTGAACCTTGGTGTGTGGCTGGCGCCCCCACACATACCTCGTCACTGCCTGCAATTCCACGTGCTGGAAAGTTTCTACTCGTATCCCGGAATTGAGGAGTTTCATTTCAAGGCTCCATTGCTGGAACTCGGATACACTTTCCGGCATTACCTGATCTCGAAGCTTGGCCCATGCTGGGTTACGCAATCAGTGCTCGATTATCTCGGCACGTTCGACAGAAGACTGCGCGAACGAATAATCGACCGTTACCTGACGATTCCCGAGCGGGAAAAACCTTTTCCGCCGAGACCAAATCCATGCCTGACGTGTCCGTCGCCGGATCTACTCGAAGCTGCGGTTTTGGGTGGAATGATCCGTTCTGCTTCCGAAGTACTACACAAGGATCGCATCGGAATTGAAGGCGGACTCAAGCGTATCATGGACTTGAACCCGGAAAGGTTCGAAGACCAGTTGATGAAAGGAGCCGCTTCGGGTTTGAAGGAGCTACAAGCGATGTACGCGAATTCGGTTAAAGAGACGAAACAGATGTTCGGTTAGACCATACACGGATGAGCGCGGATTTTTGTTCCGCGTTCATCCAAAACTCCTTCAAATTACATTGACAATTCTCACGCGACGCACTACTGTGCCCGGCGCTCTACCATCCCCCAGTCTTAACGACAGAAAGAAAACTATATGGCAGTACAAGTTGTTCTTAAGCAACAAGGGCCTTTACCTCTGAAAGCTACTTTCGACGCTCCCGGCGACATGCTGATGCACATCGAGGTCCAGGGATCGGTTTGGACTCAAACTGCGAACCAAATGATCGGAATCGATATCGCGCTTGATGGTACGAACATCGGAACTGCACAGATCTTCTCCAATGGCAGTTCAACACACCGGGCCGTAATCGCCGCGTACATTCCGGTCAAACTCACACAAGGGCAGCACACACTCACACTTAGTGCCAATAACAGCGTCTCTGACTATAACGACTCTTACATCGCAGTGCTTCACTACTGACGCCGGCGCTTGCCAATTCCGGTTGCCGAGAGAGAAACTTGGCAACCGGACAATTGCACTTCCCCCAGCCGTAACCCGCACGCCTACGCTTCGAAAGGAGTCCCTAAAGTGAAACGCACACTTTCAACGATGGTCCTGGTCAGTCTCACCATTCTTTCGAACACAATCTCTGCACGCGCTCAAGGCGAGCACACGCACCGGCACGATCCGTCGGAAAAGCTCGGTGTCGTCAACTTCAAAATCTCTTGCAACGCCCCCGCGCAGAAACAATTCAATCGCGCCGTCGCATGGCTTCATTCGTTTGAATATGAAGAAGCGGAAAAAGCGTTCACGGAAGTGACGAAGATCGATCCGAAGTGCGGCATGGGCTACTGGGGCATCGCCATGAGTAACTTTCATCCGCTCTGGGCGCCGCCAAGTGCGGCTGAGTTGAAGAAAGGATCCGACGCAATCGCCCAGGCGAAGAGTGCCGCCACCGCAACGCAACGCGAACGAGATTACATCGCGGCAATGGAAGTCTTTTACAAGGACCATGACAAGCTCGATCACCAGGCACGAACGTTTGCCTACAGTGATGTGATGAAGCAGCTTCACGAGAGTAATACGGCTGATCGAGAAGCAGGAATCTTTTATGCACTGACGCTCATCGCGACGGGAATGATGTCGCGCGACAAGAGCTACGTGAGGGAAAAGCAGGCAGCGCAGATTCTCAACGGCGTGCTGGCGCGTGAGCCGCAGCATCCGGGTGTTGCTCACTATCTGATTCACAGCTACGACTACCCTGCACTCGCCGAGTTAGCACTGCCTGCGGCAAGGGCGTACGCGAAGATCGCGCCCGCTTCCGCTCATGCGCAGCACATGCCGTCGCATATCTTTATTCGTTTGGGTTTGTGGCAGGAAGCAATCAACTCGAACCTCGATGCCAAAGCCGCAGCGAAGGCTTTTGCCGTTAGAAACAGGATGACCGGCGTTTGGGACGAGCAACTTCACGCGATGGATTATCTCGCGTACGCGTACTTGCAACTCGCACAGGACAAACAAGCGGCCGCCGTGCTTCAAGAGGTGAACAAGATTCAGAAGATCGAGCCGGAAAGTTTTAAAGTGGCCTACGCGATCAGTGCGATTCCGGCGCGTTATGTGCTCGAAAGAAGGCAGTGGAACGAAGCGGCAAAGCTGGAGATGAGCTCCGCATACTTGAAACAGTTTCCGTGGCAACGTTTTCCATGGGCCACTGCGCACATGCATTTTGCGCGCGCGATCGGCGCCGCACGTGCAGGTGACGCTGCTTCGGCACGTCGTGAAGTCGAGACGCTGACGACGATCCAGCAGGCGCTTACCGGAGTGAAAGGCGATTACGACTGGGCCAGGCAGGTTGAGATCCAGCGACAGGTGGCAGAGGCGTGGCTGTCTTACGCTGAAGGCAAGCAGGACGAAGCGGTAGCGCTGCTTCGCAAAGCGGCAGATCTTGATGACGCAACCGACAAGCATCCAGTGACGCCGGGATCGGTTCTTCCGGCGCGCGAACAACTCGGCGAACTCCTGCTGGAGATCAAACAACCGGCGGCAGCGTTGCGCGAGTTTGAAGTTTCGTTCAAAAGTACGCCTCAGCGCTTCAACGGTCTCTACGGCGCGGCGCGTGCGGCCCAACTCACGGGCGATCAGATCGCAGCCAAAAAGTATTATCAACAACTCATGCAACTCGTGCGCGGCACAGACAGCGACCGCCCTGAGATCAACGAAGCAAAAGTGTTCCTCGCCCGGCGTTGATGGAACCTTTGACAGGATTGACAAGATTTCCACGATGAACAAGACACTTGAAGGCAAGGTGGCGCTCGTTGCGGGCGCCACGAGGGGAGCCGGGAGAGGGATTGCGCGCGAGCTTGGGGCGGCGGGCGCGATTGTGTATTGCACCGGGCGTTCGACGAAGGACCAACGTTCGGAGATGAACCGGCCCGAGACGATCGAAGAGACGGCGGAGTTGATCGTGCGTGAGGGTGGACGCGCGGTTGCGGTGCAGTGCGATCACCTCGATCCGGCGCAAGTGAAGGAACTGATCGCTCGTATGGAACGCGAGCAGGGTCGTTTGGATGTTCTGGTCAACGACATCTGGGGCGCCGATCACTACATTCAATGGAACGTTCCTGTTTGGGAACACTCACTCGAAAACGGACTGCGTATGCTGCGGCTCGCGGTCGACACGCACATCATCACGAGCCATTTCGCCCTCGCGCTAATGATCAGAAATCCCGGCGGGCTCGTGGTTGAAGTTACCGATGGAACCGCGGAATACAACGACGAGAACTATCGACTCTCGTTGTTTTACGATCTCGCGAAGACATCTGCAGTTCGCATGGGTTGGTCGCTCGCGCACGAACTCAAGCCTCACGGTTGCACCGCCGTCACTGTCAGTCCCGGCTGGTTGCGCTCCGAACAGATGCTCGACAACTACAGTGTCAAAGAAGAAAACTGGCGCGACGCAACGAAGGTACAACCGCACTTCATCATCTCAGAAACGCCGCGCTACGTCGGACGTGCAATCGCGCATCTCGCGGCGGATCCGGACGTCGCACGATGGACCGGGCAGTCACTCTCGAGCGGTCAACTCGCAAAAGTCTACGGCTTCACTGATGTCGACGGCTCTCAACCCGATGCATGGCGATACATGATCGAAGTGCAGGATCCAGGCAAACCAGCCGATGCAACCGGCTACCGGTGAGAGCTCTAGATTCCGCTGCGCCACATGTCGCTCCTCCGGAGCGATTTTCCACGCTGGGGTGGCACGGAGAGCCACCCTTACAACTGTAAATCGACGATCAGTGGATTGTGGTCGGAGATACGATCTTTCAAACTGTAGTTGAGGATCTTCAACGTCCGTCCAAACTGTGGTGCAAACCGGTACGACTGATCTCGATCGTCCGGATCGGTCAGCTCCAGCGGCTTCACAAAGATCCAGTCGAGCTTCATCTCGATCTTAAACCTACCGTTCAGCTCGAGCGTGCTCACAAACCCCTTGCTGCCGCGTTCATTTGAGTCCGACAGAGTTTCGCCACTCGCTCCGGTTGAATGTTCCCTCGATCCGCGGAAGTCAAACACTTTGCCGTCGAGGAAACGAAAGTTTTTAAGCGTGTCGAAGAAACCTTCTTCCGGGTTTTCCGAAACGAACTTGATACTCTTCACTGTCGGATCGTTTCTCGTGCGTTGCATCTTCACGAGACCTACCGTGATGTCGTAAATCAAACCGACACCCGTCGCGTACTTGATTCCCTGCGTTGCCCAGAACCTCGTGCTGCCGAGGCGCTTCTTAACTTCACGTTCAAATGACGTCGGCGTTGAATCGGTTCCGGAAGTGTTCATGTCGCCCGCGAGGATCACCGGATGATCGACGCTTTTGATCTGCTCAAGCACCTCACCGAGTTGTTTGTGTCGGTCCGACGGTTTTGATTTTGCTTCCAAATGCGTTGCAACGACCGTCACGCCCCCGCCCGGAATACTCGCATCAGAAATGTCTGCGAGCAGCATCATGCGGCCGCCGCGCCGCACTTCGCGCATGATCTTTTCGCCGAAGACGAGTTTTGCGCCTTTACGCTTCCCTGCTTCGAGTTTCGAGATCCCGTCTTTCTCTTCGAGATACCAGTCGTGACCTTGTTTGACAAACGGAATCAGGCGCGCATTGCGCAACGGGAAGCGGCTAAGAATCGCGGTGCCGTGCAAACCGAGTGTGCGTGTTTTATCAACCGCGAGGTTTGCGATCATCTCTGATTTGTCGGCGCTTGTTTCACCTTCAAGCGTTTCGATTCCGAGTGTGACCGGATCGACTTCGACAAACTCAACCCCAAAGACGTAGTTCATTCGCATCGCGCTTGCGAGCTCTTTCGCGACGTTGCGATAATTCGTGCGCTTCAGTCCCCAATCGACTTCGTTGAGTATGACGATGTCTGCACGGCTGAGTTCCGCAGCCTGGGCCAGCACGTCGCCGAGTTTGAATTTCGATCCGCGAATCGATGCCGGCAAGCGTCGAAAGAATCGCTGATCGTTGGTGAGCGCGGCCTTGACCGCATCAAACTCGAGTCCACGCTCAATGTTCCAGGTGGCGACTCGTAAAAAGCCCTGCTGAGAGAGTGTTGCGCTGCTGATCCCGCGTGGCGGACGAAGACCGACGGAGTTGTTTATAAAAGGCGTGGTCAGTAATCGTGTGAGCTTGGCTGAAAGTTCAGGCGACGGCGGATCCGTTTCGTAAAGTTCGACCAGTTCGTTGAAGGTAAACGATGGTGGACCAGAAACTTGTTGAGCTGAAACTGAATTGAGAAGTAAGACAACAAGAAAACCGACTATCCAGGCAACCCTGTTCATCCCGTGCATTATGTTCATCCTGTCCTAGTTTTGCTTGAGCGTGATCATGTGATTGTCGGCCTTGTGAATTTCGTCGAACAGCTGTTTTAGAAGTCGATAGTTTTCGACTGGAAATAGAATCGCATCGTCGCCGCCGAAGTAAAACGATCGGCCGTACGTAAGCATCGTCTGATCCTTCGTAATGCCCATCTTCACTTCATGCTTCGAAACAACACCTCCCGAGATGGGCGCCGGACGATCGGCGTTATCCAGGACGTAGCCTTTCGGTAAGTTCAGTGTAATCGTGTCTTCCTCAGACCACGGAAAGCGAAAGTAAATCGGATAGCGCCGCTCGCCTGCACTAAACATCGGCTCAATACCTTTGTGGAAGAAACCGGGCTGAACGAAGAGCCGCTTACCCGTGCGCTGCGCATACTCCGGCACTTTCACGTGAAACTTGTAGATGAACGGCTTCGACGGATCGGTCGCGTTTTCAACGACGATGTTGCTGATTTCGGCAGAGCTGAGCCGCGCTTTGATTGCGGCTTTCAGTGTTTCTTCGCGCTGCTCCGGCGAGTCTTCATCGTTCTGTAGTTTTCGTTCGACGGCAAGATGACCGGTGTACTCGATCGTCACGTCGCCTTCGAGTGTTCCGTTCTCGTCGAGCGCCAACGTTGCCGTGCGTTTCTCTTTCGACTTCTCGGGTGGCGACATCGGCGTGGTAATCCACGTGGACCTGTCTCCGGCGATCAGGCAGTCGACACCCTCTTCCTGCCAGCGCAGCATGCCTGCCGTGATGTATTTGAAAGCAGGATCATACAACTTCCAGGAAAACCCGGATCTCACCGCGATGGCGGCCGGACGCAATGAGCCGGGAAGCATCACGTTGCGATCGAAAAAGCGCCGGCCTCGATCGGGCAGGAGTGCCACGTGCGCTTCAAATCCAGCGGCGGTGGCGAGTGCTGCGAACAGGAGATTAATATCAACACTCGAGCCGACGCCTCGCTTTAGAGTGTCGGAAGGTTTCTTGTTGTCTTTGAGTTTCTCCAGCTGCTCTTCGGTAAAGCCCGCGGTCCTGTCGTCGGTGTTTTTGATCTTCTCACGACAGAATGCAAGCAGCTTCTCGAGTTTCTCGTCTTCGGATTCCGCGTTCCCGATGATCTCGTTGGCTTTTTGTGTGATCTCTTTATCGACTTTCATCAGTGGCTGTGTGCCAGTGTGAATGGCACTCGCCAGCAACGCGTAACTGAGGAAATCGAAAAAGCCGCCGCCATAACGGACCATGGCCCACGACTTGACGTTGTCCTCGGGTGGCATCATCGGTTCTTCACGAAATGCCGTCATGTTTGTGACGGTGGTGGCCTGGAAGCCGCCCTTTTCTTTTTGAAACTCAAACTTGGGCATGTTGAAGGGTCGCACGTCAAACGCCCTATCGCGCGAAGGTTTGATTCGATAAGTCACAGACTGGACCGGAATGTCGCGCTGAAACTGAAGACGCAGGTTGTTTGCAGACGTGTTTGAGATAACTTCTTTCCACTTGTACTCGATGATTGCGCCAGGCTCGATTCCCGGAAATGCAAACGTCTTCGTTTTGAGTTTGAGGCCGTTTGCTTTGACGACTGTTTTCTCGATGATGTCGTCTTTGAGGAGTTCGACGATGGAGCCGTCGGCTTTGATAGTGCGTGCTGCGATGTCTTTGATCTTGACGCCGTTGACGTAAGGGATATCCATCTTGCTGTGCTTTTCGCGCCCGCGCTCGTTGAAGATCTTAATGCGGACGTAATGGGAGAGCACGAGGTCGCTGTAACCGCCGTCGTCGACGCGAATGTCCCAAAAGATCGCCTCCGCATCGGCATTGGGTTCCACCTTCGGCGCCTTGAGCGCGAGTTCCGCCGGCTCGAGAGGCCTCCACTCCTCCCCAGCCGCCCGCACGATGGACCAGTTAAAACACGTGGAGATCAGCACAAACACAGTGAGAATTGAAAACAGTCTGAAGCGAAAAGATGGCTGGGAGTTCATCGGTATTGGCCTCTCGTTTTCTTTGTTATGCTACGTCCTACCGCGGGCTCTGAGGTTCTTAAATCCGGACAATAGTGCCACTGTTTTCGAATCTTGAAAATACTTTTCCAATGCCATCAACTGTAGACGATCTGAGGCGCTACACCGTCGCACGGAACTTTCCGAAGCCGGCAACGCTGCAAGCCGCCCTCGAAAGAATGGGTTTTCTCCAGGCCGACCCGATCCGGGCGCCGGCGAGGGCGCAGGACTTAATCCTTAGACAGCGTGTAAAAGACTATC
This sequence comes from Pyrinomonadaceae bacterium, assembly GCA_035761985.1. Classification (GTDB taxonomy): domain Bacteria; phylum Acidobacteriota; class Blastocatellia; order Pyrinomonadales; family Pyrinomonadaceae; genus PSRF01. The sequence goes on from DASTQB010000013.1 coordinate 13,188, forward strand.
GCGCCGGAGACCTCGAACGTCGCTACCCAACACTCGATATCGAAGAAGACTTCTTCATCAACTACGGCTACGTCACGCGCCGTTTGCAATCACTAATGCATCCGCGGTCCAATTCGCGTGCATCCGCGGACAAAGTCATTCATCCCTGGGCGCCCGGACAGAAAAAGCAAGCCAAACTCGTCCTCGATTTCGTCCGCGAACGCGGCGAAGTCCACCCGAGAGAAGTCGACGGACACTTCGCACACGGCACCACCACAAACTACTGGGGCGGATCCTCGAGCGTTACCACACACCTGCTCGACGCCATGCACTACTCCGGCCTCCTCCGCATCGCACGTCGTGAAAAAGGCATTCGCATCTACAAGATTCATCAACACGAGCCCGCTCCGAAAGGCGTCGCCGAGCGTCGCGCGCGAGTCGACGCACTCGTCGACGTAGTGATACGCCTTTACGCGCCTCTGCCTGGTCCAAGTCTTTCCTACTACGTTGGACGTCTGCGACATGCAGTTCCACAGTGGCAAAAAGAACTTCCCGGTGCATTGCAACGCGCCAGGCAGCGACTGAAACATGAGCGGATTGAAAATGTCGTTTGGTACTGGCCGGAGGATGAAGATGTTGAAGCTCACACGATCGAAGACGTGGTCCGTTTGCTCGCACCTTTCGATCCGGCGGTCCACGATCGCGCACGTTTCGAACGTCTGTGGAGTTGGACGTATCGACTCGAAGCGTACACGCCAGTGAAGAAACGAAAGCTCGGTTATTACGCGTTGCCGATACTCTGGCGCGAGCACGTCATCGGCTGGGCCAACCTCGCGGTAAAGAATGGAGAACTGCTAACTGACCTGCGCTACGTTCAAGCCACCGCGCCACGCGACCGTGCTTTCAAACGCGAACTGGATGCAGAACTCGAACGCATGCGCGCGTTTCTACGTCTCTGAATCAATCTCAACAGTCGTGCCGCAGTATCTGAAAACTCACAACCCGCTCTGCGACTTTTTTCGGCGCAGCACCCGCAGAAACTTTCGCTTCTGAGGGAGCCCAGATCAACCGGTTGATACCGACGCCTGCCACGAAGGCGAGTAACGTGGCCACCACAGACACGATTGAACGCCTCATAGTCAACCTCCCTAACGCGAATCAGCACCCGTGCTGGACCATACTGAAACTCAAAACGCGCTCTGCGATCTTTTCTCCACGCCTCCACTTTGTCAACGTTCCGCGCACGACTGCTTTGTCCTTGTTCGCCACCACGTCGAAGTCACTGCGAATGAATTGCCCATCAAACAGATATTCAAATTCTGTTTTGGGGTCGGGAGAGGTGAGGAAAACAACTCGACGCTCTGTTATGAGACCGAAGACCACATCGTGGCGATCGAAGATTCCACCTCCGGCCTTTGTATTGACCGCAATGTATCCCACCGGCCGATCGTTGACCCACTCACCGTAGTCTGTTTCGAAGCTGTAGAATTCGGCGAACTCCTTCGGCGTCGAGCCCAGGATGTGATAAGTGCCGTTTGGGTAGAACATCTGGTCATCGTAGTCCAGAATAATCATGCTTTGGGGAGTAATGGGAGCTGTCGTCGCTTCCGTTACCTCGGAAACCGGCTCCGCTACTGGTCGGACGATCGCGGCGGGAACCGTCGCGGGTTGCACCATCGCGGCGGGGACCGTTTCGACAGCTGGACTGTGCACTTCAAAATCCACCCAGAATAGCAGCGAAATTCCAACACCCACTGCAAACGTCAATACCATTGCCGGCACGCCACGCAATATTCGCTTCATGATCCGATCTCCCTTCTTATGACGCTGAAGATAAAGACCGTCCAGGAAATTGCCCACGATAGACCCAACGGCGCCGAGGTGTGGCTAGCCTCACCATCGTTTGCAGAGGAATGGCATGTGCCACGATAATCCCCTGCCATATGGAAACATTAAAGACTCTCTACCCTGAGACTGAACCCTACGATAGCGGGCACATTCGAGTCTCGGATGTCCACCAGCTCTATTACGAACAATGCGGAAATCCGAACGGCAAGCCCCTTTTATTTCTGCATGGTGGACCAGGCTCTGGACTCATCCCGGATTATCGACGGTTCTTCGATCCGCAGGCGTATCGCATCGTCCTCTTTGAACAGCGTGGCGCTGGCCGTAGCACGCCGCACGCTTCACTCGGCGACAACACGACGTGGCACCTGGTCCAGGATATCGAGACTATTCGCGAACAGTTTGGGATTGAACAGTGGCTCGTGTTCGGCGGCTCGTGGGGCAGCACGTTATCGCTGGCTTATGCCGAGACGCATCCGGAGCGCGTGCGCGGGCTGGTCCTGCGCGGCATTTTTCTCTGCCGCCCGAAAGAGATTCGCTGGTTTTATGAAGACGGTCTGGGTGCGAGCGCGATTTTTCCAGACAACTGGGAAGAGTACGTTCGGATAATTCCGGAAGAGGAACGTGGCGACATGATCAATGCCTATTATCGTCGACTGACGAGCGATGATGAGTCAGTGCGGCTCGAGGCGGCGAAGGCGTGGGCGATCTGGGAAGCGAGTGCGTTGAAGCTGATTCCTGACAAGAAGCTGATTGGCGAGTTTGGTGAAGAGCATAAAGCGCTCGCGGTCGCGCGGATTGAGTGTCATTACTTTGTGAACAACTGTTTCTTCGAGACTGATAACTGGTTGCTGGAGAATGTCGATCGCATTCGACACATTCCGGGGGTGATTGTCCATGGGCGTTATGACGTGGTGTGTCCGGCGATGAGCGCGTGGGACCTGCATCGCGCATGGCCCGAAGCCGATTTGAAGTTCATTCCGGATGCCGGGCATGCGGCGACGGAGAAAGGGATTGTTGATGCGCTCGTTAGAGCGACCGACAGCTTCAGGTGATACGATAAAACCTTTGACAGGATTTCAGGATTTTCAAGATGAACAAGATTCAATCATGTAAATTCTGGAACATCGTGTTAATCCTGTCGAATGCGACGGATAACATCGAGCGCGTTATGACCGTGACTGGCGATGTTCTTTAACGGTTCGCGGAAATTTGCGATGTCGGGTTTGTCCTCGTCAAGTAACTCCAGACATCGCTTCGCATTGCCGACAATCGCTTCCAATTGCTGATTCACTTCATCGATGATCGACACCACTGCCTTACCCGCAGTTGCATCATGCGTCGCCTGGGCCAGCTCAGCCTGCGTCCGCGCCAGTATCTCTCGCGCCGCGTTGTGTTCGATCGCTAAACCAGCGATGCGCGTTGCGACATCAGTCAGCCCAGCCTCATCACCCGTCGGCGTGCGCGGCTCGCGGTAATACATCGCAAACGAACCAAGCACTTTCCCGCGTCCCGACAAAATCGGCGTCGACCAGCACGCACGCAGACCACTGGCTGCCGCTATATCGCGGTAATCTTCCCACAGCGGATCAGAAGAAATGTCGCTAACAACCACCGGTTCGCCGCGGTACATCGCCGTTCCACACGAACCATGCTTTGGTCCAATCGCCGAGCCATTCACCGCCGTAACGTAATCCTCCGGCAAACTCGGCGCTGCTCCGTGACGCACGTGATCGCCATCGTCGCTAAGCAGCAACACGGAACAGAGCATGTCCGGCGCCTGTGCTTCGATCAACTTCACCAGCCGATCGAGAATGTTGCTCAACGGCGCATTCGCCGCGATCATTCGCAGGATCTGACTCTGCCCGAACCGAAACTCTTCTTCTTTTTTATCAGCTTCAGGTTGGAGACGCGGGAGTGGAGCAGTCTTCGCGGCCGTGGCTTCCCAGGCACGTGTTTGAGCGAGATCGTTTTCAGACAGCTCTTCCAGCCCCTGTTCTTCGTTCAGATCATCCATATTTTTGCTCCGTAAAACGTTTCGGTGTGAAACAGGATCAATCAGTTACCATTTTCAATTTGGTTTGGCTTATTCTACGCCTCGTTGCGCATTCGACGCCATATCACCACTGAGGACTTTGATGAACAAAAAACTCGCACTGCTCCTTATCCTGGTCTTCGCCCTTTCCGTCTCGGCCCAAACGAATCAACCGTCGCGCACCGTTGCATTCATCGACGTCAACGTCATTCCGATGGACAAAGAACGCCTACTGCAACATCAGACCGTGATCGTCCGCAACGGCGTAATCGCGGAGATCGGCCACGTACGGCGAGTGAAGATCCCGGCGGGCGCGCAACGCATCGACGGCACTGACAAGTTTTTGATCCCCGGCCTGATGGACATGCACGTGCATCTTTTCAGCGACGACGAGTTACCCGATTCGATGGCGGAAGATGAGTTCAAGGTGATGATCGCGTACGGCGTCACGACGATTCGTCTGATGATCGGTACGCCCGAGCACATCGTCCTGCGCAGTAAAAGCGCAAGCGAACAGATTCTTGCGCCGACGATCTACGCCGCCAGTCCACACCTCACCGGACGCAAGCAACCGAACGCCATCGTCGTTACTACTGACGCTGACGCGCGAGCTGCCGTTCGCAAGTCGAAACAGGACGGCTACGACTTCATCAAAGTAACGACATTCCTTGCGCCCGAAGTGTACGAAGCGATCGTCGACGAAGCGCGCAAGCAGAACATACGCGTCGTGGGCCATGTAGACAGCAGATCGGTCGGCCTCGCACGCGCGTTCAAAGCCAAACAGCAGATCGAGCACCTCGACGCTTATCTCGAAGCACTCCTGCCTGAGAATGCGCCCGTGAAAGGTTCTGTTTCCGATCTCTATGTTTACAATCCGAAGAACTGGGAGAGCATCGACTACCTCGACGAAAGCAGGATTCCGGAACTCGCGCGGCAAACAGTTGCTGCAAACCCGTTCTCGACTCCGACACTGCACCTGTTCAAGTTCACTTTCGGCAAAGGACGAACTGAAGAGTCGTTCAGACTTCAACCCGACATTCGCTTCTATCCGCAGAAGACTGTCGACTTGTGGATGGGCCACAGCAGGAAATACCTCTCCACCGCCGCGCGGATCGAGAAACGTGAGAAATACATTGCGATCCGCAACAAGATCGTCAAAGCGATTTACGACGCCGGTGGGCGGTTGATGGCGGGCTCGGACACACCAGAGTGGCTGATGCTTTACGGTCACACGTTACATCTCGAGTTGATCGATCTGCGCGATGCGGGTTTGTCGAATTACGCGGCGCTCGAAAGTGCGACGCGCAATCCCGCGATGTTCTTCGGAACGATCGACAAGACGGGAACGATCGAGAAAGGCAAACGAGCCGACCTGGTCCTACTCGACGCAAACCCGCTCGACGACATTGCCAACACTCAGAAGCGCGC
>DASTQB010000014.1:0-6558 GCA_035761985.1 Pyrinomonadaceae bacterium
CGCACCGATTACCATCGATGTGACTGCCGTGACCGTCGATCGAGCGTAATTGAGAACTCGGCGCTTTTGAGATGACCACCTATTGATCACCCGCCTGCACCGCTCTTCGTTAGGATTGGAGCCGAGAAATGCCCGAACAAAAAGAGAAAGGCTAGCTGTAGCTAGCCTCTCAGAATGGGGAGTAACCTTACTCCCGATTGTCAGGTAACTCCGCTTAACGGATAAGTGAATGTATCAAGACTTGGTATGCCAGGCTGGTGCTCAACCTGAGTCGGTTGCGGCCCGGCTAAAGTACAGATCTATCTGGCGGTCGCACGCGTTGCAGTGGTATCGGTTGCTCGATAGTCTGCCTCTGCCCGACGCCGTCTCGGTATCAGGCCGAGGAGTCCGGTAAGACCCAGAAGTCCAACCCAACCCCAATCAGTCCCATCATCGGTTCTGCCGGCCGAGTACCCTGCCGAACTATCCCCAGGTGCGCTGGTCGACGGTGTCTGAGCACTCGCCGGTATCATAGCCACAAGCCCTAAAATTGAAGCGAGTAAGACGCTTCTTACGTTCGATCGGAAAAATCTCTTCATACGGTTCCTTCTTCTAACACATTGATCTCCCACGGGGGCGGTCATTTAGGGAATGCATAAGTGGTGCCACTTCGAAAGCGACGAGTATCAGCCAAGGGTAGCGAGATAAACACTCGAATACATACATTGATTTCGGGCTTCGCGTGGTTTCCTTACAGTCAGCTAAGTGACATAGCAGGAAATAACCCCGGCGCTGCACGTGGTCCACAAAATCCTGGAACATTGATCCTCCAGGATCGTGAACTACACACTGATCTTCCCGCGCGAGATACATGAGAATCCATCCTCAGTGCTCGCGAACCTATGCAGGCGGTCGTTCCACCAGGAGCCTTATGCGAACGCTAATTCTCCTCCTGATCACAATCATCATGTTTGCCTCTGCTGCGGTGGCCCAGAGCAAGAAAGACAAAATCGAAATCGGTGTTCAAACAACCTCCCTGACGGTCTTTCACCCGGATGCGCCGTTCAGGGACAGTTTGGCGGAAATATTGGGAGGCGGTTTAATAATCAAACAATCGACATGCTGTGTTGGTCGCGGATCCGGAATGTAATACTATCTCGTCAGCTTTCCCGGGAGGTTTTAGATGGATAGTTTGCTTTTCGGAATCCCATCGCTGGATTTCATCATGATCGCCGCTGGTTTCATCCTCACAATGCTGCTTCATTTCGGCGTTACGGATGAAAAACGCTTCTGGGCCAACTTCATGCTCGTCGTGTTTGCGATGAACTGCCTAATCGTAATCTTCTTCAACCAGGGTTTGAAGGCGAAGATTTTTGCCGCGTTGATGCTCGGCTCTGCGTTAGTCGTGAGATTGCTGACGAGAACCCCGCGCGTAATGGCTGGCTGATGTATCTGCTCGATGACGTAAGTGGTGGGACCCGGTTGAGTATTTAGCTGGTCTGCATCAACCTCACCGCACAACGCCCACCTTCTGAAAGCAATCACTTCCACCCGCAAACACATACCTCAAAAGAAGTATCAAAAGTTACCTTGATTGCGTGATTTGCGTCGCGTTCAAAATCCCTAAATTTCCCACCATCGCAGCGCTGCTGCAAATATTCTTAAAGAAGCGAGGTAACACACTGGCGCATGCTCACCGCACGTGAAGCTCGAGCAATCATATCGGCTGCAGAAGCCAGAGCTAACGAGTTGAAAGTCGCCGTTAACATTGCGGTGCTTGATCGTGGCGCACACCTCAAAGCATTTCTCCGCATGGATGGAGCTGTGCTCGGATCGATCGACGTCGCAAACCGGAAGGCCCGTACAGCAGTTCTATTTGAAGTAAACAGCGAGACCGTTTGGGAGTACTGCAAACCCGGCGCACCCGCACCAGGTCTTGAACTCAGCAACGATGGTCTAGCTCCGTTTGCAGGCGGCATTCCGTTGAAGAACTCTGAAGGACAATTGAGAGGCGCGGTAGGCGTTTCTGGAGGTTCTGTCGCGCAAGACTTTGAAATCGCACAGGCGGCTGTCGCCGCTTACATCAACGCTGTCAGTTGATCCTAAATTAAATCTATAGGAAGGAATTTTATGTCTAAGACGATTCTTATCACTGGTGCAGGTTCCGGCTTTGGCGAAGGCGCGGCCATTGGCATGGCGCGGAATGGACACAACGTTATCGCAACCGCGCAGATTTCACCGCAAGTCGCCGCGCTCCGTAACAAGGTCGCCGAACTCGGGCTGAAAAACGTTCGCGTGGAGAAACTCGATCTTTTGGATCCTTATGACGTCGCTTATGTTCAGAGCTGGGATATCGACGTTCTTTGGAACAATGCCGCAATAGGTGAAAGCGGGCCCGTTTCCGAAATCCCTATCGAGCTCGTGCGGCGCAACTATGAAGTGAATGTCTTCAAGCCGCTTGAGTTGACGCAAGCGTTTATCAAAAAGTGGATCGCGGCCGGCAAGAAAGGAAAGATTGTTTTCACGTCGTCTATGGGCGGGCTGTTCACACCCGCAGGTTGGGGCACTTACGTCTCAACGAAACACGCGCTTGAATCAATCGCGGAGGCGATGCAGCAGGAGCTCGCGCCTTTCGGCATCAAGGTCCAGACGATCAATCCCGGTGCGTATCTCACGGGCTATAACGAGACGATGGCTGATACGGCTTTCCGCTGGCTCGACGACTCCAAAAACTTCACCAAGCGTGAAGTGCTGCGCAAGACCTTCGACGATCTTCTGGCGACACCTGAAGGCCATCTCGATCCGAAGGAGATGATCGATCGCATGATCGAAATCGTGCCGGCGGATAATGGGAAGTTTCGAAACGTTGTGCCTAAGTTTGTAGAGGACATGTTGAAGAAGTCGCAGGTCGCGGCGTGGGACAACCAGATCTAGTTCTTTAGAAAACTCGACCCGGGAGGATGCAGATGTCAATCAGTATCAAACCTAACTTCATGAGCGTGCTTGCGGTGCTTATCGTGTCGATCGTATGGCTGAACCCCGCATCTGCATTCCTCCACGACGGGGGAGAGACAAACATGTTAACTGATAATCAACAAACTGAGTTGCGAAACAAGGAGATCGTGCTGGCCAGTTTCGAAGCATGGAAAGCCGGCACTGGTAGTCCATACCAGCTACTGGCAGACGACGCACAATGGACCATCGTGGGCCACTCACTGGCGTCAAAGACTTATGGAAGTCGTGAAGCTTTCATGAGCGAAGTGATCCGGCCGTTCAACGCGCGTATGAGCGAAGGTTTGAAACCGGCTATTCGCAATATGTATGCGGACGGAAATACGGTGGTAGTTTTCTTTGATGCAACGGGCACCGCGCGTGACGGCAAGCCTTATGCAAATACCTACGCCTGGTTTCTTGAGTTGCGGAACGGCAAAGTGGTCAAGGCATCAGCGTTTTTCGACAGTATCGTTTTCAACGAGTTCTGGCAGCGCGTTACTCCGGCGGAAGACTAGTCTCTACAATTCCGTCCGTGGTCCGTCGCTGAAGCTTGCCAGACGTCGTGCGCCAACTAAAATAGCGGATGAGGAGGAACAATCAGGAGTAAGCGGTGTTCTATGAGGATCTTTCACCCTACTGCTACGGCTCAGTCCCTACGGGACTGCCCGGAGTCCTGAATATTGGGTGGCTCGAGTCCTCCGCCGTTCGTCGCACTTTTTCCTGACCTAACGGCTTTCTGTCAGTTCAAGGGCAAGTTTGAGGGTTACTTTAACCACTTCGCCGTAGATGATCGTGGCTATTACATTCTGGTTGAATCCCCCAAACCGGTCGAACTCTTTGAGAGAAACGTGAGGCGACTTCGCAAGGATAGAAAAGCTGTTCCTTTCCAATGTGCATACAAGCTTCTCTACGTCGGGGGAGAAGAAATCTTTTATCCAGCGAACCCTCAGCCTGAAGCTCCACCAGAAAACTGTTGGTCGAGACTTCTGAACCGCTGGAAGGCATTATGATTCGTCGTAAACACGCTGCGCTTTCACAGCTACAAACTTGTCTTCTTCGATGATGTAGGCAGTGAGGTTGTAGCCATAGACGCAGCCGGTGTCGAGGCCGATGGCTCTCTTACCGCGCCGCGGCTCGGGCGCGGGCCAGTGTCCAAAGAGCACGATCTTGTCGCCGTCGTAAACTTCATACCACGGCGTGCCATCGTGTTTCTCAGGCTTCTTACCGAGCGTGCGCATCTCCGTCATGTCGCTGCTGGTTTGTGCGTAGAGTTCCACGTTTGGACGCAGCCCCGCATGCACGACCAGATGGGTACCGAGATCGATCGTAAACGGCACCTTGTTGAAGAAGCTCGCGTAGATTTCTTTCTCCGGCTTCAGTTCCTTATGCGTCTTTTTCTGCGCAGACTTTAACGGGACCTTCACGCCATTCCACTTTTGACGGAGCGCCAGATCGTGATTGCCTATCACGGTGCTGAAGCGTTGGTCGGTCATGAACAGGTGGAGAACTTCGCGGTCCTTCGGGCCTTTCGTAATCAAATCACCAACTGCAACCACGCGATCCGCTTCACTGAAACCACACTTCTCGAGCAGCTCGATCAGCTCGTCGTAACACCCGTGAATGTCTCCAACAACAATCGTGCGACCAGTCATCCAAATCCCCCGGAGAAAAGTAACCACGCATAGTGGAAAAATACGCGGATTTATCTATAGATGTAAGTCTTGCTCTGTTTCTGATCCCACTGAATGCTGTCGATATATTCGCGATCAGTGGCAAGTATCACTTCGCTTAACTTGGTCGTGCTGTTCTGCGTATCCAGGTTTACGAGGTAAACGATCTTGCCGAGCGGCTCATCCGCGTCCTCTCGATCGAGCTCACGAAGCTCGTAATCGAATTCGTGTCGCTCGAAGAGTTGTTTAAGGAGCTCGTTGCTCTCTTCCACGTTGCGCGTCTGCACGGTGATCTCCATCGAACGAAACACCTGGAACCGTTCGAAGTGTTCGAGCACTGCAAGTGCGATGAGCACAAACACCGTCAGGATGATCGCCATGTCCCAACGTCCAACGCCGCAAGCAAGCCCGACTCCGAGACACACGAGCAGCACCGTGATCTCCTTCGGGTCGCGTATGTTCGTGCGAAAGCGCACGAGCGAAGCGGCTGCGAAAATTCCGAACGCACGTGCGGCACTATCGCCGACGACCATCATCATCGCGCCCGCAACAACCGCCATCAGGATCTGAGTTTGCGCAACGTAGGGATTCCGCCGCGACGGTAACAGTCCACGGCGCGGGCGAAACGCAAGCAACGCAGCGAGAAACGCCGCGAGTGCAAACCGCAGTGAGATCCTTGCGGCCGTCGACTCCCAACTCGCAACAGTTGCAGGCGCGAGACCTGACCCATCCGGCCCAAACAAGTCGACCATGAAAGGACTATCCGCCGTGGGCGTAGCTGCGGGCCCGGTAGCAGCAGGTTGAGGTTGATTGCGGAAGACGTAAGCCAACAGTCCGCTACCGAGCAGGATGACGACAAACACCGCCAGCACCGCAAGACCTACACGATTCATATCTCATCAACCTTTCCAATCACACGATTATAGGTCCTATAGGTCGTATAGGTCCTATAAGACCTATTCGTCTTTGCGGTTACTTGGACCAGGGCTTTCGCTTCAAAGGATGAACGCTGCCCACGTGCGGTGAACTATTCGGACCTTCGAAAAACAACTGGCTGTTAAAAGGCTCTTCACCCGGAGCCATCGGCGGAAGCTCGTACCGCCCCTCAGAGTTCATCACCCGCGCTTTCACGTTATCGCGCAGGTATGCAGCGAACACTATGTCCTTCAAATACTTCTTCAAGTGCGGATCCATAACGGGAACCACCACTTCAACACGCCGATCGAGGTTACGCGTCATCCAGTCGGCAGAGCCTGTGTAAACCTCCTCGTCACCGCCGTTCGCAAAGTAAAAGATACGGCTGTGTTCGAGGAACCTCCCGACAACACTCCTCACGTGGATAGTTTGAGAAAGCCCGGGCTCACCCGGCCGGATCATGCACGCGCCGCGGACGACCAGATCGATCTTCACTCCCGCTTGCGATGCTTCGTAAAGCGCTTCGATGATATTGAGGTCAGTCAAGCGATTGACTTTCGCCATGATGTGAGCCGGCCGTCCCGCCCGCGCATGTTCAGTCTCACGCCTGATCAAGCTCATCATGCGCTTGCGAAGATTTAACGGCGCAACCAGCAACCTGCTGAACTCCTTCTGGATCGAAAAGCCCGTCAGAAAGTTGAACAAGTCAGTCGCATCTTCGCCGATCACCGAATCGCTGGTTAACAGTCCGATGTCTGTGTACAACCGCGACGTCGTCGGGTTGTAGTTGCCTGTCGCGATGTGCGTGTAAGTTCGAAGACCATCATCCTCACGCCTGACGACGAGCGTCACTTTGCTGTGCGTCTTCAGTCCCACCAATCCATAGACCACGTGAACACCGGATTCAGCAAGCAGCTTGGCCCACTCGATATTGTGCTCTTCATCGAACCGGGCTTTGATCTCCACAACCGCCGTCACTTGTTTGCCAAGCTCGCTCGCT
>DASTQB010000015.1:0-17479 GCA_035761985.1 Pyrinomonadaceae bacterium
TCGCGCTTACACAGCCGATGTCGAACCAGGCGGCTGCGCTCGTGATGCTGCCGATAGCAGTTAAAACGGCTGTTGCTCTCGGACTCAACCCGAGAACGTTTGCAGTCACTGTTACGTACGCGGCTTCGTGCTCATTTCTCACGCCACTCGAGCCCGCGTGCGTTCTCGTTTACACGCCCGGACGTTATCGCTTTTTGGACTTCGTGAAGGTGGGTTCGATCCTGACGCTTGCAGTGTTTGCGATCGTGATGTGGCTCGTTCCCGTGTTCTGGCCCTTTCAAAGCCCTTAGACAGGACCACACGAAAATCGTGTGAATCCTGTCCAGGGATCTAATCGCGCTTACTTCCGCGGAACGGGAATATCGCCCTGGCCGCCAAACACTGCCTGCAGCACGTTTGAACCGTCAGAGCTCTTTATGACCCACCACTCGCCGGTCCATGGCCGAAACACCGCAATATCAGCTTTACCATCAGCGTCATAATCGCGTGGGACTGGCTGATCGCCCCATACGCCCCACCACGCCGAACTCTCAACACCGGTGTGGCTGTTCTTGATCAACCAGAGACCGTTTCGGAAAACTCCGTAATCCGCCCTGGCGTCGCCATCATAGTCAGCCGGCACACGGTGATCGTTGGTAGCTCCCCATTGCACAGTCCGCGGTGGAATCGTGAAGATGTTCCACGTCCCATTGAACAGGTGCCACGTCGCGGGATCTGTTTTTCCGTCGCCATCGTAATCGGCAGCAACTTCGACGTCGCTTGGGCCACCCCCTTGACGAGTGCTTTCAACTCCTGAAATGTAGGACCTGATGAACCACGTACCACTCGAAGGTTTCCACACTGCCAGATCAGCTTTGCCGTCGCCGTCGTAATCGCCGGGTACAGGCATGTCGCCGAAGGATCCCCATTGCACTGCTCTCGTTTGCCCCGTAAGACTGTGGGTAATCCACCACTGACCAGTGTTTCTATGCCAGAACCCCATGTCTGTTCTGCCATCGTTGTCATAGTCGTAGGGAACTGGTGTTCCATCAAAGTTGCCCAACTGTCTGCTAAAACTCGCGCCAGTTGAGCTATTGATGACGAACCACTCGCCGGTACCTGGTCGAAATACAGCTATGTCGGCTTTGGAATCGGTGTCGTATAACGCACCCGCGTTTATATCCGTTCCGACGGGAACACACGGGAACTCGCACACTGGTGGGAAACTCCCAAAGTGCCAATCGGACGTCCAATTGATCGTGATGATCTTTCCGCCCCACAACCTCCAGAATCGAGCGGGGTCGAAGTGGTACATGTCCACCATACCCTGAAATGCTTTTTCTTTTCGTAGGAGGATTGTGTCAACGCAGTTGCTCCTCCTGAGGCGCATGCGTACCGGGCCTCTGTTTGAGCCCTGAGTAGCGATGGTCGTTGTTCTGCCATTGCATGCACTAAATGACACTAACTCTTTTCTCCAGCTCACGCTGGAAGTAAGTACCATTTCGATTTCGTCTGGGTTGAGACTGAGCCGGCCGCCCGACTCAACCTTTATGGAAATTACGTCCTCCTTCATGTACACGCCATGATTCTGAGGAAGATTTCCGTTGTTAATGAATCGCCAATCAAGCAGGGGATATGGAAGCCCCGCCGGATTTAGCGAACAAGATGGGTCACACTGGGCCAGCGCACTTGCCGCGAGCCCGAGAACCAAAAACATTGCTGCGAATAATCTAGTCATGATTTAGTACCTCCACGATAGAGTGGCAACGTGGAAGAAAACATCACAGCCGAGGATCGGATATGGATATAGAAACTTTGCGTGAGATGTGCCGGAAGCTTCCGGCCGTGACAGAGGACATCAAGTGGGGCCACGACCTGTGCTTTTCCATCGCGGGAAAGATGTTTTGTGTCGCGGCTCTCGAGGGTCCCTTAACTGTTTCGTTCAAAGTGAAGGACGAGGAGTTTGACGAGCTGTCGAGTTCGCCGGGGATGCGCCCGGCGCCGTATGTTGCGCGTTACAAATGGGTGCTTGTTGAGGATGTCGGCAAGCTAAGCCGGAAGGAGTGGGCGCACTATGTAAAGCAGTCTTACGAACTGGTTAAGGCTAAGCTGCCGAAGAAAACCTTAGACAGGATTACATGAATCCTGTCTAAGGATCTGTTTACTGTGACGTCTTTTTACGCTGGAGCACGTTACAAGCCTCTATAACCGTGCTCGGATCGATCGCGACGTTTCCTTCATCGATGTGCCGGATGATGCCTTCTTTATCGATCAGGAACGTGGCACGATTTCCGAAGCCCTGTTCCTCGTTGAACACACCATAGTCCTTCACGACAGTACGTTTGAAGTCGCTGAGCAGCGGAAACGTGATTCCGAGTTGTTTTGCGAATTCGCGGTTGGCGGGAACGCTGTCTACACTCAAGCCGAAAACCTGAGTTTCAGTTGATTCGAGTTTTGCGATATCAGCCTGATACGCTTTTAGTTCCTTCGTTCAACCACCGGTGAACGCCAGTACGTAAATTGCGAGTACGACGTTTTTCTTACCTTTGAAGTCACTCAGTTTATAGGTCTTTCCGTCACTGGCCCGTAGTGAGAACTCAGGCGCGGTGTCACCGACCTTCAGGTGTGTCTTGACCGGGGGTGGTTGTTGGGCCAGTACGACGACGCCAACCACGGCAAGCAGCACCAGGCTTACCAGCGATCTTATGTACATCATGAACTCCCTTGCATCGGACGTGGTGGTACTTCCTTGGGCGTCGAATGTATGCACAAAGTGCCGGGGCGTCAAGGTGAATCACTCCATAGTCGTTATCGCTGGCGTTCGCCGAGGCAGTAGCAGAGGCCGTCGGGTGCGATGACAAAGAACACTTTGAATTTCGTGTCGCCGTGTTCGTCGATTCTGAAGTCAGCTTTGTCTTGCTGAAGCCCGTTTGCTTTTAATTCGGCGAACGCAGCTTCCGCGTTATCCACTTCGAAGAAACAGCCGTCCTGTGTTGGATCGCCGCCGTTTTCAGCTAACCCGATCTTGATCTCATCTCGCGTGAGAATCGCGCTCTGATGTGGAGCATCACTGCGCGATTCAACGCGGAATCCCATCACGCGTTCATAAAACGGAATCGCCTCGTCTACATTCTCTACCGGCAGATTCATCTCATCGTCCTGGTAGGGCCATGCACTTTTGAAAACTGGCTTCATGATGATCCGGCCTCCTTTGATTGTGGCCAAATATTCTCTTACAGGCGGCGCCGGTGTAAAATCGGCGCTGACGATGGTCCAACTCTCGAGTGTTTAGAGGGACGCATGAACAGCAGTTTGTTTCAAATCATAGTGTTTCTAACGTTGTGCGTAGTTCCGGGTGGCGGCAGCTTGCACGCACAATCGTATGAATGTTCGCAACCCGCTCAGGAACGAGAGGCGATTATCCGCGAAGCAGAAAAGAACCGTTACACAACCCGCAGGGTTGAATTTGTGGGCCACCGGTATACAGGCGATCAGGTGTTGAGACGTACACTCAAGAATGGTCTACAGGAAGGTGACCTTTTTACACGTCGCAACCTCGTTCGAAATCTTCGGAATTTGAGCAGAGTGAAGCAACTCTACCCCGTGAACATGCGCGACGTCGAACTGAGCTTGAATCGACCGGACCAGACCATCGACATGACGATTTGTCTACGAGAAAGAAAAACAACAAGGCAGAAACGCGGGGGCTAAGAAGCGCGTTCGATGCGTGAAATATGTCTACTTGCTTCTGGTACAAGGATTGTCCTAATTGCGGCGATTATGGAAGGCTGTTTATCGTCGAAGATCTTTCACATCGACGGCTGTACCTGCATTGTGAAGAATGTGAATTTGGTTGGGACGATCCATTAACTCTGCGCAATGGTTTCCTCACGTTAACCCTGGATTACTCCTGTGCTCTCGCCGACAGGCAAACCATCGAGAAGTATAAGTGGCAGGCCTTTGCGCTACACGAAGTGGAAGCCGCCCACGCTCCGCCAATCTGCTGAACACTGAGGACGTCAGGAGACTCGACTATCTCTGCCGCAAGCGTCCCCGAATCCAAAGAGGATCGCGCCGAAGATCCAGAATGGCATAAACGTAGACTATGTCGCCTTCGACCTCATAATAGATGCCGAATGGGAATCGCTTCGACAGCATGCGATGGAATCCAAAGTAGACTGGATGAACGCCGGCAAAAAGGATTAATGAGTCGAGATCAGAAAGGATGGAGTCGACAAAGTAATCGCCAACGCCGGTCTCGCATGATTCGTAGAATTGGGCACCCGACTCGAGGTCTTCGGCAGCATCCTCAAGTATTACTACGATCATGGTTCAGAGCTTCGTAAACGCGATCTGAGTTCGGCCAGGGTGAGAAACTTTGCTTCTCCGCGCTGAGCTCGTGCTTTCCTCTCGGTCAAAACCTCTTGATGCCAGTCTGGGGAAGGTATTTCGTCGGCGCAGCCGTCGAGGGAGTCCCAAAGCTGGTCCATCGCGCGAAGCCGTTCCGTCACAGACATCTTCTCTATCTGAGATGAGTCGATCACGTCGTCACACTATCACCTCAACGCGTCGAGCTGCAAGGCGATGCCCGCAGATGCGAAGATGCCCCACACCGGCGTCCGATGTGGGGCATCCGTAGGTTCCTTAACCTTAGTTTAGTCGCTTGCTTTCTCGACTCTTCCGCCGAGGTGCTTGCCGAGAAACTCTTCCATCGCGCGGTAGAACTCGAAGCGGTTTTCTTCATTTGAAAAACCGTGACCTTCGTTGTTCTTCACGATGTAAGGTACTTCGATCCCGCGTTTCTTCAGCGCCTCGACCATCTGGTCCGATTCCGCCTTGTTGACTCGCGGATCGTTGGCGCCCTGAACAATCAGCAGCGGGACTTTGATCTTATCGCTGTGAAAAACCGGAGAAGCCGCCGTCAGAAGATCCTTCTCCTTTTCCGGATGTCCAACCATCTCGTAGAGCATTTCCAGGTACGGTTTCCAGTACGGCGGAATCGAATTCATGAATGTAAAAAGGTTTGACACTCCTACGTAGTCCACGCCAGCGGCGTAAAGATCCGGTGTGAAAGCAAGTCCTGCCAGCGTTGCATAACCGCCGTAGCTGCCACCGTAAATACCGATGCGCTTCGAATCGGCGATGCCCTGCTTGATCAGCCACTGGACACCATCAGTGATGTCGTCCTGCATGGCCTTGCCCCACTGTTTGAAACTCGCCTCCCAGAACTTGCGCCCGTATCCGGTCGAGCCACGGAAGTTGACCTGCAACACTGCGTAACCGCGGTTTGCCAGAAACTGCACTTCAGGATTGAAGCCCCACGTGTCGCGATACCATGGACCACCGTGTGGATTCACGACTACGGGCAGATTGCGCGCTGCCACGCCTTTCGGAAGCGTCAGGTAACCGTGAATTGTGAGCCCGTCGCGGCTCTGGTACTTGATCGGTTTCATCGGGACCAGATCCTGCTCGTTTAGCCAAGGGCTGACGTCCGCGAGCTTTCGGAAGTCTTTCGATTTCAGATCGTAGAAGTAGTAAGCGCCAAGCGATCGATCGGTGAACGTTCGCACCAGGCATTTGTCTTCTTCACGATTGCAGCCGGACAGACGCACTTCATAACCGGGCAAACGGCGCTCGAGATCTTTCTGGAGGTCCGCACGCTGCTTGTCGATGAAGTGATACTGTTGTTTGTCTGTTGTGAAAGATACGCCGGTAATCGCGCGACGCTTGCGTGAACTGAGAAGCGACGTCACGTCCACCTCAGGGTGCTCGTAGATCTTCTCGAGTTCCTTCTTGTTTTCTACGTCGTATTTGACGATCGCGGTCTTGTCGCGGCCGATGTTGGTCGCGACATAAAGTTGCTTGTTATCAGGAGTGAACAGCAACGGTGAGATCGTCTCTTTAAAGCTGGTAGTGACAAGTGGAGCAAACTTGTCTGCTTCGGTGTTGCGAAACAGGAGCGTGCTGCTGACGCCATCCGTGGTTATGGCAATGCGAAGTTTGCCGTCCCAATCGGTGCCCCACCCGGTGTAGTTGCCGGGATTTTCGCCAATCATCTGCATCTCACCTGTGTTGACGTTGATGCGGTATACGTCAAACACCTGCGGTATACGCTTGTTAAGACTGACCAGGATTTCGTTTTCGTTTTGTTCAAGTCGATCGATAATCTGAGCTCGAACTTTTTCAAACGGTGTCAGGTCTTTGGGATTGGAGCCGTCGACGCCGACTGCATACACCCGGTAGTTTTCATCGCCGCCGGTGTCCTGGATGTAGACGATACGATTGTCACCCTTCCAGGCGTAGCCGGCGATATCGCGTTCCTTTGCACTGGTAACACGAGTGGCTTTGCCAGAGCCGATCTTCTCGACAAACACGTTGAGCCGGCTCTCCCAAGGCTGCATGAACGCGAGATATTCGCCGTTTGGCGAGAGCGAGTATGCAACCTTCGTCGGATTTCTAAAGAAATCCTTCATGGGAATGAGTGGGGCCTGTGCCTGTGTTTTAACTTTGTTCTGCCCCATACCGAAAATGGGGAAAACGATTAAGATTGGTAGGACGAGCAGTAAAGCTTTTATTCTCATGAACTTCCTCCAGGTGGTTACGAAAGTGGCCGGTAGTTTCGGTTGTAGTACGATGGCGGCGGTAAATGGGTTGCGGGTGCCGTACGGAAAATTTGACTCCATGAGGGCGGCAAAATGATCAAAAGCATAATCTGCGCGCTCGTCATGCTTGGGACTGCTTCAACGCTCGTGGCCCAGGTGGACGAGATCAAGTTGGACACGGTTCAAGCCAAGATCACGACGGTCTCTGCAATGCGAGCGCGCACGGGACCACAGGTTAGCGCCGCAGAGGTTGTGCGGCTGAAGCTCGGCACGATCGTGAACGCCGTCGCGCGTTCGACGAATCAAGATACTATCGGCGGCAAGACCGATTACTGGTATCGCGTCAGCCTGCCTAACGGTCAGCCGGGTTGGCTCTTCGGTGGTCTATTGCTTGATTACACTGCTGAACGGCGCCAGGAGTTGTTGCGGCAGATCATCGAAGCACGACTCAAAGCGGAGAACACTGACTTCGCCGATCGTCAGGAGATCTATAAGCTCGCGGCGAGTGCGGTGACGGAAGCGAAAGATGTGAACGCGCGTGCCGAGTTTGAGTTATTGAAACTTCTGGCACTGGCAAGCGTGGCTGCGATGTTTCCCGACGAGCAACGTGAGAAATCGCCGTATCGCGAATGGCTCAAGGCGCACGCCGGCGAAGTTTTTCCGGATGAGTTTGCGGGCGGGTATACGCTACGCTCGGAGTTGCTGTGGGATCTTGAAGCGAAATATCACACGTTGCCGATCGCGGATCGCATCGCGTGGGCAGCGGCGAACAATCCGCAACCGTCTGATTGCGAGGGCGACGAGGTCTGTCATTTCTTTATCGGTGCAGGCGAGATCAAGTATCTGAGTCGGCACCCGAATGGCGCGCATGCATCTGAAGCTTTGAAGGATCTGATCGCCGTGCTCACAGATGAACTAATCAGGACGGCGAATGACAAAGGCGGCGACAAGTACGCCGTCGATCAGCGAAATGATTTAAGAAAGCTGCTGGCTTCTCTCCGCGTCGCAGTGGAGAAAACATCCGCTCCCGAAAAGAGCGAGCTACTCAAGAAGCTGGAGAGAATCACTCCCGGTCGTTAAGTCAACGCGGTTGCTTATAGTTGACCTTAGCCTGCGGAGCAGGCGTAAGCGTAAAGCCTGGGGCGTGAGCCCCAGGCGTCGAAAGAAAGATCAGAACGCCAGCCCATGAAATGGGCGGCAGTCCCTCGTCCGGCAAACATAGGTACCAAATGCGCGAAGTTAAATTTGAGATCGGCGATCGCGAAATCGATGGCGACGATTATTTTGCCGTCATCGAACCCGTTTACTGGACGGTTAGCATTTACGACGGTGTCGATCGGTATGAAAATGACCTCGCAAAATTCTCAACCGAGCAACGACTCGTACTTGCCTTTCACTGGTATATGTCTGAGGTAAACAACGGCGGTCACGATCAGTTTTACTTCAACAGTACAGGCATCGTATGGCCTGACGCACTCGAAGCGTTTACCAGACTCGGTTTCCCGGAAGTTGCCGCAATCATAAGAGAATCCGCGAATCGACTCGGCGGAAACCCAAGTCTCGACACGGAAGTACGACAGAAACAGCTCGATCACATGAACATAGATTTTGAAGATCTGGATGAGCAGTTGTTTGAGTTGCAGGAGCAAACTGATTTCGATCCGAAGATCATCGAATTTATCCGGGCACACCGCGAGAAGTTTCGCTTTTCAGGCCTGGTGAAGAAAACGTAGGTACAAAGACGGCGGAGTTTGATGGTCGTACGTCGGGTCGCTATCCTACTTTCAATACTCCGCCATAATTACCGCCGCCGTGATGACGAAACCGGCCGATTCAACGCGTCTTAGTAAGTATCTCAGCCTGGTCCTACGGCACAACCCGGCCGCGGCAGGTGTAACACTCGGCTGGTTTTCTTTTCTTCCGTTCGGCAAACGGTGTATGGCTAACAGAGCAAGTCCCACCACAGTACATCTCGAGATGGACCACCGAATGAGAACTCGGCGCCACGCTTTCGTAGTCGCAATTCTTTTAACCGTTGCGGGTGGCGTTGCGAATGCTCAGATACCTTCGCAACGGACGCGCATGGGCTTCAATGGTCCAGTGCGAACTGTAAAGGTGGAGTTGCAGGACTACACTTGGGAAAATTCAGGATGGGATCCCGGAGAACCGCTGTACGACGTCATTCGCTACGACCGAAATGGACGTTGTCTGACGCGACAATTTGATCCCGGATCGGGTTGGCGCCCTTATGGCGAGGCGGTGCGTCCCCCTACTGCAAACGGACCCCGCCGATACGAAGTTCTCAACAAGTCACGTACATGGAAAACTGTGTGGCAGTTTGACAAGCAAGGCCGGCTCGAACGCTTCGAGGAGTACGCGCTTTACAAAGACGGGCGGCCACCCGCGCTCGCACACTGGGAACACTACTCTTACGATTCTCAAGGGCGTATTGAGGAGTTTACCTTCTGGGGCGATTGGGGATGGTCGCCCGGACAAACAGAGCCCTATCCACCGATTCGACTCAGGTACTCGTTTGACTCCGCCGGTCGAATCGCCGGATGGTTCACGGTAGACGAGCCAATCTGGTGGCGATCAACTTTGACGTACGACAACAAAGGGCGACTGGTGAAGCAGATCGACGAGCTTCCGGACGGAAAAATCACCACGCATGCCTGGGAGGGCTACGACGAGTACGGCAACTGGACGGTTCACACGATGATCAACGCGTGGCGAACAGATAATGTAGACGATCCGCAGAGTAAAAGCGTGGTACGACGTTCGATAACTTACGGCCGGGCGCCGAAGAAGCGCGCTTAGACAGGTTGCCTCTGGGCGACGTGACAAAACCAATTGTAGACAAAGCGCGGCGCGAAGTAGACCAGGGAAATCTCTGGCGCGCGAAGGAGATTTTGCAGGGTGCGATGCGCCGTGAGAGCTACGACGTTGAGTTGTTTGAAATGATGGGAATGGTTTTGCTTAGAATGGGCGACCTGCCTGAAGCCGGGAGATTTCTGTTTCTTTCGGGTGTGAGAAGGCCTGAGTATCTGGAAGCGATCGAGATCTTTCTTTCGAGGCACCGGCGAAAGAAGCCGGATGAGTTTGTTCAACTTGTTCCTCGTAAGGCACGGCTGAGAACTGTTTCAGAGTATCCGGACGAGGTGGCCCAGGTGCTCAGAGAGATCGGTTTTCCGGAAATCTTCACGTTCGAAAATGGACGAGTCTACAGCGAGCAAAGCTGGAAGGAGAGGGTTGGCTGGATAGCTTGTGGAACGATCGCGCTGGTGATACTGGCATTAATTATTCTCGGCGTGATCAAACTTCGAGAAATCATCGGCGCGTGAGAATCACAAACTCTACAACCACGGATGACGCGGATCGTAAATCCGGATTTTTAATCCGTGTCATCTGCGGATAATGTTTGTAGTGCAGCTCACAATCGTTCCAACGCAAGACGGATCGAAACCTCCAACTTCAACCGTTGCCGTGATCTTCTCAAAACCATCAGCGCCCGTAGCTGTAACTTCTATTTCACGACTGTTCTGACCTTTGTTGATGCTTCCTGCGTTGAGCTTCCAACGGAAAGACAGCGGCAGATAAGGCTTTGCATTGCCTTCGATAAGTGCAGAAACTTTAAAGGGCTCGGATTGGTCCATCTCGGCCGGACACAACACTTTGATCACGGGACAGGGTGGAGGCGGCGGATCACAAGCGCTCGAATCGACGGTCGTCACTGTCAGTGCACTCGCGGCTTTGCCCCCGTTGCCGTCTGTGACGGTAACTCGAACTTCGTGTGGTCCACGTGGCAAGTCGTGCAAATCCCAAACGACTGAAGGACCTTTACCTGAAATTTTTCCTTCGCTAATGGAATACTCGTAATGCAGCGAGTCGTCATCGGGATCTGTTGCCTTCACGACGAGTGTTACTTCGGGCTTATCGTTGGGTGCGGAAGTGGGGAGGAACGGACAGATTTGGATCGTCCTCGAGGACGAAGTAAACGATTCTATCGACGGCGGCCGGTTAGCCCCTCGCCGCGCAGTCTGCTGTGGTGCTGGTATTGCAGAGCCAATCAGAGCTAATGCAATCGACAACAGGCGCTTCACAACTCCTCCGTTGCCACGGCAGTATTGGTCAGTAGTGTTATAACGTCAAGGAAATGGGCGCCCAGCGGAGCGCCATGTGCAATTAACGAAGGAGATCACATGCTCGAGAAGCGCCTTCCCCATATTCTTCTTAAGACTATTGCTACGTTACTCGTTCTCACGCTACCCGCTTCTGCATTTGCGTGGGGCCCGACGGGCCACCGCGTCGTCGCCGAGATCGCCCAACGTCACCTGACGCCCGCTGCCAGGAAGAAGGTGTCTCAACTTCTCGAAGGGCGCACTCTCGCCGACGTCGCGAACTGGCCCGACGAACTGCGGTCCGATCCGCGTTTCGATAAGTACAGGCCCCTCCACTTCGCAACCGTTAAAGACGGCTTAAGCAGCTACCGCGACGCGGAGAAGGCACCTTGCGGCGATGTGGTTGTTGCCATCGATGCCTTTACCACGTTTCTCCGCACGGGTTCGCGGGAGGCTCTCTATGCAGTGAAAGCACTCTCAGACAAGACTGACGGCACGGGCCAGGGCGCATGCAATCCTCAGGAAACGGAGCCGCTCTCACGCGCCATGGCGCTCAGCTTTCTGGCCCATCTCATGGGCGATCTTCACCAGCCGCTCCACGTCGGCGGAACAGACCTCGGCGGCAACCTTGTAAACGTGAACTGGATGAATCGATGGCCGACCAATCTACATTCCACGTGGGATGACGAGATGGTCGACTACGAGCGTTTGGACTACAAGGAGTACGCGCGCTTTCTGGACCGTGCGAGCGAGGCTGATGCAAAACGCTGGCTGACCGGCGATACCGTCTCGTTCGCGGATGAGGCGATCGCTATGCGTCCGAAACTCTACGTGTTCCCGGACAACTCACGACAGCCCGCGATCCATTTGATCTCTTATAAATATGTCGGCGCGCACCGCGACCGCATGCGCGAGCAGTTGTTGAAGGGAGGCCTGCGTCTGGGCCGTGTTCTCAACTCGATCTTCCGATAGGACCAGACACATCACGCAGGATCTAGCACCGAACCTATAAACAGCAAAGTATCCGTTGGGTCGTCGCGAATGGCGAAGAAGAAGGGGCGATCGACTTTCATCACGAATTTCTCCTGTGGCGACTGAGGCAAAGCTGCGCCTGCCAGAAGGGCAGTGACCGCCACGGCGACTGTGCCTTCCTCGTTTACTTCGGCAAGGGCTTTGTGCGTAATCCTCGAGATAAAAATCCTGTTCGCATCCGGCGGCAGTTCTGCCATTTCAGAAAAATCCGCTCGCATAGGATCAAAAGCTTCGCCCATTCCTAAGGACGAGAGTACGTCATTGAGGTCGGCCGTGTATTCGATCTTGAAACGCGGCAACGTCAACTCACCAGGGGCGAAGCTGAATCCTCTCATCCATGTTTCCCAATTCTCCGGGGTAACGTTTCGCTCGAATCGATCCAGAGGTGTGTTCTCGTCAGGCAGGAAGATATACATGCTTGTTTGTCCCGATCCGTACGGGAGGACTACTGCCTGAAAGCCCTTACCTTTCTGATAGAAATACAGGCCAGACTGGAACATCATCGGAAGTTTCTTTTGACGCCCGTCTGCAAGTCGAAACACATCGTCCTTAGTTTTTTCTTTGTCGAAGGGAAATTGCCATTGGCCTTTGAAGTAGATGGCATTGATCACAAACAGGACTATCTCGGAGTCGATTCGATCAACCACTTCGTTAATCCTGCCTTCAGTGTTTTTGCTGACCCACGAATTGATCGTCGCGGGGGCTGTGGGGCTGGAGAAGTCGAGGCTTGTTACTTCGGCTGCGTAATGCTCCCTGCTTCGCTCAACAAAATCAGGTGCAAGAGGCAGCCCCTCGCGGGCCCACAATGAATTGGCGATATTGAGCTGTAATTGCGAGTCGGTACTACTGAGTGCGGACATCAGATCGGCAGCAGCACGATTTACGTGTTCGAGGCTCATGCGCTCCAGGCCGAGTGTGATCGCGATCGCGCGACGTGTCTCTCCGCCGGCGCCGTTATATGTCAGCGCGAGAGCAAGCATGACGCTCGTCGGCGAAATCAGAACGTTCTTGCGCCCTGGTTGGTTCAGCGCCTGCTCGTAGAGCCTGAATGTGAATCTCGAGCTCGCAGCGATCCACCGGCCGTCAACTTTCAATCGTTCCGGCACCATGGATGAATTGTTCGCCAGACCTGCCGTAAAAAGCAACGGATTATTGGTCGCCCGTCTACGAGATAATTCGCATCCGCAGGCTGCGCATCAGTGCAAAACGGAATACAATGCGCCTAAATCTCACGAAAGGACCTCACATGAACAACAACGACCTCATTCCTATCGAAAAAATCGAAAAGGCTATTTACCTGATTCACGGTGAAAAGGTCATGCTGGATCGCGATCTGGCGTACCTGTATGGAGTGGAAACGGGAGCGCTTAACCGTGCGGTAAAAAGAAACCTACAACGTTTTCCGCCGGATTTTATGTTTCAACTCACGGCAGATGAGTCCGAATTTTTGAGATGCCAAATTGGCATCTCAAAGAAAGGTCGAGGTGGCAGACGGTTCCTACCATACGTTTTCACTGAACAGGGTGTGGCGATGCTGTCCAGCGTGCTAAACAGCGAACGTGCCATATTGGTCAATATTGAGATCATGCGCGCGTTTGTAAAACTGCGACAACTGCTCGCGTCCAACGCCGAACTTTCTCGCCGGCTGGACGAGCTGGAGAGCAAGTACGATAAACAGTTCAGAGTTGTCTTCGAGGCGATTCGACAAATGATGGCAACGCCGGCTCGAGATCACAAAGAGATCGGGTTCCGTTCGCGATCAATGAAGAAGTGAGTCTCACATGCTTGTTCGCATAAGCCGCAAGCGCTTACGTGGCCACGGTTTGTTTTTAAGGAGTGGCCACGGAAGCTGCTCATAATCCGAGATTGTCGAGGTGTTCCTGCACGTTCACCTACCACTTGCCGGAATTTTCCTGCGTCTCCATCCACCTGAAACATTTCTACATCGGACGAAATGTGCGCGTTTTGGTGAGGAACAATGGTTGCCAAAGCCTACAGCAATTCGACTGATAGGAGATTTTTGATGAGGACACATGTAGCGATAATGCTTTCAGTAATACTAACCGCAATGAGTTTTCCCGCGACCGCGCTCGCTCAAACAACTGCCGAGACGGAGAAGATCCGCGCAAAGCTTCAGACACTCGCAACCAGCAAAGACTCGCAAATCGAAGTCAAGTTTCGCGATCGCACAAAGATGAAAGGCTATATAGAGTCAGTGGACTCGTTATCATTCAAGCTAAGGCATCCGAAGGACGGAACGTCGCAGTCAATTGCTTATTCCGACGTCGACAGCGTTAGCAGGGCACATGGTGGCATCTCTACAAAGACATGGTTGATCCTCGGTGCCGTAGCAGCAGGCGCAGTGACGACGTTCCTGGTCGTCAAACCCGCCGTATGTGATGGCGGCGCTCAAACCCGTGGGCTGTGTTAGTTAGGATGTATACTGCGGCTGTGCAGGCACATTCCCGGTGATGGCTGAGCGACCCAGACTTCTTAAGATCGACACTGAAATGCAGCGGTGGTGCGCGCTGCTGGAGCAGGAACTTCTAACCTGGCCCGACGTCGACACGAAACCGATGTTCGGAATGATCGGGTTTTACCACGGCAAGAGCATCTTTTCGGCGATACCGCGCACGAGGGCTCCTGAGACCGCGAGATCAATTCTCATCAAGCTGCCTGGCCTGAACGAAAAGCGATTAAGACCTGCGAGCGGGCCGGGCAGTGGCTGGGCCACGTTCGAGCTTGAGTCAGCGAATGACATCACTGAAGCATTAACATGGCTGGAACGCGCTTACGAAAGCAATGCGGACCGTTGAACCAGAGTCATGGAACAGACTACCATCCTGTATCGCCCGGTGGGTCACGATGAGCTTGAGTTAATTCGACAGAGCGACTTCAAACAGTTTCCACCACGCCTGCCGGAACAGCCGATTTTTTACCCGGTCTTAAATGAAGAGTATGCAGTTCAGATTGCGCGCGATTGGAACGCTAAACACAATTCGAGTAAAGTCGGTTATGTCACGCGCTTTAAAGTCAGAAGTGAGTATCTCCAGCGTTACAAGGTGCAAACCGTAGGCGGTTCGATGCATCAGGAATATTGGATACCCGCTGAAGAGTTGGAAGAGTTCAATCGAAACATAGTTGGTCCAATCGAAGTGGTAGCTGAATATCGCTGATAGAGGGCCTGCGAATGTGGAAGCTCGACAATCTGGAGATCAAACCCGCCACTCTCGACTTCAGTTCATCGGGACAAGCTAAACGTGAGGTCTCTCAGCTTTTTTCAAACGGCATCGAACTAATCAATGCCCTTGAACTCGTTGACTGGGACCCGGACCACACCCAGTTCCTCATCTGCGAAGAATGTGGATTCGTTCACTGTGAGCCCGGGGGTGGGGTGGGCTTCCGAAAGTCAGGACCACTCGTGCTGATGTTGCCGGCCGAGGAGTATGTTTGGGGTGAAAGGCAAGACAAGCAGGAGTATCGCCCTCCTCCGTATCTCACGAAGCGAGGTATTCCCTATTTAACCGTCTCTACTTACGAAGATTTGCGATCTATGCACTCTTCGTTTCCGGCAGTAGACCAAATTCGTGATCTGAATTTGCGAGAAGCAGCGCTACTGTTCCACTGGACTGCGCCACTTCACATTCTTGGAGACCCGCCGGTAATTAGCACCCGTCGAGACATTGTCACTGGCTCATCCGAGGGAGATTACGTTGAGCCCTTTGACCGGCTTGAAGATCTTCTTCGGGCGCAGTACGAAGATAAATCGCCGGCCCATCTGCGGGCGCCCTTGAGCAACGAGCGCGTAGTCTCATTCTATTTGCAGGCTGCAGAATTCGTTCAATGGGACGCTTTGGTTTTTGACGGGTCAGAGTACCGGTTGCTCGTGGACTCGACCTACGTGATTGCTCCTCGGTGAACTAAGGCGATTCAAAGTTCATGCCGAGTTCCGGCCCGACAGGTATCCAAAGCTTCCTGAAGCCGAGGCGCCACAGATCACGCGCGCTGCACACGGCAGTTGAAACAGCCGGGGCCGGCGTTGTGTATGTGAAGGTACGAGATGGATTCCTTTGTGAAGAAGTCTCTGATGGTCTCTTCTAAAGCTTTGCCTTCTACGACCCGCGCGTTCTTCATCATTGCGGCTTTGTCGTAAGCCCGCACCGACAGCAGGCGATGATGAAACATGACTGGTATCTCGTTGACCCCAGGCTTTGCCGTCTGCGCGTTTTCACGAACGAAGATCGGTCCAGCCGACTGGTATGGAGAAGTCACGTCGTGATGTCGAAAGGGCGTAAGTATCACGCGTTCGCCGGCGGGCGCATCCATCAGACTCACTCTGCACGGGTATCCTGGATGTGAATCAACGTTCACGCGCTTCGCTCCATGCGACGCCAACTCCGCGTCGTTCATCGAGAAGAGATGTGAAAAGTTATCGACTGGTAGAGCTATGAATTGGAAGTCTGATCGCATAAATGATGCCTCACCGTTGTTAATCTGCGCGTTGAAGTCTAGGTGAAGCGAGTTGTTGTTTCTATCCGAAACTTGCTGTCGAAGTGGTAGGTCAAAAGATGAGAAGATGACGAACCATGCAGTACCTCAGGATTTCATAAAGAGATTGCATGAGACTATCGCCTGGTGTGCTCCGCGAGTGGACATCAGCAACCCGAAATACTGCTTGCGGTCTGCGGAGTTGCGACCCGACTACGACTTTAGCTCAGACCCCGAGGCCGACATAGATCTGTGGGCTGATATTCCGATGATTAGCAGGCTCGTAGCCTCACGCAGTCAACTTTTAACGCCGTCAACGCTTACGCAACATGACATCGATTTGCATGGAGGACGACTACTCATCCACTTCCTCGGCGAGTCGAACCACAACAATCTAACGGCCGACATAACCTCTTATTTTCTGGATGACAACGACACGCCACCATGGGACACATGGATCCAGGCATTTATTCCTGAGCTGTGGTTCCATCAGTCGCCTCATGAGCCCTCCCGCGCGTTCCCGTTTTTAATCAGCTGGGTGCCGCCGGAGTTCCTCGAGAAAGTGAACGAAGCGACAGAATGTGAATGTGTTGGAATGCTGATGTGGGCGGATGCGCCGCGCAGGTGGGATGGACCACCTGATTATGCTCAAAGTATTCCCGCGTGGTTGGAGCAACTGTTGTAACCTACAAATAATCAAGCATCACAAACTTTTCGATCGGCAGGTTTGGTGTGATTCTCTTTACTCTAGTTACTTTCTTATCGAGAAAATTCCCGCTGTCAGGATTGGTCGTAGAAAGACTCACGTTCCTCACCCTATAAAGATAAAAATTGTTCTTTCTGCACCTGAAGTTGAATTGGACCTCGTAATAATTATTGCCACCACCCCAATCGATGTTTATTTCAAAACCAGCTTTGGTCTTTTTAACCGAGCTAAGCCCAAAGTTCTTAACTTGTGATTCTTTCGGCAGTTCGACCGTCGATATAACCTCGTCGCCAACAACGATATGCAAATCTTCAGGAACAGCAGGATCGGTCTCTTTCTGTCGACTCGGATTTAGAACCACGACAAAGCTGTACGCGTTTGCATTCTGGCAATTGAAAGTTCTTGCCGTTTTTTCCTCAGCAGACGCCTTTTGAAAACTCGCCATCGTCGTCGAATTGTTTGCCGAACAACCGGCAATTAAGAGGAATGAAATAACTGTAGAATAAGCGCCGATGGATTTATGAGGTTTCATTGGCATACGATGAGTTTAACGA
>DASTQB010000016.1:0-60989 GCA_035761985.1 Pyrinomonadaceae bacterium
CTCAACTTTCGCGGGGTACAGAAGATGACTTTTCGGACCAGGCTGAAGTTGTTGCGCCATCTTCAACGTCTGTCCGCTGAATATCACGACAACAAACCGGCCGGTGAAACGTTGCACCGTCTCCAGGGTGACGTTGATCAGGTCGGGACGCTCAGCGGTGAAGTGATCCCGAGCGTGCTTCGTATGACCACTCTCTTCACGCTAGTGATGTCGACGATGCTCATCCTCAATTACCGATTAACGATGATCGTTTTGCCGCTGATACCGGTGTTCATCATCGTGCGGCGCCGGTTTCACCAGCGATTGCGTCAAGCTTCAGACACAGTGCAGGAGCAGGCGGGAAAGATCACGGGTTTTCTTGAAGAGCACCTGTCGTCGATCGTGCAAGTGCAACTGCTTTCGTGCGAACAACGCGAGGCACGGCGGTTCGCACGGCTTTCCGGCGGCGCCGTTCGAGCACAAATCAGACGACGCGGCACGGAGCTGTTTTTTAGTTCGGTTCTTTACCTGATCATCGTCGCGGGAATGGCGGGAGTGCTGTGCTACGGCGGTCATCAGGTGATAACCGGGGCGATGACTGCGGGAAGTCTGGTGGCGTTTTACGGTTACACGTTGCAGTTGTTTGTTCCGTTGTATGGAATCGTTGAGATCTATTCAAAGCTGCAACGTGCGGGCGCGAGCGTGCGGCGGTTGATGGAGATCACGGAGGCGCATTCGATCATGCGGGATCGACCTGACGCGCGCGCGCTTCAGCCTGCTTGTGCGAGTGCAATCGAGTTGAAGGACGTCGTTTTTGAGTATCACCGCGACCGGCAGGTTTTGCAGGGGATTAGCTTGCGAGTAAATCCCGGCGAGCGAGTGGCGCTTGCGGGTACGAGTGGAAACGGGAAGAGCACGATTGCGAGATTGATGGCGCGGCTGTACGACGCTAGCGCGGGCACAGTGCTCGTCGGAGGAGTGGACGTTCGCGACATCAAGTTGAAGAGCTTGCGATCGTCTGTGATTTTCGTTCCGCAGGATACGGTGCTGTTTGATGTGACGCTGCGTGAAAATCTGCTTTACGGAAATCCGCATGCAACGCAGGAGGAGTTAGACAGAGTTACAAAACTCACGCAGCTGGATGCGGTGATTGCCCGGTTGCCGAATGGGTTAGACGAAGCGCTTGGGCCACGGGGCAACCGGTTGTCTGGAGGTGAACGCCAGCGTGTTGCCCTGGCGCGCGCGCTGCTGCAACGGCCGCAGATCCTCATACTCGACGAATGCACTTCAGCGCTTGATAGTGTTACCGAACAACGACTGTTCGACGAACTCGATCGTCATCTGCGTGGCGTAACGACGATCGTTATCTCGCATCGACCTTATCCGATCACGTGGGCCGATCGTGAAGTTCAGGTGAACAAGGGAGTCGCGTGCTTGGGATTCTAAGCAAAGTTGAACAAGCGGCGAACATCCGCATTTGAAAATCACTTGGAAAAAACGGCCTTGCTTAGGATTCCAAGCAAAGATAGAAATTTTTCCCCCGCGCTGGCGAAGCAGGCGTAAATTGCCGAAATCCTGGGCTTCCCCCAAAGCCTCAAACCAGCATACGAACTTAACGAATATGGAAACAGATCAGAAAAGATTCTGTGTTGCGGCTGAAGTCTGTTTCTCACCTGCTACTGACGACGGATGCATCATCCTCGATGTCAGGCAGGACAGCATACTGAGTCTCAACAGCACCGGCGCGTTCATGTTTGCAAAGCTCGCGGCGAGCGAGAAAGGAATGACGCGCGCGGAGTTGCTTGAATCAGTTGCCGGCGAGTTTGCAGATGTACCGCGAGCACGACTTGAAGCTGCCGTTGACAGTCTTCTGAATCAACTTACTGAACGCAGCA
Source organism: Pyrinomonadaceae bacterium (assembly GCA_035761985.1). Taxonomy (GTDB): domain Bacteria; phylum Acidobacteriota; class Blastocatellia; order Pyrinomonadales; family Pyrinomonadaceae; genus PSRF01. The sequence goes on from DASTQB010000016.1 coordinate 1,875, forward strand.
TTATTCACGCGCGGATGGCGGGTGGGCCAACACTCGCATGGACGCGTAACAAGATTTCGGGCGTATGTGTGTTTTGTCTGAAAGCAGTCGTAAACCCGCTGCTGTGGATGAAGGCACGCACAACTGCAGCACTGATCCTGCTGACGAGCGTTGACGCACTGTTGAAAGTCGGGGGCTTCAACACGTTGCACGAACTCGTGAAGAGATGGAACTTGCGACAGATGTCGCCGGATGCGGCCGGGATGATCGAGGGTGGTGTTGCGACTGTTGAAAAGGCGTGCGTGTGGCATCCCAAACAGAAGCTTTGTTTGCAGAAATCTGCGGTTGCGACGTGCCTGCTGCGAAGCCTCGGAGTGCCGGCAGAGATGGTGATTGGCGTTCACAAGATGCCGTTCTACGGGCACTCGTGGGTCGAGGTGGATGGAGCGGTCGTCAACGATCATAAGAACGTGCAGACGTTCTTTTCTGAGATTAGTCGTTGTTAGCCATGATTTACAGGATTCGCAGGATGAACAAGATGAATGGGATAGGTGGAGTTTTCGATTTCTGCAACGTGCCGGTGAGTGGCGCGGACGTGGAACCGTTGCGGACGCGCTCAGGGCACTCGCTGGCGTGGAATGGCCGTCTCGATAACCGTGACGATCTGCTCGGTTATTTTGCTGACGGGTGCGAGGGCGACACGTCTGATGTCGCGCTGGTCATGGCTGCGTACCTCAAGTGGGGCGACGATTTTCTATCGCGCATTGTCGGAGACTTCGTCCTCTCGCTTTACGATCCGCGCTCCCGCACGTTGTTCCTGGCCCGCGATCCGTTCGGCACGCGCACGCTTTACTACTCTCTAAACAACGAGCGACTCGTCTGGGCCTCGACACTCGAGGCGCTTCTCGTTGCGACCGGAATCGATCCGGAAGTCGACGACGATTATGTCGCCGGTTATCTCGCGCTTCATCCCGAGATGTCGCTCAGTCCCTACAAAAGGATTTCGGCGGTTGTTCCGGGTCATGTAGTTGAGATCCGCAAAGGGCATGTGCAGACACGGCGGTTCTGGAAGCTGGATCCGGAAGCGGAAATCAGATACTCGAACGACAGCGATTACGAGGAGCAGTTCCGGCAACTTTTTCGCGCGGCCGTGCGATGCCGGCTGCGTAGCGACGGTCCAGTGTGGGCGGAGTTGAGCGGTGGTCTCGACTCCTCATCGATTGTCTGTGTCGCCGATCAGATCCTGGCTGCCGGCGAAGCTGCGATTCCGCGGCTCGAAACCATCTCTTACATCGACGAGGATTCGACGACCTGCTACGACCGCAGCTTCATTCGCGTAGTTGAAGAGATGCGAGGCAGAGCAGGGCATCACCTGCAGAGTGAAAAGCATTGGGTGAGTTTTGTCTCGCCCGAGCGAACTTTCGTTTCGAAGCCGCATACGGGTGTGTGCGTCGAAGGAACGCACAAATGGCTGTCGAGAGAGATGAAAGCGGACAACGCCACAGTGCTGCTGAGTGGTCTCGGTGGCGATCAGTTGTTGTGGAGTGTTCGCGAGGCGACGCCGGACTTGACCGATCTTATCTATCACCGCAAGCCGTTGGCGCTGCACCGGCAGGTACAAGTTTGGAGCGACATTCTGAAGCAGCCGTATTACCGGACACTGTGGCAGGACGCGATTGTTCCGCTCATGAGCCCGTCTGTGGCGGCAATCTTTCAACGGCAACTCAAGCCCGCGCCGTGGCTGAGTCGCGAGTTCGTCAAGACGGCAAACATAAAAGAACGTCTGCTCCTGCCGCCGGATCCGTTTGGTTATCGCCTACCAAGCAGCCGGCGGCAGGCGAGTATGGTCCAGTTCATTATCTCGAGCATTGCCGAAGGGGAGTGCTGGGAAGATGCTGGCTTCGACAAGACTTATCCGTTCCTGCACCGGCCGCTTGTGGAATTTCTGATGTCGATACCGTTTGACCAGAAGTTGCGAGGAAGCGAAACGCGCTCGCTGATGCGGAGGGCACTCAAGGACGTGCTGCCGCCGAAAGTTCTCAATCGCAGAAACAAAGGCATCGTCGGTGAGACTTTTTGTCGAGGGCTTGCGGATCAGTGGACGGTGCTCGAGCCGATGTTGGCGGATGCACGTGTCTGCCGGCGCGGGTACGTCGATGCAAAGCTCTTCCGATCCGCGCTCGACCTCGCCCGTCATGGCCGCAAGATCGAGACATCGACGCTGTTGAAAACGATCGCAATCGAAATCTGGCTCCGTTCGCTGGAGTACCGCCACGTTCGGTCACATGAGGCCACATGGCCCAACGCCTCAACGGCATTTTTAACACCTGATGCGAGGGCGGCGGTGGTCACAGCTTGTTCATGAAGAGAAGATCAAAATTTAAAAGGGAGGAGGATTGGACCAATGAATTTCCAGGAACCCGAAGTAATGGAACTTGGTGAGGCGCAGGAGTTAATTCAAGAAACCATGATCCCGGCCGATGAAGAAGGCCCGGCTGGTTTTCGAACCAAACTCGAGTCCGCGATTTACCTCGCGGAGTGAGTAACAATCACTCGCGGGAAAGGCAATTTCAAAGGAAAGGAGGAGAGGACCAATGAAATTCAATGAACCTGAAGTACTGGAACTGGGTGAGGCACGCGAACTAATTCAGGAGACCTCGGTGCCGGCTGATGAGGAAGGACCAATCTTCGATCGGACCAAACTCGAAGGCGCAATCTACATCTCTGAGGAATAAGAGAGTGCATCTCGTATGGACATCACGTGGGTTGGAGGTGGACGCACCTCCGACCCGCTGATCTGATATCTTCACCGTGATAGCCCCGTTGATCCTGTCGCGCGCATGGACCGGATCGACTACGAGTTTCCATTTACCCGCCGTGGGCTGTTGCACTTCAACTCGCTCGTCAGAATCGTCGCGCTGGCTAAAGTCCTTTAGTACACACTCTCCCGTCGAACAGTCGAAGAGGTAAAGATCAAGGTCCGCACCGGGCTGCGAAACATTGTCGATGGCGCTGAGGAGGTTTCTCGTGCCCGGCTTGATATCGAGATCATAAATCCACGGATGTGCGTTGTTCAGTGTGAAGCTGGAACTGAAATCCACGCCGGCGTCTTTCCTGATATCAGTGTTGCGAGAGATCTCCGCGGTCATTCTGAACGTCACATGGTTGGGTGAAGCGAAGCGGGAGTCGCCGCGGGTGTTTTTGTTCTCGACAACTACCTGCCACACGCCCGCCTCCGGCTTCACGACCGTCTGACCACACGAGCCACCGGTTTGATAGGCGCACGGATTTGTGGCGTACGTCGTGAGTTCGTAATGTGAATCACCCGACGGACGCATCAGCAACAGCCGGGCATTGCCTGCGGCGATTGTCATCTGCACATTCAGCGATGGTGTATTTGGAGGAACGTAGAAAAAGTAGGAGCGTCCCTGCATCCATTCCAGTGTGGCCGTTTGCGTAATCGTGAAATTATTAGCGTTCGTGAATTCTTCAGCGGCGATGATCGTGGCCTGCACACGATGGACCGCTTTCAGTCCGTCGATTTCATCCAGGTTGAGTACCGCACTGTGAACACCCGGTGTCTTCGCTTTGATCGTTATCGTAACACTGACGGATTGTCCGAGAGGTAGCGCGACAGTTGTGGGAGACGAGAACGTTCCATCATTGCCCTGCCATCGCAGCGAGTAGGTTACAGGCGTTTTGCCGCCTGTTGTGCGTGTGAACGTGATTGTGCGTTTACCCTCTTGCCCAACCTTCCAACCTTCGCGCTCATAGATTCCGGATCCTGCATCTGGTTTCTTAAAAGATTTGCTGAGGACCGTGTTTACAGGCGCGCGGCTTTCAATCGCAACATGCGACTTTGCGTCTTTGAGCGCTTGCCACGCCGCGCCGACGTTGAAAACACCGGCGCCCTGGTCGTAAACGGCATATTCGGGGAGATAACGCGCACTGGAAGTTATGGCCCATCGCAAGCGCTCGGCATCGTAGGGAATGCCGGTTTGTTTCGCCGCGCTTACGAGGAGAGCAGCTCCCGCAGCTGCGATGGGTGTTGCGGTCGAGGTACCGCCGGTCACACTGTAGCCGGCTGGTAACGTGTAGGTGTTGTTGTACGTTTCACTCGGAAGAAAACGCGGGCTGGTCGTGAGCGACATGGTTGGTGCGAGAATGTCGGGCTTGATTGCGCCCGTTTCGCTTGGCCCACGCCCGGACACGACGTCAATGTTATCGCGGCGCGGGGTAGTGACGCCGTAGTTCACCCGGCTGGTCTCCGCATTTATATAGGAACCGACTGTGAGACTTCTTTTCGACGCCGCGCCCTCGTGAACACCGTTGATCGCCTCTGCGCCGTTGCCGGCGGACGAAAAGATGGGCTTCTTGTATTTCTCGATAAGGCGATCTGACACATTTGCAAACGTCGAATCGCCGTCGTTCATGGGTATGTAGTAAACGACCTGAAGTGAGACGACATCCACCTGCGGATGCTTTACGGCGACAATCAAAGATTCAATCAACGAGTGCGCAACACCGAGGAACGGAATGGAAACGATCTGTGCCTCGGGCGCCACTCCGTTGAGTGAGCCTCCAAAGAATCCTTTGCCGAATGCCGCACCTGAAACGATAGTGCCGTGAAACGACATCCCTGGAAAGATGAAGACTGCCTGATGTGCAGGATCAGTTTGCACTGCGAAGCCGATTGTCTTGGAATCTTTTCCAAACAGACCGGTATCGCCTCCGGCTGCGTAATCTCTTAAAACCTTTTCATCCGTGAAGCTGTTGTTCTGATTTGTGTCTACCCAAACCGTACCCGCTCTTTCATTCCAGAGAACTGTGAACAGCCCGTTGCTACCAGCCGGGTTTCCATCGAGATTCAGATCGCCGCGGGCGTTCCCGTTCATCCGCTCGTCAATGACGCCGATGCGATAGACGCCTTCAGCCGGAACGGCATAGCGAAGGTCTTTATGGACCAGGACTCCGCCCTCAGCGCGTACTTCTTCACGCATATCGACGTTGATGTACGACGAGAGCCGGCCGCGATCCTCACTCGGATCGATTGCACTTGCTGCCGCACTGCGTATGTCGAGGATCTTACGAGTCGACTTACCGTCGATGGTCTTGGCGGTTTGCAGTTCTGGTACGAGTAGATCGATGTTGTTGTCGATGAGTGCTACGACCGCGCCGCGGCCGTCAAACGTCGGGTGCGCCGAGATAAACTGCGGCGCACCAATTTCACGGCTCGGCAGGTAAGGATTCTCGGCCGGTGTCTTCGCGTCAGGCGGGGCGATTCGGTTTGCCGGTGCATGCCCGTTACCGTTTTCAACAGGCGCCTGGCTCACGTAAACTACCGAGCCATCGATGTTGAGAGCATCCACATCCGGAGATTGCGCAATGCTCTCCACGGCATCGATGGGAACCTTCACGCGCAGGTAACTTACATCGTCGTCCCGGTACTGTACTCTTCCTCCTGCTCGCGCTACGTGGTGCAGCACGCGCTGGTTTGCTCCGGGAGACGAAGCAATCAGCAGAGTCACCTCTCGATTACCCTGCGCACGCGCTTCCACTAAACGCACGCGATCGTGCTTCCTGAGTTTCGTTCTCTGAGAAGCCGCCGATGACGTGCGAGCGATCATCACACCAGCGATAATCAGCAGCAGCAATCCGCATAATCCGCGTTCTAAACTGTTCATCGACGTTAGAACTGCAGCTTCAACGAAAACTGCATGGAGCGTGGTCCACCAATCTGGTAAAGCGGACTCAAACCCGCCGAGCCCACCGCCAGGCCCCTGCCGAACATCGTTGTGGCCTGTCCAAACGTCGCCTGCGTGAGGCGGTTATTCGGATCACCGAAGTTCGGATGGTTGAAGATGTTGAAGATGTCAGTCCGAAACAGAAGTGAGACGCCTTCCTTCAGATTGAACTGACGACGAACTGACAGATCGATCTGGTTGAGCGGAAACGACCGCAACGCATTACGGCCGAGCGTTCCCTGCCGATTCGTAGGTGGCGGACAGAATGGACCTTTGCAGCCCGGCCTGCTGGGATCGACTGTATTGTTGAATCGCCAGCCTCCCGGCGCATTCGGATCCTCGAGGTAAAGCGGGATGCCTTCGATCAGATCGGGACGGAAGTTGATCACCTCGCCGGATAGAGCAAGCGTTGGACGCGCGATGACGTTTACTGGTGTTGCCGTCTGCGAATGAACGATTGCATCGAGTGCCCAGTTGCTCAACATTGCCCGCCCGAATTGGCCCAACGCGGGCGTGGGAATGTCGTAACTTACCGCGGAAGAGAAAGAGTGACGCACATCGAAATCGGATGGTCCACGATCGAGATCGAATCCGAAATCCGATGAGATGAGGTCGATCGAGTGTCCCCACGTGTACGACGCAAGCGCCTGAACACCGCGAGCGAGACGTCGTTGGAACTGGGCCTCAAAAGCATGGTAGTCAGACGTCGCGCGGTTCTTGATGATATTTACAAAGGCAAACGTCGGATTCGGATTTTGCAGCGCCTGAACGCTCACTAGCCTGCGTCCGACCGCCGCTACATACGACGCCGAAAATGTTTGATTGCTCCCGAGCGCTTGTTCGAGTGCAAAATTCCACTGGTATGTGCGCGGCAATTCCAGGTTCGGGTCGATCGCATTCACGACACTGAATGGCGGAACCGGTGTCGGTGGTGGCGCGACGACCGGACCCGTTGCAGGGAAGGGAACGTTTGCGGGTGCAGGGGTTTTGTTTCCCGTTGAATAAGGCGCAGCCGCGAAGCCCTGTGCCGCCTGCCCGCTGCCCAGGTCGTAGAAGATACCCACGCCGCCGCGCATCACCAGTTCACGACCCGGAGTCTGGACCAGTTGATAAGCGAGTCCGAAACGCGGCGCGAAATTGTCGTACGTCGTCTTGTATAAAGGGGTACCGCGGGGGGCGAGCGTAATTGTTGCCGGATTGTCGAGACCGACCGCCGTGAAGGCATCATTTCCATCAGCGCCTTCCGGTGGTGGATTTAACTCCCAACGCAGTCCATACGTGAGGGTAAGCCGGCGGTTTACCTTCCACGTGTCCTGACCGAAAGCCGAGAAGTTGGTGAACAGCAGGTGCGCCGGTTGACGAGCCGCAATCGAAAGTGATGAAGCGGTGCCTGTGCGCGCTGCGTTGGCATTGTTGAAGAATGCAACCAGAGTATACGCAGCTGGACCAAAGATCGGAGTCAGGCGACGATAATCGACCCCAAACTTCAGATGATGCGTGCTCGTCACGGTTGAGAACGTATCGACGATGTTTACCTGCCGTTGCAGGCTCGACGCCGTTTTTCCGATGCTGACCGTTGGAGAGAAATTGACTAACAGAGCAAAGAACGAATTTGCGGGATCAGCAAACGGCGGCAACACCTGAGACGCGGTGAGCGGCACTGCTCCTCCGAAACTGTCAGGCGTATTGTGGGTCTCGCCGAGCACCCGGCTGTAGTTGGCTCTGAGATCGTTAGTGGTTTGTGCGTTCAACACAAACGTCATCGAGCCGGTTAGGGTCTTCGTGTTCACATTCGCAGTTGTTGGGCTACTCAGGCCAGTTCCGGTGCCGCGCGTGATGACCTGCGAAGGCGAGTCGTTATACCTTGCGAAGAAACTCAGCTTCTCGTTGACCGTGTGATCGATGCGAATGCTCGTCGCATCCAGGCGCGACGGGTTGGAAAAACTCGCAGAGAAATGGGCCAGGCCATTTCCAAGATCCGCTCCATTCGGGATCGGGAACGCGTTGAGAAAAGGCTGCATGCGCGCGACTGCGGTTTGTCGCAGGCTCAACGACGGCACTTCCGAATTCGCGACTACCTGCGGCTGGCGCAGTCGTAATCCTTCATACGAGAAGAAGAAGAACGTGCGGTTGTGCCCGTCGTACCACGGCTGCCGGCCACCCTCGCCAAAACGCGGCAGAAGCACAGGTCCACCAAGCACGCCGCCAAAATCGTTTTGCCGCTCTTTCGGTTTAGGCTGGCGTGTTGCGTTTGCAAACCAGTCGTTCGCGTCAAATACGTCGTTGCGGAAGTAGTCGAAGAGAGTGCCGTGAAAATCATTTGTTCCGGAACGAGTGATGATCGAGATCTGCCCGCCGGGTGAACGTCCGAACTCCGGCGCATAAGTCGAAGTCAGCACCTTGAACTCCTGTAACGCATCGACGGAGACAAGACTGTTTGTTCCACCTTGCGCAGTGAGGCCCGGCAGCGACCCTCCGAGAGTCTGGCTGACGTTGATGTTTCGTGTGACGGAGATGTTTGCGCCGACGCCGTCGACCATGAAGTAGTTCGCGTTACCACGTTGCCCGTTAACACTGAACTGCCCTGGATTGTCGGCGCTCGCTTTGGTCAGCACGACACCCGGTGTGAGCGCAATCAACGATTGAAAGCTTCGACCGTTCAACGGCAGGTTCGAAACAAAACGTCGATCGACCACGGTCCCTACTGCCGCAGAATCGTCGATCAAACTCGAGCCATCCACGATCTCCACGGTCTGACTTACGTTCCCGACTTTCAAGTAGACCTTGATCGTTTTCTGATCGTTGACATTGAGGATCACGTCTCGCACTTCAGCCGGCGTGAACCCGTCGTGCTCGGCTTTCACCGTGTAACTGCCAGGCGGCAACTGGCCCACGATGAAGATACCCTCGTCGTTGGTCGTCGCATTGCGTTGGAACCCCTGCGCGATACTGATCACGGCGATCTTCACGCCCGGAATCACCGCGCCAGTTTGATCGATCACGATGCCGCTGAGTGTTGCCGTTGAGCTCTGTGCATGCACGTTTGTGAGGAAGGAAACGAACAGCAGGCAAACTGGCAAACACCTGTAAAGAGGAAACTTTCTGATCGCCGATGCCTTGCGAAGATGATGGAAGGCAGACGAACACACGTTCGGGAATCTGGGCATTTGGAGGTTCTCCTGTAATTAATTTTTGTATGTCTGCACAGCGATCTGGGTCGCCGAACACACACACTTCAAGCTACTGAAACGCAAAGTCTCGGAGCAAAACGCTTCACTTTTGTGTAAGAGCAATCAGTATGGAGCTTGATACTGCGCGATCCTCCCGGCCAACTGTTCGGCTCGTTGCATCGATTGCCAGAACGTCGCCGATTTGATCGCTACCGCAGAACTCTGTTTCGAGATCGTGAAGGCCGAGCGGATGGCGTGATTGTTAGCAAGCGCAAACTGGTGGAGACGATCTGCCGAACGCGCCAGTTCGCCGTCGTTTTCAATCGTTGTTGCTTCCGCTGCCTGCACCGACGATCCCGCAAAAAATACCGGTTGAATCTCTTGTCGAAGCACGGCCGTTTCGCGTTCAAAGGCGCGCGCGTGCTCGTGCAGCATCTTCAACCACTTGGCCCTCGCATCCGGGGCCACCGTGCGCATATCAACGCCCGCAAACCGATCGACGAGCCGCTTCAGCTCGACAGCGTGAAACAACGCTCGATAACCGCGGTTCACCATTCGCGATGAATAAGATCGGATTGCGTCGTCAACCGGACCACCGGGATTTTGTCTGTTGAAGTACGCCCGAAGCTCCTCGTCGGCCGCAACCGTGTCTGCCGTGGGCTCGGGCTGATCTGTTTCCGCTGCGTTGGGATTTACCACCACCACAGATCGAGATGCTTCGCTGATTGTGCGGATCTCGATCTGCACAGCAGGGTTGTTTCTCACTGGTGCGAGTACTTGTAAGAACTCGTCTCTTCGTTGCTCACTCTCCACCACTCCCTCGACGCGCAGTGACCCACCTGCGCTGCGCGTGAGGGCTACTTGCTCATTCCGGTCGGCCTTGGCCAGATTAAGCAAGTATGCAACGTCGACTTCCAGCTCTGCTGAAGCTGGGGGTGGTGCCGACGTGCCGGGCGACGGAGGGACACGGCTAGAGGTGAGGTCCCGACGCGCCCATTCGCCGGGCCTGCCAGTAATCCCGGCCCCTCCTGTCAGTTCCGGCTCGATTTCGAAAACAGACGGTGCTGCGGCACTCACAGGCAGCAACTCGAAACCTGCTTCGACGAACCGGTATTCGCGTATTGCACCGCCACGTTCGACCACCAAAACCTGTTCGATTGGGTGAAGATCCGTTTTGCTCAGGACGAGCGTGGCTCTCGAAAGACGGCTGGCGCCGATCGTTCTCACTCCTTCGTAACTGAGAACATAAGTTGTAGACGTTTCACTCACCTGGGCGAGCGCTGGTTCTACGATCAGCGAGCTGAACGTCAGCGCTGAAGGCTCCAGTTGCCAGATGTCTTCAAGGTTCAGCAGCAGACTGTCAGGCGTTGCGACAGGCTGTGACTGTGGTTTCGATCCGTGATGATAGACCGTGCGAAGGCCGTCCGGTTTCTGCCATGCACCGGCGATCAGTTGGTTTGAACTGTCGTAAAGTCTTTGCGCACGGTTGCCTGCCGCGCCATTCTCCCACGTCTCGATCTTTCGTTCTGCGACTAACGGTCCATTCGCGCCGCGACGTTCTTCGAAACGAATAGAGCGATGGCTGACTTTATCTTTGCTCTGATGAATGATCTGTTCGGCAGCGCCCGCTCTCTCCAGCAGTGCGGTCGCACTCGGCGCCGGCGACATGCTCCCTCTGTAGAGCAGGAACCCGGCAACAATCGCGGCGGAAACCAGCACCGCCACTAAACCAGGACGCTGCCAGAAGCGCACGCGATCCGGTTGGCTAAACAGACCAGAGAACTCCGGCAAATCGTCTGCTGCCAGCGCACGTCTGGCATTACGAAGCAGCTGCATGGTCCGCGCGCGAAAAGACGCGAACAAGCCAGGAAGGCCCCGCTCGTGGCCGGCAGCGGAGGCAAGCCGCCCTTCCTGACTTGTTCTTTCCAAGTCAGATTGTGTGCTCGGAACAATAAACAGGGGTGAGGACAAAGCGTTCGGGTTTTCTACGTTGGCTGACGCGTCAACGGGAAGTGGATCCTTGTACACGACGTGAAGACTCGCGCCGTACTCGTCGCGGAAAGAAGCCTGCAACAATCTTTCTTCGCTGAGCTCGACCGACGCCCATTGCTCACGTCGTGGTCGATGCTTGTCGATACTGAAGAAGAGCAACTGCACACCCTGCTCGCTCATGATCTCGACAAACTGGACCGCGTCGCCAGCCATCAGGTTGAGATTCAACTCATTCAGATCAGAAGTAACCTTCAGCGAACTCACCAGAAAACCGTTGACCGCGATACGAAGCTCCTGCGGTTTGTGCTCACGCGTTGCACGCAGGCGACGCTCGAATCTCTGCGGCAACTGGCCGGAGCCGCCATCACCGGACGCTCCTCCACCACCAGTAACATCGTCCGGCGGTTCTTTCGGTTCAACCTGGTAACGCTGATCAAGAAGAGGCAGCCCCAGAAGGGTGTTCACAACATCGAGACAAAGGCGACAGCTCACAATGTGCGCCAGCTTTGCAGTTGTGAGTGGATCGACTTGCTTGTCTGAATATGCTTCTTCCAGTTCTTCATGGGTTAAGCACTCGCCGTTGCGCGAGTTGAAGATCATCTGCCTGAGCTCAACCATGAGATCACGTTCGGGCCTCAGATACTTGAGCTGGCCTCGTGCCAAGGGAGCTTTACCGTTTACAAACCTGAGCCGTCCGGGTTTGTTCATGAATAGCTTCGCCTCACGACGCGCTAGTTTCTGCCATTGATCCACGCATTGCCGGGAGCTGTTTAGGATGCGGGCGATCTCGGTGGGAAAAAAATCGTGGAAGAAGCGCAGGATGAGTACGCTTCCTGCTTTTGAGGATTCCTTCCGGGAGCATGCGTAGGTGCAAATCTGGTGTAACTCTTCTGACGCCTGCATGCGGCGCGAGGGCTCAACCGCCGTCCAGCCGAGACGACATGAGTCGTAGTCGGCAACAGAGAGCGCCGATTCATCATGCAGGAGTTGCGCCGACCGATTCATCCTCGAGATATTCATGAAGCGCAACATCGTCTTCAAATAGCCGTCAATATTTTGAATCTCTTCGAGCCGGGTGCGGCCCAGGACAAACTGGACGAACGCGTCTTGCACTAAATCTTCGGCGAGATCGCGTCGACGTTCCGTCAGGCGCATCGCGAACGCGAACAGATCTTCATAACGATCGGTAAATAACCGTTCGCGTTCGTCATCTGGTTGTGTCGCCACTCGGCGCTGATCCAGCATTTCGTCTCTGGGCGCTTTCTGGATTAGTCCCGTTGGGGCTTCTGGACCGAACCCGTTTCGGTCGAACCTTGTACGACCCGTCTTCAAGTCGAAACGTCGCTTCCGTCATCCGGAGGAAACCGTTTCTAATTACATATATACAAGTGTGTTTTCCGAGGCGGATCTGAAAGAGAATTTTTCATGTAAAGTGAAGAAAATACTTGAGATATAGCCGCGACCACGCACAGCTTCAGGGTTACGCAATCGCTCACTTGGGAGTAGAACGCGTTGATCGAGTCTTATTGGAAATCTTGTGTTTTTTGACAGAGGCTACCGCCTGCTCTGCATCGCTCCATTGAGCGACACGCGCACTCTGTCAAACGCAGTGATCGTTGCCCGCACGATGAGGTAACCCAAGCGTCAGATCACCGCAAACTGCCATAGTTCCTAATCTCCTGGTGAAATGATGACCTAATGACATGTTAAGATGCGCGTGACTCAACAACTCGCACACGCCATATGAATCCGAGTCACTCAGTAATAAGTTCAAATTGAAATGAAAACGATCCTGAGGGGTCGCCAGGATTTTCCGATCAGCATTCGGGAACGATAATGCGGCGGATATTATTCCGACAATTAAAGGATGTCAAACAGTTTTCCGGTTTAAGGGACAAAAGCCCCGACGTCGCAGAGATCTCCTTGAAATTACCGCCGTTCTCTTTAGGTTTCTAACAAGTGTTCGGAATCTCGGAAAAATGTACAGGTTGAGTGCGAGAGGCTTTGGCGTTCAGCTAAGCTGCAGTTCCTTCTTGTTAGGTTCTCCGAAGGGCGCGGTAAGCGCGCGAACAAAGCGCCGCCAACGGCGGATTCCGGGAGGCTCTACTGCGGGCGAACTGATGCATTCCGGAGTGCGGCAATGCCGCCACTGTGCTCGCGCGCATGCACGCGTGATTTGCCAGCATGGATAAAAGAGAATTGACCAGCGTACTTCAAGACCCGGCGAGCGCCATGCGTCGCCTCCTCGGTGCCTGGTCCAACATCCCGCTGTTACTGATGCTCGACGTTGACTGGGATCGTGGACCACTCGTGCTCGTCGGGTTGTCTGACCGCATGATGTGGCCACTACTACCACCGGGGAGTTTGCTTCAGCTAGACCAGAAAGTTAAGACGGTTGCGAGTGGCTCATGGTCTGAGTTTGACCGCCCGATATACTTGATTGAGCACCGCGGAAAGTTTTTCTGTTGTCATGCTGAGAGGCGCGGTGAGTTGCTCCGCCTGATCTCACACCGAGAGTCACCCGCGCCGCCGGCCGTTTCGATCCCATTCAGGGAAGCGCGCGTACGCGGGCAGGTAACTCCGATCTTCAGACCCCTCGCAACGAGACAGTTGGGCCGCAAAGAAGCGCAGAAACACACGAATTTCGCGTGAGGTTTGCGCTACTTTTGCGGCCGCTGTGTCGTTTCAATAAATCGCTTCAAACCTGCGCCAGGTCTTTATTGTCGTTAAAGAGTGCGCAGGTGCGAAGCCGAGTCGTTCAGCCTTGATGGCGAGACCGGCGTAACTGAGCGTCGTTCCTGTCTTGCGCTTTAGCTGGACCAAATTTTTTGGCAAACACTGATCTCGCCGGATTCTCATCGCTTCCATGTGCCTGACAAAATCGCGATCAGGAAAGATAAGCTCCGCGGCGAAAATCTCAGCACCTACCTCGAGACTTTTATTCAGGTTCGATTGATCGCAATACGAGATTCCGAGATCTCGATCGCGAAAGAAGTGTTTGAGCTCATGCGCCATCGTGAAAACCATCGGGTCGCGCGGCAGGCCCTTGACGAGCATGACGGTCATCCCGAGATGATCGTTGATGAACGCCCCGCGCAGATGTCTGAATCTATAAGGCCATTCGTCGACGACGATGCCGTTTTTAGTGTAGATGCGCATGAGATCGCTGGGGAGAACGCGCGGCGACGAGAGGCCGTGTTCGGCCCGCACCTGCCGCGCAAGTTGTTTGAGGTCTTCGTAATATCTTTGAGTATTCACTTGTGTTTTCCCCCTTTTCGACCGGGCTGGGGTCGAGTTTTCCCCTGGTAAATACTGCGAGCCCTGCGAAACTCTGCGTACTTCCTCAACTCTTCAAGGTCCGCAGGATGCAACTGCCTGGCGGTGCGCAAGAGGGCTTTGAGGTTTTCATCTTCGTCTTCGTCGACCAGCTCATCCGGTAAGAACGACATGATCGAGACGCCGAAGAAGCGTGAGATACGTTCGAGGTCTTTGAGGCTCGGACGATAAGTTCCGGTTTCCCATCTGGAGATCGTATTTGGTGCAACCTTCAAATGGATGGCGAGTGATTCCTGTGAGAGTCCTTCGCCGTTGTTGTAGCTAACGCGCAGATCTTTGATCCGAGCTGCGACGTGGTCGAGCAGTTCCATTCCTATTCCTCTTTTCCATCCTATATGAGGACGACATTTAACTAATATCGTTGACAAGGAGGTTGGGCCTGCGTATTATACGCGCGCGGCTAAAAATTTCAATGACTGAGTTTTACCTCACATGAACAAATTCCTACTTCGAAAACGAATGTTTCTCGCGTCAGTATCGTCTGGCCATACTTCTTACATACTCGCGGAAGTTGAATCGAGTCGCGGTGGTGAGTACAAGTGGGGCCATTACATGCTGACGATTGCTGATTGTCGGCGGCGTATTCAGCTCGAGTTCTTTCTCGGGACTGTTCGCGCGCGGCGTGAGAGTTTGCGAAAGCTCGATCTTCTTTTGAAGGTGCTTGGGAGTTTTCGCAGCGCGCTCGTAGCCGAGGCCCAGGCCATTACCGAATACGAACGCGCTGGCAAGCGAAAATCAAAAACCAAACAAGGATAGTACGGATCTGTGAGAATCCGACTTACACAGATCCGCGTCATCCCTGGCCTTCTTACCTGTCCCACTTTACGAGCTTTAGATCAAGTGTTGATTTCTGTTAAGTCGGTGTAGGAGCGGTGTCCTGCCCGAACGTGATCCAGAACCGGTTGAGGTCGCGAATGATTAGTTCGTGGGCTCCGTAAAACGTGTCGTGTGGTGGTTCGACTACGTCGACTCGATCTTTAAGACGCTCATACAGATCGTCAACGTCGTCGGTGTAAACATACAGATCCACCTCGCGACGGTACTTCGTGCTCGGTTCGCCGCCCTCGTTGAACATCACCTCAGTGTCGCCGAACGAGACCATGCCGAAGCTCAACTCGCCGCCGGGTTCGTCGCCGTAAGTGGCAACAACTTTGAACCCTAACTCCTTATACCACTCAACAGCCGCACGCACGTCGGGCACGTGAATCATCGGTACAACTTTCTTAACCATAATCTTCCTCTTGTCTAAATGCGGTTGTGCTAGAATGCGCCGCCGATGCCAGCATCTTCAATTCCTTCGGAAAGCAACCGGCTCGTTTCGCTCGACGTCTTTCGCGGAATCACGATTGCCGGAATGATCCTGGTAAACAATCCCGGCACGTGGGAACACGTCTATGGACCACTGCAACATGCCACCTGGCACGGCTGGACGCCCACGGATCTCGTGTTTCCTTTTTTCCTTTTCATCGTCGGCATCGCCATCCCGCTTGCCTTTGCTAACCGGCTGGAGAGCGGCCGCAGCACGCGCGACCTCTACGTCAAAATCGTCAAACGTACTTTGATCATCTTCGCGATTGGCCTGTTTCTCAACGGGTTTCCGTATTTTTCACTCGCAGAATATCGCATTCCCGGCGTGTTGCAACGCATCGCAGTATGCTATTTCTTTGCATCGATCATTTTCCTCAACACGAAAGTCAAAACACAGATCGCAATCGCGGTGTGCCTGCTCGTTGGTTACTGGTTGATGCTGAAGTTTATCCCTGCGCCGGGTTTTGCCGCTTACGATTTGAGCAAAGAAGGAAGTTTGCCTTCGTACGTCGATAGGGTCGTACTGGGCAAGCACGTTTGGTCGCTGGGGAAGGTTTACGATCCGGAAGGGATTCTGAGCACGATACCCGCGATCGTGACGACGTTGATGGGCGTGCTCACTGGTAGCTGGCTGCGGACGGAGAAGTCGCGCATCGAAAAGGCTGCGGGAATGTTTGTCGTGGGTGCGGTGTGTGTTGCCGTCGGATGGGCATGGAACTCGTTCTTTCCGATCAACAAGGCTTTATGGACCAGTTCGTACGTGCTGTTTACAGGCGGGCTGGCGCTGCAGTTTCTCGCACTCTGTTACTGGCTCATCGACATCAAGGGTTATCGACGCTGGGCCAAGCCGTTCGAGGTCTTTGGCCTGAATGCGATCGCGCTGTACGTCGGCGCGGGACTGATGGCTTCGTTGCTCGGCGAGATTAGAGTGGGTGGGACAACGCTCGGCACGTGGATTTACCA
This sequence comes from Pyrinomonadaceae bacterium, assembly GCA_035761985.1. Taxonomy (GTDB): domain Bacteria; phylum Acidobacteriota; class Blastocatellia; order Pyrinomonadales; family Pyrinomonadaceae; genus PSRF01. The sequence continues at coordinate 18,367 of DASTQB010000016.1, forward strand.
GAACGTGTTTGCCTCATGGGCTTCGCCGATCAATGCTTCACTCGCGTTTGCGATCTCGTTTGTCCTGGTCTGGCTGGGACTGATGTGGATCCTTTATCGACAGAAGATTTTCCTCAAGGTTTGATTTAGCCTCGTCGATCAGACGATTGTTTCTCTCATAACTCAACTGCTCAGATTCTAGTGCCGGCGGATACTGGTGACGTTGATACACCGGATAAGCTTCGGTGCGCAGGTGCGCGAGCATGTGATGACCTCGCCGCACTGCACGCTCATGTCGCAGGGCTGTGATATCGATAGGCGCGACGACGATCCTTTCGCCTGGACCAGGAGACGCTTCGGCGAGGAGACGTCCATCGAAATCGACGACCTGACTGCCGCCGGGCCATGAGTACGGTGGATAGTGTTTCAAGCTCGCACCCTGGTTTGCCGCGACGACGTACGCCGTGTTTTCGAGTGCGCGACAACGATTGACGATCGTCCACCACGCCATCGGTTCTGTCGCACCCCACGGATCCATGTAGGCTGAAACGCGAATCAACACCTCCGCGCCGTTTGCAGTTAACTGTCTCATCGCTTCGGGAAAAAGCCAGTCGTAACAGATCGCGCAACCGAGCCGGCCGATCGGTGTGTCGGCGACAGGGAACAGTGGTTCGTCGTAACCCGGGAGATCGTGTGGGCTGGTATGGACCTCGTACGGGATCCACGTATTCACTTTACGATACTTGTACAGAACGCCGTGTGGACCAATGAGGCACGTGGTGTTGAAGACGTGGCCGGGCCATTTCGGATCGACCTCGAGCATCGAACCGCTTTGAATGTAAATGTCGTGCTCTTTGGCTTTTTGTTGCAGGCGCTCAGTGTGTTCGTTCGGGATCTGGATGGCGAGCTTGTCGATGAGCTCGGCGGCCGTGGGGAAGACGGGCGCCGAGTGTGCAAACTCCGGGAACACGACGAGACGGACAGGGAGAAACGGAGCCGCGCCTGCGACGGCGGAGTCGATCATGGAGAGCATGCGATCGGTGTTTGATCGCATAGCTTTGCGGTCGAGCGGGTTCGCGTTGTCTGTCTGGCATGCTGCTACGGCATACCTGACAGGATTTACATGATTTTCCTGATTGACACGATTGCTGCTCATTCACTCACCCCGTTTGATCTTGTAAATCTTATCAATCCTGAAATCCTGTCAGGGATAGGTGAAGTGACGACGCGCGTGTTGTATGTCTCCATGTATCTTAGTTTCTTTTCAGTCATCGGATATCGTTGCGGAAGTGGTCCCACGTGATCGGGGCTCGCCGAGTTGATATCCATCTCCTTACTAAACCCATCACCATAAAACAGGAACGTCCGCGTCCAGCCCTTCGGCAGCGGCGGCAGTTTGTTCGCTGCAAACGACAGTATCAGCTCATCACCCGGCCTCGAGATCACAAACATGTCGTCCGACTCGAGCAACAATTCGCGCACGTCACCCTCGCGCGTGTAACGCCCGGTCATCACTTTCCACGGCGACGTGAACGATACTTTTTTGTAGTCGTAAATCATCGGCTGCCGCCCTTCAGGCGCGTACTCATGAGAAAAACCACGCCACCGCAGATCTGCAACAGACGGATCGAGCCGCGTCACCCGTACAGGAAAATCTCCGGGCGAATTATCGACAAGGATCTGGTCCCAGTAGATCCGCATGTTCGTCACGATGCGCACCTCACGACTCGCACTCAAAAACTTCCCCGTCAGATCGGCAACGACAGTTTGCGGGCGTCCAACCGGAATCCCAACATTCTCAATAACAGTCTTCCACTTTCCACGCTTGTCCTTCACTTGCAACGCGGGCAACTGCAAACTCTTTCCACTCTGCGACGCCGCGAGGTTGTCACTGGACCATGCGTAATCGGTCCAACCAGTCAGCAACAACAACACACGCCCATGCAGATCCGGCTGGAGTTTCAAAATCAACTCATGCTCCTCCGCATATCCGCGTATCGGCTGCAGCTTGAAATCGTCCGGATATTCGCGGTCCATCCGCGCAATCCGCGGAAGCACGTCGTGACCGTGCTCATCGACTGCCGCAAGCGGCACGCGCGCATTGCGCGTCGTGAAGAGTTTGAACGGCCTCGGCGGCACCGTAAGTCCTTCATTCGGATAAACTTCCACGTTCTGTGGATGCGCCACGGCAACCAACTGCACGCGATCGACAAACAACGCTTCCTCTAACTCGTTGGTCACACGCAACTCGTAACGCCCGTCGCGCTCGCGAAGCTGATCGCCACGGATGCGAACGTACTCATCCGGATCGGGCGTGTTGAAAATCCCGGGCGCATCGAGATGGCCCGTCTCACCGCCACCCATGAAGTCGGTGACAAACTCGAACCGTTCGCCGTTCCAAACATATAGATAAGGACACGACGAAGGTTTGCGATCGAGTTCCGTGAGCGACAGCGTCACGAGTGACTTATCCGGATTCGCAAACTCTGTTTCAGCCTGAAGAATTCCGGCGGGCCAGAGCACACGCACCGCATCGACCGTCGTGCGCTTTCCTAAACCGAATAGAACATCCGCGGGCGCAGGAGCAGGCGAAGCAGAATACGTTTCGAGTTTCTGGGCGAGACTGCCGGCGCGCATCTCAATCTTTGAACCGACGGCGCTGCGGTTACTCACCTTACCCGCGAGACCGACGCGCAGCGAACGATTCGTGTTGCCGCCGTCGTTACGCGCGACTTTCAACCCTCCACCCGGAACTCCGAAGACGAGATCCGTATCACCGTCGCCGTCGAGATCTCCCGACGCGAGCACACGTGTGCCCGTACCGCTTGCGAGCTTGGACGTTGCTGTCTCGCTGACGTCTATCCACGAGTCGCCGGTGTTGCGCAACACCTTCACACCGCTCTCCGCGATCGAGATCAGATCGAGTAAGCCGTCGTTGTCGTAGTCGAAGAGTTGTGAAGCATCACTACCTGCGGGACCCTGCGTGATCTGAAAACGTTCTTTCCCGTTGCTGATCGCGAAAGCACCGCTCGAGAAATAAAAGTCGGTGAAGCCGTCCTTATTTATATCGCCAGCGGCGACTGCGCTCGCGCCTTTAGTCGTAAGTCCAACGTCTGTAGCCACGTCGCGAAACGTGCCGTCACGCATGTTGCGCCAGAGGGAGACCTTTTCGTTCGAAGCGATCAGCAGATCGACGTCGCGACGGTTGTCGAAATCTGTGGGCACGATCGCACGCGCAGAAACTTTTTCCGCGAGCTTGGCGGCCGTGGTTTGATCGGTAAACGTGCGGTCGCCGTTGTTTCGCAACAGCAGATGACCTTCACCAGCGATGACGATATCGAGATCGCCATCATGGTCCACATCGGCGAACGCCGTTGATCTTGCGGCGAAAGGCACAGCCGGAATTTTTGCAGCGGCAGTTACGTCTGAAAAACTTCCGTTACCATCGTTGTGGTAAAGCGTGCTGCTGCCTGCACGAACAACAAACAGATCGGGCCGGCCATCGTTGTCGTAATCGCCGGCGACCGCCGCCAAGCCCGCGCCCGTCGATTCCTTCGAAAGCCCGCTTGACTGTGCTGTTACATCCGTAAACTTACCCGCATCGTTGCGTGCAAGGCGCTGGCGATTGCCTGCCACTTCGAGTAAGTCGAGGTCGCCGTCAAGATCGTAATCAAAGAGTAATGCCGCACCGCCGCTCGGCTGTACATCGGCCGGCCAATTGCCCGCCGGCAGCACGGTTGCGGTCACATCAGTAAAGACAACTTCCGGTGTGCGTTTATCGACTAGATCTGGCTCCGCGCCCGTTGAGGCGATCGCTTCGGCATAGCGGCCCTGTTCGAGATAGTTTGTTCCGAGCGTTGTTCCAGTGCCGCGCTGGCGCAACTCCTGAAACTGCGCGATGACCTTCTGCCCTTCCTCTCTCTGCCCGGCGCGCATCAACGCAGTCCCGAGATTGTAGAGCGCGGTTGCGTTGTAAGGTTCGGCAGCGATTGCAGTGCGAAGCACCGCGATCGCTTCCGGGTATTTTCGCTGCTGCGCGTAAAGTTGGCCCAGGTTAACGTTTGCGCCGACGTCATTCGGATCGATGCGCAGCACTTTCTGAAATGCCGCGATTGCTTCCTCCGGCCGGTTCTGAGTTTTAGCCAGCAAGCCGAGAAGATACGGCGGCTGCGGCGCGGAAGGCGCAATCGCACTCGCCGCCTGCAACTCCTTCTGCGCGGCAGGCAGATCGGGCACGTTGAAAAGCGCGATACCGAGGTTGATGCGCGCCAGCGCCAGGTCAGGCTGCAACTGCAACGCGCGCCGGAACGAATCAGCAGCTTCTTTATGCTTGAACTGCTCGAGCAACGCGACGCCAATATTATTGGCGCGATATGCATTTTCTCGTGCGTTTGGTTTCGCGGGTTCGTTTTGCCGGTGAGCTGAAATGGTTAATACGCTGAGCGAGAGCCCCAGCAGCAGGAGGCAAGTTTTAAATCGGCTCATGTGCTACATTGTGCGGAGTTTTCCGCAAAGGCGCAAAGGTGCAAAAGCGAAGCTTATAGGTCGTATATGACCTATATGTCCTATAAGACGATGAAAACAACTTGGATCACTATTCTGCTCGCGGTTATTTGTGCGTTTGGCGGCTGCCGCACGTCCACGGATCTCCCGGCGAAATCTTCTCCGCAATACAACGAAATCGTCCGCACGTTTTACATCGGCCTCGCGGCGCTCGAGGTGGGCCACGACGTCCAGGCCGAAGCGAAGTTGGCCCAACTTACGCAACTCGCACCGTCAGAGCCTGCCGGCTGGGCCAACTGGGGCCTGCTCGCACTACGCCAGCGAAACTACGACACTGCCGCCGAGCGACTGCAACGCGCACGCGATCTCGCGCCTGACAACAGCGACATTCATTACCTGCTCGGTCTCCTTGAAAGCAGTCGCGGAAACAACGCCGAAGCTATCAAAGAGCTGCGCCGAGCGGTTGAGTTGGACCAGCGTAACCTGATCGCCACTTACAAACTCGCCGAAGAAGTCGAACGCCAGGGTGATGAAAAAGCAGCAGACGAAGTGCAACAGTTGCTCCAGAAGATTCTGGCTGCTCAACCTGACAACCTCGCGGCACTTCTCGAACTCGCCCGCGCATCAGCAAAGCGCGGCGATGCGGAAACACTCAAATCAACTCTAACGAAGATCTCGGCGCGTTCGTCCGCCTGGCCGCAGGACATCAAAGACAGGCTCACTCCGGTTCTTGACGCGGCAAACAGCGGCGACATGCCCGCCGCCGCCACTCGCACCGCGTTTCTGAAGAACGTCCTGGTCCAACTTCCCGAATACCGGCAGAGCCTCGCCGTGATCAAGCCTCCGCCGGGCGAGGAAGCTGTCCCCTTCACGCATTTTCTGAAAATGGAAACGCCTGTTTTCGAAACGGCGGCGCCCGATCTGTCCACCGCGTTCAAACCGGCGCCTATAAATCCGGCCGCAGATAAAACGGATTGGGTTGGAGCGATTTCACTGAGTGGTCAGGGGGCGCCGGTGATCGTTACGGCCACTGCCCGCGAGGTCCGATTAGCGAGTGGCGCGAGTTTTCCTTTTCCGTCGGGCGCGACGAATACGCCGCCAACCATCAACTCCATTCTGCCCATTGATTTCAATTACGATTTCAAGACTGATCTCGTACTCGCCGGCGAAGGTGGCGTTCGTCTGCTTCGTCAGAACAGTCCATCCGCCTTTACAGACGTAACCTCCGAAACAAAACTGCCGCCAACCATTCTCAACGGCAAATACACCGGCGCGTGGAAGGCCGACATCGAAGCAGACGGCGATCTCGACATCGTCCTCGGTTCGACTGAAGGCGCTCCGATCGTTTTGCGAAACAACGGCGACGGCACTTTCATCAACATTCAATCTTTCTCCGCAGTCTCAGGCTTAACAGACTTCGCCTGGGCCGATCTCGACGCGGATGGCGATCCCGACGCAGCCCTCATCGACGGTGCAGCAAAACTGCACGTCTTCAGCAACGAGCGCCAGGGACAATTCACTAATCGATCCGTGCCAATCGGTTCATCAATCCGTGCAATCAGTGTTCTGGATTTAAACAACGACGGAGTTCTGGATTTAGCAGTCGTACCGGACAACGGCACCATCACGCGTTTGTCTGATAAGGACCACGGTGCAACCTGGGAAACCTCGGAAGTGACGAGGATCAACAACGCAAGTGTGCTGCGTGTCGCCGATCTCGACAACAACGGCGGCCTCGACCTCGTCCTTTCAGAATCCACTAACGCTATCGTTCTGCTAAGCGACGGCAAAGGAAACTTCACCCCAACAAACGCTCCGATCTCCGCGCGTGTGTTTGACACGACGGACGTCAACGGCGACGGGCGATTGGATCTCTTGGCTCTATCAAGCGACGGAACACCGCAGCAGGCCATCAATTCAGGAACAAAGAACTACCACTGGCAAGTCGTTCGTCCACGCGCGGCCCAGGCAACCGGCGATCAGCGTATCAACTCCTTCGGCATCGGCGGCGAGATGGAAGTACGCTCCGGCTTGCTGGTCCAAAAGCAACCAATCACAAGCCCGCTGCTGCACTTCGGCCTCGGCGAACAAACAAGCACCGACGTCATTCGCGTCACATGGCCCAACGGCACCGTGCGCGCGGACTTCGAAGTCAAAGCCGATCAGGAGATCGTCACCGAACAACGCCTGAAAGGTTCGTGCCCGTTCATGTTTGCTTACAACGGCAAGCAGGTGGAGTTTGTAAAAGACACGGTGCCGTGGGGTTCAGCCATCGGCTTGCGCATCAACACGCTCGGCACAGCACGCGTCGAAGCCACCGAAGAGTGGTACAAGATCGGCCGCGAACAACTGGCGCCGCGCGACGGCTACTACGACATTCGAATCACCGGCGAACTCTGGGAAACTTACTACTACGATCATCTCAGTCTGATGGTCGTCGATCATCCCGAAGGCACAGAGATCTTCGTTGACGAACGTTTCGTAATCCCAGCTCCAAAACTCGCCATCACCACCGTCTCAACGCCTCGCAAGATCGCCCGCGCAATAGACGACAACGGCACCGACGTCACTCAGATCGTAAACACTCTTGACGGAAAGTATCTCGACACGTTCGGCCGCGGTAAGTACCAGGGCGTCACACGCGATCACTACGTCGAGATCGATCTCGGCAACGATGTACCGGAAAACGGACCGCTCTGGTTAATCGGAACAGGCTGGATGCACCCGACTGATTCCTCGATCAACGTCGCGATCACGCAGGGCGAAAACGTGCAGGCAAAACCCCTCAGCCTCGAGGTTCCCGACGGCAAAGGCGGCTGGGAAGTCGTGCGCCCAAACCTGGGATTTCCCGCCGGCCGCAACAAGATCTGTTTGTTTGATCTGACAAATGTGTTTAGATCAGGGACGCCGCGACGCCTGCGACTGCGAACCACCCTCGAGGTTTACTGGGATTCGCTGGAGTGGGCAACAGGTCTTCCAGACGCCGCGCCGAAGATTACGCGCTTGAATCCAGACACGGCGGACCTGCATCATCGTGGTTATTCTGTTATCAACCAAACGGACGATTCGTCTCCCCAAATACCAGACTATAATCGTCTCTCCAGCTCGAAACAGATCTGGCGAGATCTGATTGGCTACTACACGCGGTTCGGCGACGTGCGCGAGCTGTTGATGCGCGCGGACGACCGTTACGTGATAATGAATGCGGGCGATGAAATGACGTTTCGTTTCGCGGCGCCGCCTGCGCCGCCGGCGGGCTGGGTGCGCGATTACGTGGTCGCCGGCGACGGCTGGATCAAGGACGGAGACTACAACTCGACTTTTTCAAAAACGGTCCTGCCTTTGCCATATCACGCCAAAAACGAATATATAACTCCGCCAGGCCGGCTCGAAGACGAATGGGTGTATCGTCGTTTTCCGGAAGACTGGCAGAATTATCACACCCGTTACGTGACGCCTGACACTTTTCAAAACGCAATGAGGTCGAAACAGCGGAAATGAGTGGTCGTAAACTGGCGAGAATCGGTCTCGTCGTCGTTTTTGTAGCACTGATAGCGACACCGATTGTCAGGCAGCGGCTCGCCGCGCGCCGCGAGCGTGCAAACAGCACACTGCCCGCGGCTGCGGCTTTGAGCAGGTATGGTTTTCACCTCGAAGAAGTCGCGAAGACCTCCGGGATCAACTTTGTTCACCAGGCGCCGACGCTCGATCGACGTCTCGATCACATCATGCCGCAAGTGGCGTCGATGGGTGCGGCTGTTTCAGTCGTCGATTTCGATCGCGATGGCTGGTCGGATCTCTACGTCACAAACAGCGGTGAAGGCAGTCAGAACTCGCTGTTCAAAAACAACAAAGACGGCTCCTTTAAAGATGTCGCCACGGAACTCGGCATCGCGGATCTGAACCAGGTCGGGACCGGCGTTTCGATGGGTTCTGTCTGGGGCGACTACGACAACGACGGCTACGAAGATCTGTTTGTCTACAAGTGGGGCAAGCCCGAACTCTTTCACAACGACGCGGGGCAGAAGTTTTCACGCGTGACCGACAAGGCGGGATTTCCTTCGTGGGTGAATGCAAACACGGCGGTTTGGTTTGACTACGATCGTGACGGCCGGCTGGATCTTTTTGTCGGTGGTTATTACCCGGAAGACGTCGATCTCTGGCATTTGAAAGACACGAAGATGATGCCGGAGAGTTTTGAGTATGCGCAGAACGGCGGGCGCAAGTATCTCTTCCGCAATCTGGGCGACGGCGCGTTTGAAGAAGTAAGTCAGAGAGTCGGAATCGACACGCGTCGATGGGCGCTCGCGGCGATCGTTGCCGACATGCGTGGAACAGGAAATCAGGATCTCTTCATCGCCAACGATTATGGGATCTCGGAACTGTTCTTCAACGATGGAAAGAGGTTTCGCGAAGTGGGCAAGGAAACTGGCGTCGGTTTCTCGCCAAAGAGCGGCATGAACGCCTCTGTTGGAGACGTTCTGAATCACGGCAAGTATTCGATCTACGTTTCAAACATTTCCGAAGAAAGCATTCTGATCCAGGGAAACAATCTCTGGGTCCCGCGCGACGGCACGAGCGGCGACTCGCTCCGCTACGATAATCTCGCGCGCGAGATGGACGTCGAAATGGGCGGCTGGAGTTTCGGGGCCCAGTTCGGCGATGTCAATAACGATGGCCGCCTCGATCTCTATCTCGTCAACGGTTACGTTTCTGCCGATCGTAATCTGAGTTACTGGTACGACTTCACGAAGATCGCCGGCGGCAACTCGACCATCATCTCCGATGCTGCGCACTGGCCCGCGATGGACGGGCGCAGTTTATCTGGTTACCAGCAGAAGCGAGTTTGGCTGAACGACGGCACGGGCAAGTTTGTAAACGTAGCGCAGGCTGTGGGCGCGACGGATGTTTTTGACGGACGCGCCGTGGCGCTTGTTGATCTGTGGAATCGCGGCGTGCTGGATGTTGTTGTCGCCAACCAGCGGGGACCGTTGCTCATTTATAAAAACAACGTCGCGCCGGAGAACAAGTGGATCAGTTTTGAGCTCGAGGGCTCGGCAAGTAATCGCAGTGCCATCGGAGCTGAAGTACGTCTGTTCTGGAACGGGCACCAGCAGGTGCAGAACGTTTCCGGCGGCAGTGGTTTTTGTTCGCAGAATCAGCGACGTTTACATTTTGGCATTGGCAAGAATCCGCGCATCGAGAAAGCGGAGATTCGCTGGCCTTCGGGAAAGACCCAGACGATTGAAAATCCCGTGGCCGGCCAACTGTATAAGATCAAGGAATCAGCATGAGCCAATCCACCATTGAGCCAGTAAGCGCGGCGGCGTTTCCCGCGACGGCGCGACGAAAGCTCTCTTTGGATAATCGCTACATCCCACCGCTTTTCATCACCACGATTCTGCTCGTGGGCCACTTCGCCTACGGCATTCTCGAGAGTTATGAAAGGACGGCACTCGCGATCGTTTCCGCACTCGTCACGGAGTTGGTGCTCGGCCGAATCTTCTTCGGCAAGTGGCTGAATCTCGCGAGTGCATACATCTCCGGCATCAGCGTCGGGATTCTGGTTCGCTCGCCTGCATTCTGGCCGTTTGCTTTGTGCAGCGTGATTTCGATCATGTCGAAGTACGTGTTGCGCGTTAAGGATCGACACCTCTGGAACCCGTCAAACTTCGGAATTTGCGTGTTGCTGTTTCTCGCACCTGACACGGTTGCGGCGCTGACGATTCAATGGGGAAACTTCCTCTGGCCGCTGCTGGTGATCTGGATTCTTGGTTCAGTGATCATCTGGCGCGCGAAACGAATTCACATCAGTGTGACCTACGTGCTGTCGTTCTTTGTTTTTGCGATCGTGCGTAGCTGGATCACCGGCGATCCCTGGACCTCTGAGATCGCGCCGATCACCGGCCCGATGTACCAGCTTTTCGTGTTCTTCATGGTGACTGATCCGAAGACGACGGTGAAGTCGAAGAAGTGGCAGTGCATCGTGGTGGCGATCGTGGCGTTCGTCGAGATGCTGCTGCGTCTCAACCACGTGGTCTACGCGCCACTCTATGCGCTATTTCTCGTTGGACCAGCAGCGATGCTTATTGAAATCTGGTTGGAGTCACGGCGGTCACAGGCTTGAGTCGATTCACACAATTTAAAAAATCCGCGCTTTTAATCTGCGTTCTATCCGCGTCCTTTTTGATCGGCGGATGCAAGCAACAACCGACGGTCGAACAACCCGCAAATGCAACCGCGGAACAGGCCGCCGTCCCGTCCCCATCCCCAAGCCCGACGCCACCACGCCCATCGGGCTCGATCGAATTCACCGACATCACCTCCGAGGCCGGCATTCGTTTTAGACACAACAGCGGAGCTGCCGGAAAAAAATATCTTCCGGAAACCATCGGCTCGGGCTGCGCTTTTATCGACTACGACAACGATGGCTGGCAGGACATCCTGCTCGTCAACTCCATGGACTGGCCCGACAGCAAGAAACGCAGATCCTTCCCGGCGCTTTTCAAAAACAACAAAGACGGCACTTTCACTGACGTGACTCAACAGGTGGGCCTCGGCGTCGAGATCTATGGCATCGGCGCTGCTGTCGCCGACTACGACAACGACGGCAACGACGACATCTACATCACTGCCGTTGGTCCAAATCGCCTGTTCCGCAACACCGGTGGAAAGTTTACAGACGTGACGGCGCGGGCGGGTGTCGGCGATCCCGGTTTCTCAACCGCCGCGGCATGGTTTGACTTCGACAACGACGGCAAACTCGATCTGTTTACCGGTAACTACGTCGAGTGGACACCGCAGACGGACCAGCACTGCTCGCTCGACGGAAAAAACAAGTCGTACTGCACGCCTCAAACGTACAAAGGCCAGCCGCCGTCGCTTTATCGCAATCGCGGCAACGGCACGTTTGAAAACGTCACCGCAAAATCCGGTCTAAACACCTCCACAGGCAAGACACTCGGTGTCGCGTTGCTCGATTACGACGATGACGGCTGGATGGATCTCTTCGTCGCCAACGACACCGAACCGAACAATCTCTTTCGCAACAACCGCAACGGCACGTTTACTGACAACGCCGTGGTTGCAGGCGTTGCGTTCAGTGAGTCGGGCACGGCTCGCGCGGGAATGGGAGTCGATGCGGCCGATTACGACGGCTCAGGCAAGCAGAGCGTGGTGATCGGAAACTTCACGAACGAAAGCATCGCGCTTTATAACAACGACGGCTCCGGTTTGTTCACAGACGAAGCATCGGCATCGGGCATCGGAAAGATGTCGGCGCAGTCGCTGACCTTTGCATGCTTCTTCTTCGACTACGATCTCGACGGTCTGCTCGACATCTTCGCCGCGAACGGGCACGTTTCCGACGACATCAGCGTGGTCCAACCGACGGTCAAGTACGCGCAGCCGCCGCATCTCTTCCGCAATCGCGGGCGGAAGAAGTTTGAGGAAGTTACGACAAAACTCGGGCGTGCACTGAATCGCGCCGTCGTCGGACGCGGAGCGGCTTATGGCGATATCGATAACGACGGCGACCTGGATCTTCTCGTCACTACCAACAATGGACCAGCACGCCTGCTGCGAAACGACAACGCCAATCAGAACGATCTGTTGCGCGTGAAAACTATCGGCGCGCGCGCGAACCGAAACGGCATCGGCGCGAAAGTGGTTGTGAAAACGTCGAAAGGAAAGACGTTGTTTGCGATGGTGCGCACGGGATCGAGTTACGTGTCGCAGGCTGAACTGCCTTTAACTTTCGGACTGGGAAAACCGGAGGAGGGAACGACGGTAAACCTCGAGATCACCTGGCCCGGAAACCAGAAAGAGACGATACAGAATATAAAGGTCAATCAGTTCGTTGTCGTGCAGGAAGGCAAAGGCGCTACTACACAGGAACCCATCGTATTTAGCCGCGAATCTCCGCGGATGAACGCAGATCAGCGTTAATTCGCGGTTAGTTTCCGTGTTTATCCGCGTCCTTCTTGATCTGGTCACTCAGCCGGATCACACTCTCCAGATCGTGCCGCGCTTTCGTCAGTTGCTCTGCATTCACGGTGTTTGGGTTCTCGATCGTTGGATTAGTGACAAAGGCGCGAATCTGCTTGCAGAGTTTTATCAATGCGTCTTTCGGCGGCACGTTTGCCAATGATTCCGGCTTCTCAGCGGTGCGTTCTTCATCCGACAATCCCAAACCGAGGCTTGACTGCACACGGCTCGCACGCTTGTTGATCTCACCAGTCGCTTCCGAAACAAACTTATTATCGAGATCATTTTTCGAGGCAATAGCACGGGCGATTTCGTTGTGCAGGGTTAAGATCCGGTTGAAGTCCTCTTCAGTTTGAGCCATGAGAGCTTCAAGCTGTCTGCGGTCCGGTGGCTTTCCTGGTTCTGTGCCGAAGTTCCGCAGTTGATATTCGCGACGGCTCTCACTCTGCTGTCGAGCGCGCTCAGTATTGACTCTATTCGACGGCCTTGTGTGGGCTGGTGGGGTCTGTGAAAAAGCCGGGGCAGCAAAAAAGATCATGAGGGCTAGCGCACTGAACAAGTCTTTCATATAAGACCTCCCGGTTTTTTTGGTGTGCGCCAGTATAACGCCGCCCTGACGATGAAAGCTATAAAAAGCAGACAACGCACAAACAAAAGGTGTTGACTCAAGCGTAGCGATGTACTAATTAGTTCTAGCCCCGTTCCTTCTGTTTTCCTTCCCACCCGGGCGTGCGGCTCCGGCGTTTAGCGTATGCGACGAATAGACCTGAAAAAAGCAAATGTGGCGCGCTCGAACACGATTCGCGATATCAATCGCCAGATTGTGTTGAACTACGTGCGCGAACGCGGGCCCATTTCACGCGCCGAGATTGCGCATGAAACCGCACTGCAGCGCTCTACCGTATCGCTGATCGTCGAGGAGTTGCGTGTTGACGGGCTGATCGAAGAAGTCAGCGGCGAATCAACCGGCGGGCGTCCGCCAATCCTTCTTTCGCTGCGCACTGCCGACGCTGTCGCGATCGGTGTGGATCTCGGAACGAAGCGAACGATCGTCGCAACCAGCGATCTCGCCGGTCGCGTCATGGAACAGGAAACATTCGAAACCAGTTCCGACGCCAAACAGACCACGAAACAGATCATCGATCTCGCACGCAAACTGATCAAACGAAACAACGGCACGATCGAAGGCATCGGAATCAGTTTGCCGGGCGTAGTCGATCCTCAGGGTAAAGAACTCTTTATCCCGACGTTCAAATGGCGAAACCTTCCGCTCGCCACCGAGATTAGTGCGGCAACTGACTTGCCTGTGACGATGGACAACGATGCGAACGCTGCTGCACAGGCGGAACTCTGGTTTGGACGTCCTGAGATCCGCGAAGTAAGAGATTTTATTTTGGTGCTCGTCGAGGACGGCGTGGGAACGGGAATCGTCTTCGATGGCCAGGTGTATCGTGGTGAGAATGGCGCGGCCGGTGAGTTTGGACACATGACGATCGGGCAGGGCGCGCCCGTCGCGTGTGCATCAGGAAGTCGTGAATGTTGGGAAGCGTTTGCTTCGGAGCGTTCCGCACTCGCTCGTTACAGGAATCTCTCGCACGGTCAGAACGGCGCCGGGAGCATAACGTTTGGCGAGCTGGTCGACCTTGCGTTGAGTAACGACGGCGCCGCACGTGCAGCGTTGAAAGAGACTGCAAAGTATCTCGGCATCGGCATCGCCAACCTGATTCGCGGTCTCGCGCCTGAGGCCGTGATCGTCGGTGGTCCGATCGTGCGCGCGTGGCCGGTCATCTCTGAAGACATTCGAAACACGGTCGAAGGCACCGTGTGTCGTGGCTTGCCTTCGACTCGCATCATCGCTTCAACACTCGGATCCGAACCGACATTAATGGGCGCGATCAGCCTGGTCTTAGCAAGCAAGTTTGCTTCAGTTTCCGTCACTTAATTCCCATTTCATTGTTGGCTCTGCGAACAAAGTCCGGCTGTCAAAAAATAACTCACACGTAAGCGACTCAGAGACGAAAATTTTCTTGACAAGGAATTAGATTAGTATTAAAAACTTTTGCTAGCCTCTGCAACAAAGTACTCAATGACAACTTAGCTTAGGGTTCTCTCAAGGGTCCGTCGGTTTTATGAATTCGTGATTTGCGCATTTTCGGTGTAAACACTAGGAGGTGTTGTATGTCGATTAGGTCTTGGATGCAGGCGTCATTACTCCTGCTAAGCATTGGTTTGCTGGTCGGCGTACATGCGCAGTCGAGCACCGCTGGCAACATCACCGGCACGGTGAGAGACCCGCAAGGCGCCGCGGTGCCGAAAGCCGAAGTCATGATCGTCGAAGAGCGGACCGGCGCTGAGCGCAAGGTCACTGCGAACGAAGACGGCTTCTATAGTGCTCCGAGTTTACCTGCCGGCGTTTACACGATCAGTACCGCTCCCGCGGGATTCAAGAAAACAATCGCCTCCGGTGTTCAGCTTCACGTTAGTGAAAACTTAACGGTGAATCTCGATCTGCAGGTGGGCCAGGTGACTGAGACCGTGACCGTCACGAGCGAGCAGACGGCGGTTGAGTTGCGCAGCGGCGAAGTCAGCAGTCTCGTTTCCGAGAAGCAAGTAACAGAGTTGCCGTTGAATGGTCGCAACTATGCACAGCTCGCATTGATGGTTCCCGGTGTTTCGCCCGTGACGCAGGCAGGCGCGGGGGGCGCTTTTGCGACGCGCGGAACCGGTTTGAACTCAGGCGTTGACATGTCAGTCAACGGCAACCAGTCAAACGCGAACCTGTGGACCGTCGACGGTGTCAACAACATGGACGTCGGATCGAATCGCACGTTGCTGGTGTTTCCGTCAGTCGATGCGATTCAGGAGTTCCGTGTTGAACGCAACAGCTTCAGTGCCGAGTTTGGCCAGGCGCAGGGCGCAGTTGTAAACCTGATCACGAAGGGTGGCAGCAACGAATTTCACGGTTCTCTGTTTGAGTTCTATCGCGACGACGCTCTCAACGCCAACAACTTCTTCCTTAACCGCGCTGGTCAACCGAAACCAAAACTTGAATACAACAACTTCGGCGGAAACTTCAGTGGTCCAATCGTGAAGAACCGAGTGTTCTTCTTCTGGTCGGAAGAGTGGCGGCGTGAACGTCGTGGCCAGGTGCTTTCGGCGAACGTTCCGACAGTAGCAGAGAAGATGGGCGACTTCAGCGGTACGTTGACTGGACCGTTGCCGCACCGCCCGGGCATGACGTGTACGACGCCAGGTCCGAACCCGAGCGATCCTGGTTGCTTCCCTGGCAATCGCATTCCGCAAAATCTTCTTAGCCCGGGCGGATTGGCTTACGTAAAGATCTTCCCGGATCCGAATGCCAGCGGTTCGCCAAACTGGGTCACTTCGCAGATTCAGCCCATCGACACGCGACAGGATCTCATCCGTGGTGACGTCAACATCACCGACAAGATGAACCTGATGGTCCGTTACATCAATGAGAAATGGGACCACAAGGGCGCGTCGGGTAACTTCTGGGGCGATGCTCCGTATCCAACGATTGCTTCCGACTGGAGCCAGCCCAGCCACAGCTTTGCAGTTAAGTTAACCAACACCTTGTCGTCGAAAGCCGTAAATGAATTCCAGTTTTCGATCGCCGGCAACGACATCATCATCAGCACTTCGCCGGATACCGCAGCCCTCGAGCAGGAGATCGCAGCGGCTATCCCGACCGTGTTCCCGCAAGCTGAAGGAGACGTCGGTGGCTCGATTCCGTCCTTGTTCTGGGGCGCAGGTGGTTACGCAAACATCTGGCACCAGGCACCGTGGGCCAACCGCGAAGATCTCTACATCTGGAAAGACGACTTCTCTCTGGTCGCGGGGAATCACGACCTGAAGTTTGGCGCTCTCTTCAGTCACAACTACAAGGATGAGCCGGGCGTCGGCGCCGGTGGTGGTAACCAGCAGGCGACCATCCAGGGCTGCGGCGAGCAAACTGGTCACTGTATCGCTGACCTGCTGCTCCGCGACACGGTTCTCCTTAACTACACTGAGATTGCTACTACGGAAATCGCCGAAGGTCGCTGGCGCGATTTCGAGTTCTACGCAAACGATACGTGGAAAATAAGTCCGCGTGTCACGCTGACGATGGGACTTCGTTATTCAGTGTTCCCGCCGGCGTGGGAGAAAGACAATCGCATCTCGAACTTCATTCCGAGTCTCTATAACGGCATCGACTTCAACACGGGTTTGGTCACCGCCGAAGAGGGAATTCAGTTGGGATTCGGCCGCTCGCTCGTCAATACCTACAAGGCAGGTTGGCAGCCGCGTGTTGGTGTTGCGTGGGACGTTTTCGGAACCGGCAAGACGGCTCTTAGAGCGGGCTTCGGTCGCTACATGAGTCGCTCGAACGTGATCGAAGACCTGCTTCGTCTGACGGGCAATCCACCATGGACCACGACCGTCAGTGCCGGCTCGGGCTGGAATGGCGCAGGCACCACGTTGGCCAACTGTCCGACTTGTCGCAGTCTCGACACGATCAATCCAGGCCTGGCCACCAACGTTGCCGGTGTAAACCCAAATGCCGGCTTCAACGCAGTCGATCCGGGTTTCAGGCCGCCTGAGAGCTATCAGTGGAACCTGACCGTTTCACACGAGCTGATGGCGAATACGGTCCTTGAAGCTTCTTACATCGGCAATCACGGCTTGCACATCTGGCGTCGTAATGTGAACCGCAACGACATTGCACCGAACCAGGTTTGCCGCGGCAGCGCATGCGATGGCAGCAATGCTGACGCAAGGTTGCAGATTGCCCGCGCGGGTATGGGCATTGCCAGTCCAGTCACCGGCCAGGTGCAGGACCAGGGCGCGCTCATCGCCGCCAATCGCAGGTTCCTTGGCGTCGGCAATATCACGACTGACGAATCAAACGGCAACTCCAGTTACCATGCGATGCAGTTGTGGCTCAATCGACGCTTTAGTGAGCGTCTTGCATTCCAGGTTGCATACACCTGGGGACACTCGATCTCAGACGTTGCGTTGACCTCGTTCACGAACACGACGAGCGATCCGTTCAACTTCAACAGCGATCGCGGTGACGCAGACCTCGACAGGCGACACACGTTTGTAAGCAATGTGGTTTACGCGCTCCCGTCGTTCCGGAATTGGGGCAAGGCCGCTGAGTTTGCTCTCGGTGATTGGCAGCTGAACGGAATCGTTTCGTACTTTGGCGCGACTCCGATCGAGTTGATTACCGGTGTGAATACGCTCGGAACAGCCAGCGCTGTGGGACAGAGGCCGAACTATACGGGGGCGCCTCTCTATCTCGATACCGGCGATCCGACACAGCACCTGAACCCGGCGGCGTTCGCAGTACCTGCAGCAGGCCAGCTTGGCACCCTCGGCAAGGGCGCTGTAAGAGGCAAGCCGATTACGAACGTTGACTTCTCGGTGGCGAAGAATTGGAGATTCCGCGAACGTTATGGATTCCAGTTCCGAGCGGAGTTCTTCAACCTGCTCAATCACGCAAATTTCGTTGGGTATGACCTGGATCTGCGCAATGGGACGTTTGGCAGGCTGACATCTACGGCACCGTCACGCGAGATTCAACTCGGTATCAAATTTACCTTCTGATATACTCCCCAGAGTTCGGAAATCGAGACGAAGTGCTGAGTAGTTTTTACTCAGCCCTTCGTCTCCCTTTTTATCCTGTAATCCTGTTACAAGGTTTGAGTAATGATGTGGCTTCGCCTGGCCTCGCTCCCTCTCTTCGTATCTCTGCTCGTTTTCCAGTCTCAGGCTGATCTGTTTCGAAAACACTACGACGCCGCAAACGCGCATCATCGCGCCGGCAATCATGCTGCTGCAGAAGCCGAATTCAAGATCATCATGGCCGAAGCCTACCGCCGGCTCGGCAAGATCTACACCGCACAGGGAAACTACTCCGCGTCAGTAACCGCACTCGAGTCGGCGTTGGCCGCACGGCCGCAAGCGACTGAAGGCCTGGTCGATCTAGCAATTGCTTACTTCCACACGAAGCAGTACGCAAAGGGGATCGAGCCGCTGCAACGTGCCGTTGCTGCAAACGCACAGAACGCAGCCGCACATCACATGCTCGGCAAGACCCACTTCATGATGGGCCAGTTTGATAAAGCCGAGCGCGAACTCCAGGAGACATTGAAGCTGACGCCCGGCGATTACGATGCCGAGTACACGCTCGGTCTCACTTTTCTGAAACGCCGTGACGTCGCGAAAGCGAAACAACTGTACGACGGAATGGTGCAGCGGCTCGGCAATCGCCCGGCGCTTCGTGTGCTCATCGGCCGTGCTTACCGGGAAACCGGTTTCCTGCCGGAGTCGATCGAAGAGTTTAAGAAGGCGATCGAACTCAATCCGAGTTTTCCACGCGTTCACTACTATCTCGGTCTCACGTATTTATATAAGGACGGAGCGGCGAGAATTCCCGACGCCATTGAGGAGTTTAAGATCGAGCTTGCCGCCAACCCGGAAGAGTTTTTCGCAAACTTCTATCTCGGCATCCTCTACATCATGGAACGGAAGTTCGAGCCGGCGATTGCCCTGCTCGAAAAGGCTTCTCAAAAACAGCCAAACAATCCCGATCCTTATTTTCACCTCGCCCAGGCGTATCAAGGCGCCGGCAAACACAAGGAAGCCATCGAGGTACTCGAAAAAACTATCGCACTGAATCCGTCGCTCGCGCATAACGACTACCAGGTCACGACGGCGCATTACCGTCTGGGCCAGTCGTTGTTGAAAGTGGGCAGGACGGCTGAGGGCGAGAAGCACTTGCAGATCTCCGCTGACCTCAAATCCAAAGGTTTCAAGATGGACGAGAAGAGGGTCGGCGCTTTTATGAGCGGCAAAGACACGGCGGACCAGTCGGGACCGGAACTCGTTAAAGCGGAAGGCATTGTTGCCGAACCCGCTGCACTCGATCCGGCGACCGCGGAGAAGCTCAAGACTGAAGAGACGTATTACTCCAAGGTAGTGGCAGCAGCTCACAACAGCATCGGGTTGCTGCGTGCAGAGAAGCAGGACTTTCGAGAAGCGTCGGCACAGTTTGCTCTCGCAGCAAAGTGGAACCCGAAACAGGAAGGGCTGAATTACAACCTCGGTCTCGCACACTACAAAGCCGAGTCGTACAAGGAAGCGATTCCCGCACTCGAAAACGAGCTCAAGATCGATCCCGCAAACGTCGGGATCAAGCAGCTACTCGGGCTCAGCTACTTCATGACGAACGAATACGCGAAGGCGTCGGCGATGTTGAAGGACGTGATCGCAGTAAAGCCTGACAATGCTGCGCTGCACTATCCGCTTGCGCTCTCGTTGCTCAAGGACGGAAAGCTCGAGGAAGCGAATCGCGTGATCGAGCAGATGGTTGCCGTCGGTGCAAACACGCCGGAGCTGCACATTCTGTTTAGCCAGGCGCATTACGAACGTGGCGACGTTGCGAAAGCACTCGAGGAGTTGCAGGCAGCGCTTTCACTTGATGCGAACGTGCGGCTGGCCCACTTCTACACTGGCGTGATTCATCTCAAGGCGGGAAAATTTCAGGACGCGGCGCGTGAGTTTGAAAAAGAGCTGGCGCTGAATGCGAATGACGTTCAGGCGAAGTATCACCTGGCGTTTGTGGTGCTGGCCCAGCAGGAGACGGATCGAGGGATCGCGTTGATGCGTGAAGTTGTGCGCGAGTATCCCGACTTCGCCGATGCACGTTACGAGCTTGGCAAAGCGCTGCTCCAAAAAGGCGATGTCAAAGGGAGCGTTGAGAGTCTCGAGATAGCGGCGCGTTTGAAACCTGAGCAGGCGCACATTCATTACCAGCTCGGCCGTGCTTACATCGCCGCCGGTCGCAAAGCGGAAGGCGAAAGCCAGCTCGAGATTTCGAAGAATCTGAAGGAAAAGGCTCGCAACAATAATTGAGGTCGGACGGTTTGTATCTTAACCAGTATTCCTTCTTGTCAATCACGACAATCTTGTCAATCCTGTCGCTGTTTGTGCCGTCACAAAACGCGCCCGTCAAGATTGCTTTCACCGACATCACCACACAAGCGGGCATCACCTTCAAACACGTCGCGTCGCCCGATAAGAAGTACATTGTCGAATCGATGAGCGGCGGTGTCGCATTCATCGACTTCGACAACGATAACGATCTCGACGTCTACCTCGTCAACTCACTCACCGTCGATCTCGTCAAGTCCAAAGGAAAAACCAAGAGCGATCTCTACCGCAACGACGGCAACGGCAAGTTTACCGACGTCTCCGCCAAAGCCGGCGTGACCGACATCGGCTGGGGCATGGGCGCCGCCGTCGGCGATTACAACAACGACGGCTTCGACGACATTTACGTCACCTGCCTCGGCCCCGATCACCTTCTGAAAAACAACGGCAACGGAACGTTTACCAACGTGACTGCGAAAGCGGGCGTAAGCGATCCACGCTGGTCCACCGGCGCTTCTTTCGTCGACTACGATCACGACGGCGATCTCGATCTCTTCGTCACCAACTACGTCGATTTCGACGTCAACAACCTTCCTGAGTTCGGCCAGGGAAAAACGTGCCAGTACAAGTCGATCCCGGTTCAGTGTGGTCCAAGAGGATTGAAAGGCGCCGGCGACTCGCTCTTCCGCAACAACGGCAACGGCACCTTCACCGACGTGTCAAAACAAGCGGGCGTGACCGACCCGAACGGCTTTTACGGCCTCGGCGTGATCAGCAGCGACTTCGACGAAGACGGGCTCATCGATGTCTTCGTCGCCAACGACTCCACGCCCAATTTCTATTACAAAAACAAAGGCAACGGCACGTTTGAAGAGGTTGGGTTTATTTCGGGCACCGCCGTGAACGAGAACGGGAGCGAGCAGGGAAGCATGGGAGTGACCGTCGGCGACTACGATCGGGACGGCAAACTCGACCTGTTCATCACCAATTTCGCCGACGAATACAACACGCTCTATCATAACGACGGCAAGCATTCGTTTACGGATCTCTCTTATGCGGCGAAGGTCGCGGCGGTAAGTTTGCCGCACGTCGGCTGGGGCACGAAGTTTTTTGATTATGACAACGACGGCTGGGTCGATCTCTTTGTTGCGAACGGTCACGTGTATCCGCAGTTGCCGGCATACAAGCAGCCGCGACTGTTGCATCGCAACAACAAGGATGGAACGTTCACTGAAGTGTCGGCGGAGTTTGGAACGGTCTTGACTGACAATCGCGCGAGTCGTGGGGTTGCGTTTGGCGATATCGATAACGACGGCGACGTCGATCTGTTGATTGCGGATCTCGATGGACCACCGCAACTGTTGCGCAACGACGGTGGAAATGGAAACAATTCGATCCTCGTGAAGACGATTGGCGTGAAGAGTAACCGCAACGGCATCGGCGCGCGTGTGACGGTCGTGTCGGGAGATTTGACGCAGGTTGACGAGGTGCGCAGTGGCGATAGTTACTTGTCGCAGAGCGATCTGCGTCTGCACTTCGGCCTCGAGAAACGGGCGAAAGTAGATTCGATTCAGGTGCGTTGGCCCAGCGGCACGGTTGATAAGATTAGCGGAGTTGGTGTGAACCGGATCGTCACGATCAAAGAAGGCCAGGGCAAGGTGGATGAGAAAGAGTTCGTCAAATAACCGCGGAATCACGCGAAAAACACGGATCGGAATCGTGGTCTTGTGGGTCGTGTGTCTTTCTGCCGGCCACATCTTCGCCCAGTCTGCGGATGTGGTCCAGCGGTTCGAGCAGATCGCCGCGTTTATCAGAGACAACCGGATTGCAGAAGCTGAAAAGGAACTCGCGAGTGTTTTGCAGGCGACGCCTGACTTGCCCGTTGCGCTCAATCTCATGGGAACGATTCGCGCGAAGCAGGGTCGATTGAATGAGGCTGAGTTACTGTTTTTGCGCGCCGTGCGCAATGACAGGAAGTTCAACGGCGCGCGCATGAACCTGGTTTAT
The DNA here is from genome assembly GCA_035761985.1 of Pyrinomonadaceae bacterium. Classification (GTDB taxonomy): domain Bacteria; phylum Acidobacteriota; class Blastocatellia; order Pyrinomonadales; family Pyrinomonadaceae; genus PSRF01. The sequence goes on from DASTQB010000016.1 coordinate 40,780, forward strand.
CTTTACCTGCTCAAGCGTGCTCCTGAAAAATCGATACTGCAGCTCAAGGAAGTTCTTGCCGTCGAACCCGCACATGCCGAAGCGGCTGACAAACTCGCGGAGCTGTTGCTTGCCGCGGGCCGCGTCGATGAGTGCATCAGTTTCATCGAGAAGCAAAAGGCAGCCGGGCCGGTTTCACCGTCGCTGCTCGTGACGTTGGGCGACGCATACCTCGCGAAGAAGACGCTGGACAAGGCAGAGGAAAACTACCTGGTCGCGCTCGAAGGGCGGCTCGAAAATGCCGGCGCGTTGTTTGGGCTCGCACAGATCTCACGCGTGAAGGGAGAGATGCGCGAGGTCTCGATCTACCTGAACCGCGTGGGGACCTTGATCGTCGATTCGAAATCGCCCGCGTTTCTTTACAAGTTTTCTCTCGAAGCGATGCGGGTTGGAATGTTCGATGAAGCGAAGTCGGCACTCGAACGTTCACTCGAGTTGCGACCAAAAGATCCGCAGTACATTCTCGCACTTGGCATTGCATGGCTCAGAAAAGGCGATCTGTTTGAGGCTGAAAAGCTCTTCCGCCGCCTGCTCGAGATTCAGCCAAACAACGCTCAAGGGCAGTTGCACCTCGGCTACGTTCTGCTCAATCAGAAGAAATACGCTGAAGCGCGTCTGTGGCTGGAGAAGAGTGCGCGGCCCGGCGTCGCGATACCCGAAGTTTTTTATTATCTCGGGCTCGTCGCGCAGGAGCAGAACGACGACGCGCGCGCGATCGTGCTGTTTGAGAAGGCGGTGCAGAAACTTCCGAACTACGCGCACGCTCGCATCGCGCTCGGCTCGAGCTACATGAAGCTCAAAAACTACGTGCGTGCGCGGCAGGAGCTTGAGACGGCGGTGAAGCTCGATCCCGACGAGCCGACGGCGCATTACAACCTTGCGCTGCTCTACGCGCGCATCAAGGAGCCGGCCAAGGCACAGGAAGAGTTGCGCATCATCGAAAAACTCAAAGCGAAAGGTGCGTCGACCGGAGGCGTCGTGGTCCTCCCTCCCGGCTCAGGCCCGAAAGAACGCTAATCAAATCCGTTTTCAAAATCAGTGTAATCAGCAGTCATGTTTAGGTGGGTTGTTTTGTCATTGATCATACTCGTGGCGCAAAAGCCTGCGCCGCGTACACCTGTGACGTTTGAAGAAGTTTCTCCGTCCGCGAGCAAGATCACCTGGACCCACGACAACGCTCAATCGCCCGATCGCCAGCTTCCCGAAACGGTCGGCGCCGGTTGTGCATTCCTCGATTACGACAACGACGGATGGATGGACATCTACTTCGTCAACAGTGGACCATCGGATTTCTTTACGCCGGCCGCGCCGCTCAAGAACGCTCTCTATCGGAACAACCGCGACGGTACGTTTACGGACGTCACGGACAAAGCCGGCGTTGCCGGCGGAAGGTTCGGAATGGGCGTCGCCGCGGCTGATTACGACGGCGACGGAAATGTGGATCTCTACATAACCAACTATGGTCAAAACATTCTCTACCGCAACAACGGCAACGGCACGTTCACCGAAGTAACGGATAAAGCCGGTGTCGCGACGCCCGGCTGGTCCACCTGCGCGACGTTCTTCGACTACAACAACGACGCGAAACTCGATCTCTTCGTCTCGAGTTTCGTGTTTTACGACAAGACGCAAAATCCACTCTGCACCGACGAGACGTTGAAGCGCCGTTACTACTGCGTGCCTCGGCTTTTCAAGCCAACGCCATCACGGCTCTTTCACAACAACGGTGATGGAACTTTCAAGGACGTGAGTCGTGAGTCGGGCATTGCCGATCATCCCGGGAAGTCGTTTGGCGCAGTTGCGACTGACATAAACAACGACGGCTTGATGGATCTATTCGTCGCAAACGACACGATGCCCAACTTTCTCTTCGTCAACAAAGGCGCGGGAAAATTCGAAGAGATCGGTTTGGCGGCGGGCGTGGCTTATGGTGAAGCCGGGCGGCCGCGATCGGGCATGGGCGTGGATGCGGCCGATTACGACGGCGACGGCTGGCAGGATCTTTTTGTCGCAAACATCGATCACGAATTCTTTAGTCTTTATCGCAACGAAAAAGAGTTGATCTTCACTGACCAGCCAGGCGAGATCGCGCCTTCGACGCAGTTGCTGAGCGGCTGGGGATTGAAGTTCTTCGACTACGACAACGACGGCGATCCGGATCTCTTTCTCGTCAACGGCCATCCTGACGACATGATCGAGTCGAGAATTCCGCGCGTTAAGCACAAAGAGCCTTTGCTGATGTTTGAAAACACGGGTCGCACTTTCAAGGACGTCAGCGCAACGTCGGGCGCGGTGTTCAGCAAAATGTTCTCCGGCCGCGGCATGGCGCTCGGCGATTTCGATAACGACGGCGATTCAGACGTCCTCACGTCAAACAACGGCGAAGCGCCTTTGCTGTTACGCAACCAGGGTGGTAATCGAAACAACTGGATCGGTTTGCAGCTTGTGGCGACGAAGAGCAACCCGGCGGCAGTCGGTGCGGTGATCACATGGCAAACCGGAACGACGAAACGCTCGCGTCTGAAGATCGGCGGCGGCAGTTATCTTTCATCTCACGATCCGCGTGAGATCCTCGGCGTGGGCAGTGCCAATAAGATTGACTCCATTGAGATCCGCTGGCCCAGCGGGAAAGTAGATCGCCTCACAAATCCCCCGATAAACAAGTACATAAAAGTGATCGAAGGGACAGGCTTGGCCAGGTGAGAATCGATCTGTAATCTGTGTTCTATTCGCGTTGATCGGCGGTTTACACGGATCTACTATCGATGAACTTTGATCCAGTGGTTTCTGACCTTCGGCCTGATCCTCACGCCATCGTGGGTCGAGAAGATCACATTCGAAGTTTGATTTGGCAGGTGGCAATCGACGCACTTCCCCGCGATGCTTCGCCCTCGCTTCGGAAACAGCCCGCAACTTTCCAGCTTGTGACAACTCATGCACTTCTCGGAAAAGCCGGCTGCTTCGCGTTGAGGTACGTGCACGTCGTGACAAGTCGAACACGTCATCGTGGATTGTTTGAAGCACTCGCTTCGCTCCAGTAGCGCGACCTGGTTTCCATGAACGTCGAGCGCCTCATTGGCTTTTGGAATCTCCAGCCGAAGAAAATCTTCCAAACTGTTTCCAACGGTGTAAGAGAACGCAGGCGCCTTCGCGATTCCGATTCCGCCATGGCACAACGAACACAGCGCAAGCTGGCGATCGCGAGGAAGTTTCGCAGGGTTAACGATTGCCTGTTCCGAAGGCTTCGGCGCGCCCGGCGCATTCAACTCCGCGTGTTGTTTACCTGGACCATGACACTTCTCACACGACACACCAAGCACATATCCCGATCGGCGATATCGATTCGCCACACCCGCGTCCGTCACCGGCTCAAAGAACGACGCATGGCACTCCAAACATCTCGGCACGACGGGCCGGCTGAAATCCAGCGAACGATCTCCATACCCCGGACTATTCACCCAGCTCTTCACTTCGGTCCAGTACGAAACAGGTAACTGAAAAAGCTGATCATCCTTATTCCAGTAAAGATAAGTCTGCCCCTTACGCCCCGACCCGATCACGATATCAAAACGCTCTGAGATCGAGATTGAATCAGGCGGTGTTCCAAGCACACCAGTTTGAAAGAAGCCCCCATTCCTGGCTTCCATCCGGTAATGAAGTTCACGTTGTGTTCTGAGAATGTTTTTGCCGGCCGCAAAACTTCCTGCGATTGAGCTGGCAGTCGCAGCCTGCGACGTCAGATGATGCGCAGTCCCAAAATACGTTCGCTGATCCTGATGACACGACAGACACTTCTCATCCCCGATCAACTCAGGCACAAGAGCCATCATCGCTACAACTAACAACAGCGATTTCATGGACCCAATCCGCGCTCTTTTCCGCGTTTATCCGCGGCTCATTTTAGCTCAGCAGCCGCCAGCACCAGTTGCTTCACACCCGCAATCACCACAAACTCCAGCGCCCCATGCGGCTTCGCTGCCTCATCGATCTTGATAATACTCGCATCGCGCCACTCTCTCGGCGGCGGCATCCGCAGCTTCAAATAAGTGAGCGCTTCCATCCCCGTCTCACCGAGTTCCGTGAGGTTCTCCGCAAGCGGTTTGATCTCCTTGAGCGACGGCGATCGATCGATCACTGGTCCAAGCGAGGCTCCAGCCGTTTGCCACTCCGCCAGCATCTTCGTCAACTGCGGTTCGTACAGTTGATAACGTGGAGCGTCGTCGAGAAACTGCTGCACCATCCACGAAAACCTGCGCGCGCCTTCAGCATCCGCCGTCGCTGCGTCAATCATACCCGTGAGCGGGCTCAGCATTGTTTGCGGGCGTTGCTGGTAACGCCGGTATTCTTTCACCGGCTCGATCACAGAGACAAGCGTTTTCAGTGGGCCAATATCGTCGTTGCGCGCGAGCCTTCGCAACATCATGTCCTGGTTCTTCTTGTGCATCAGCCCCAGTTCTTCCAACTGAATACTTATCACTGCCAACCGGCGATACATGTCGGGGATGTCGGTAACAGTTCGCGGCGACCAGAGTCTTTCAGCGATCGCGGCAGTGCGCGGCCAGATGCGCGAGTCGATCGTTTCCGGCGTGACCCATTCGGCCCACATCGTTGCTTCACCACCGAGCACGTGTTTGGCCTGCTCGGAAGTCAACGTCGTGTCTGCCGGAAGCGGATCGGGCGTGTAGTGTTCAGAAGCGGGTTTCATCAGGTCGATGTAATAACCGTTGGAAAGAATGCCGTCGTAGCCTTTCTTCGCGGCTTCGGCGAGCGCTGCGGTGCCGCGCCATGAATGAATCACGACGTCTTTCGGCAACTCCGGTTGGAAAATTTCGTCCCAGCCGATCATCTTCTTTCCGTTCTTCTGAAGTATTTTCAATAGGCGCGTGTTGAAGTAAGCCTGCAGCGCGTGGTTGTCTTTGATCCCTTTCTGCTTCATGAAAGCCTGAATCGCGGGATTGCGGTCCCACTGCTTGCCTTCGTTCTCGTCGCCGCCGATGTGCATGTACTCGTCGGGAAAAAGTGCAGCCATTTCGCTGAGAAACGTGTCGAGGAATTTGTAGACTTCTTCGCGCGTTGGATCGAGGGCGGGTTCGAAGATTCCCGGGCGCCGTTCGATCGTGTATGGACCAGGCGCGCTGCCGAGTTCCGGATGGCCCACGAGCCAGCTCGTGGCGTGCCCTGGAATATCAAACTCCGGCATAACACGAATGCCGCGGTCGCGCGCGTAGGCGATGATCTCTTTAACCTGTTCCTGCGTGAAGTAGTTGCCGTCGGATCCGAGCTGGTGCAGCTTTGGAAACTTCTTGCTCTCAACACGAAAACCCTGGTCCTCAGTCAGGTGCCAGTGCAAGACGTTCATCTTCAATGCGGCCATTGCATCGAGATTGCGTTTGAGAACTTCCATCGGCTGGTAGTGACGAGCGACGTCGATCAACAAACCGCGCCAGGGGAAGCGCGGGCGATCGTCGATCTGAACTCCGGGCAGAAAGTAGCCCTGGCGATCTGCGTCGAGAAGTTGAAGGAGGGTTTCGAGTCCACGTATTACGCCGACAACTGTGGGCGCGGTGAGTAAGGCCTGGCGACTCGTGATGTCGATCTTGTAACTCTCATTCTCGGTAACAGACGGAACGTCTTTGCCTGGTCCCTGAGCGTGAATGATGAGATGAGTCATCTGATCATCAGGCGCGAGTCCTGGTGCGAGTGTGAGCACCGTGTGTCCTTCGAGCCGCTTCATGAAGCGCGAGACAGCGGCGAGTAGTCGTGCGTCTGTGTGGCCCCGTGTGGCAACTTTGAAGTTGCTGTCAACCGCGAGGCGCTCGTTGTGAAACTTGATCGAGGCCGGAATTGGCATCAACTTGAGCGGTGGAGTTGCGGCAGGTTCCTGTGCAGCAACCGAGGTGCAGAACAGTACGACTAACAGCGGGGCGTATTTTGTAATGTTCATCTGTTTAGACAGGATTTACAGGATTTACAGGATTTACAGGATTTACAGAATTTACAGGATTTATTTCAGGACAAACTTTTGCGTGAGTCCGCCGACGGTGACATTAAACTCTCCCGGTTCGACGGTCGGTTTGTTGTCAGCGCCGATGAACGAAAGATCTTCACGCCGCAGTTTAAAGGTCAGCGTACGTTTCTGCCCGGGTTCAAGACTGATCTTCGCGAAGCGACGGAGCCTTCTGTTTGGCGGAGATATCGAAGCCACGAGGTCGCCAACATAGACCAGAACAGCTTCCTTGCCCGCGCGCTTACCGGTGTTCGTGACTGTTACTGTCACCGGCAATTCTTCGTTTGCGGAGATCGACTGCTTCCCGAGTTGCAGATCACTGTAGGCAAAGGTCGTGTAACTCAGGCCCTCGCCAAACTCGAATTGCGGCTTGAACGCCATGTTTCCAAACGCAGTGTTCTCGGTTTCGAATGGCTTGTGATCGTAATTGATCAGACCGTTCGGCGTGCGCGGGTAAGTGAACGGCAACTTGCCGCTCGGATTTGCATCGCCAAACAACACATCGGCAATCGCGGTCCCGCCTTCGTTGCTCGGGTTGTAAGCCATCAGGATCGCGCTCGCACTGTCCACCAGCCGGTTAATAATTCGCGGCCGTCCTTCGACGAGCACCATCACGATCGGTTTTCCTGTTGCTTTGAGTGCCTCGGTGAGTTTGATCTGCGGCTCACCGATCGTCAGGTCGGTGATGTTTCCGGGCGTTTCGCAGTACGAACCCTCGCCAAGCGCAAGCACGATCACGTCGACGTTCTGCGCTGCACGCACGGCGGCTGCGATGTCGACCTCTTCTTCCTTGTCAGTCGGGTTGTTGTTTGAAGTGGTGCCCGGTGTTCTGAAGATCCTCGTGCCCTGGACCCAGGTTACGTTCGATGCGCCGACCTTCGCTTCGACTGCTCTTCGAATCGTGTGACGATCTTTCGGATAGAGCGACTCTTCCGATCCCTGCCAAACGTAGGTCCAACCGTTATTGAGCGAAATCAACGTGTCAGACGTTGGTCCAGTGACGAGCACTTTCGTCGTCTTTGCGAGCGGAAGAATGTTGTTTGCGTTCTTCAGCAAGGTCATCGACTCACGAGCCGCGTCCAAACTCACCTGCCTGTATTCCGGAAGTGCAAACTTCGCCTTCAGCGCGGGATTTGGTCCAGGTTTTTCAAACAGTCCGAGCTCAAACTTCACGCGCAGGATCCGTCGCACTGCTTCGTCGATTCTCGACTGCGGCACTGCGCCTTCCTTCACGAGCGCGATCAGATGATCGGCGAAACTGTAGTCTGAAGGCACCATGCTCATGTCGATGCCGGCCATCACTGCCAGGCGCGTTGCTTCTTTCTCCGTCGCGGCAATGCGCCAGATGTTGACCAGTTTCTTGATGTCTTCCCAGTCGGAAACAACGAAACCTTTGAACCCGAGTTCTCCGCGAAGAATGTCAGTCAGGATTTGCTTATTGATGTGACCGGGAACGCCGTTGATCTCGCCGGAGTTGATCATCACCGTACGTGCTCCCGCTTTGAGCGCGACGTCAAAGGGCGGAAGAAAGTATTCGCGGAGGTAGTTCTCAGGAATCCACGCGGGCGTGCGATCTCTTCCTGTCAACGGAAAGCTGTAGCCCATGTAGTGTTTCAAACTCGACGCGACCGCGGAATCGGCAGAAACGTCGGTGCCCTCGAGCCCGCGCACAAACGCGAGGCCCATCACTTTCGCGAGATACGGATCCTCTCCAAACGTTTCCCAGAAACGTGGCCACAGTGGGTTGCGTCCGAGATCCAGAACGGGAGAGAAACTCCAGGGAATTCCTGCCGCGCGCGTTTCGATCGCGGTGATCTCCGCGGCGCGTTTCATCAGCTCCGGATTGAACGTCGCAGCCATCCCGATCTCTTGCGGGAATAGCGTCGCACCCTGGACGTAGTTGGCGCCGTGAATTGAGTCGATGCCGTAGATGACAGGAATGCCGAGCCGCGTCTTCTTCGTTGCGGCTTCCTGAATCTGGCGGATGAAGTCGTGCCAGTGATCGAGCGTGAGCGCCTGATCGGCGACGTTCAGGATCGAGCCCACGCCGTATTTCACGATCGCTTTTTCGAGTTTGGCGGGACTGATCTTGATGTTCTGATCGTTGCCGTCGGCGATCATGCCGATCTGGAGCTGGGTCATCTGCCCGACCTTCTCTTCGAGGGTCATGCGCTTGAGCAGATCTTCAATCTTCTGCGTGTAGTCGCGTTCGGGACTGGTTCGAAGGTTTCGTTGGAAGAACTCGTCGCTGTCGGCGACATCTTGCGCTTGAATCGCAAGGGGAGTTTGCAGAAGGAAGCACAGTGAAAGACTAATCAGCCCCACGGCGCGTAGGAGATTTCTCATCTATTTTGCTGTCCTCAGGCAGGAATTTCAGAAACGCCGCGTATTCTCTTCTATTTAGGCAGACTTTTCAATGGTCATCAAACAAAGCTGCGAAAAGGTGATTTTAGCCGCGGATTTACGCGGAAAAACGCAGATCAGAGTACAAACCAGTTTGTCTGATCTGCGTTTATTCGCGTAAATCCGCGGCTTAAAAAAATTTCAGGCAAACGGGGACTGGGATTTCGGCGGAATGGCCCGAATTTTTCAGCCGTCCCGTTTTGGGATCGATGTTGAAGACGACGACGTTATCCGTACGTTGATTCGCGACCAGTAAAAACTTACCCGAAGGATCGATCACGAAATTGCGAGGCCAATTGCCTTCGGTTGAAACGTGTTCGACCTGTTTGAGTTTGCCCGTGTTCTGATCGATCTCGAACACGACGATGCTGTTGTGGCCGCGATTCGAGCCGTAGACAAACTTACCCGAAGGCGAGACGTGTACGTCTGCGCAGTAACTCGTTCCTGAAAAGTCGGCCGGCAGTGTGGAAACAGTCTCGATCAGATCGAGTGTTCCGTTTACCGCGTTGTACTTCAGCGCGGTCATCGTCGAGTCGAGCTCGTTGATCGCGTAAACGTACTTACCGTTTGGATGAAATGTGAGATGGCGAGGTCCTGCGCCTGCGGGAAGTTCGGCCCACGGCTGTTTGCCTTCCGTGAGTTTTCCGGTCATAGGATCGAAACGGTAGATCATCACTTTGTCGATACCGAGATCCGCGGCGAGTGCGTAACGTTCGGATCGATCGAGGATGATGCAATGTGCGTGTGCTGATTTCTGCTGTTCCTTGATGCTCGATCCCACGTGTTGTTTCACGTCGACGGCGCGACCAAGTGTGCCGTCTGATCTGATCGGTAGTGCACTGATGCTGCCGCCGGTGTAATTCGCAACCAGCAAAGTTTTTCCTTTGCGATCGATTGAGAGATGGCACGGATCTGCGCCTTCGCTGGCTTGCTCGTTCAGGAAGCGTAAGTGCGTTCTGCCGCGGTGGTCGATGGCAAACGCACTGACGCCGCCCCCCGCTTTGCCTGCGTACTTATCAACTTCGTTCACTGCGTAGAGAAAACGCCGGCTGCGATCGATGGCGAGAAATGATGGATTGGTAGACCTGAACGAGCTCATACGATTGAGAGCGCCCGTTTCCGGATCCATGCTATAAAGATATATGCCTTCACTCTTGCCGCTCGAAGTGTAAGTGCCGACGAAGAGCACACGCTCCTGATGGGTCCACGCGTTGGTTTTGACTGCCCACGCTCCAAGCACACCAAGACCGCCAGCTTTCAAAAACTGGCGGCGTGAAAAGTTATCAGTAGTCAAATGCTTTTTTGACTCCTCGGTCCGCAGATTGGTGAAACGCCGAATCTTCCTAGTCGAGTTTAAGACAAAAAGCAAGGCCCTGACTCTACATCAGGGCCTTGCGTCTTCGAACAAGAGGGGAGAGGGAATTACCTGCCGCGGTCGATCAAGATGTGCTCCGTACGCTTCTCAGCTAATGCTTTCTCCAACGCTTTTTCGCGACTGGAGACCTGAATCTCGCGCCCGGTGTTGCTGCCCGCGGTCCAAACTTCGGTCAGAAAATAAAGATCCTCGTAACGATTGAAGACCAGTTTCGTTCCTTCCTGAGTCTCGTTTGCACGTACCGGCCTGGTAAGAAAAACTGCCTTGCCGGTATTACCCTTGTGTCTGATTACCCAAACCGTGTCGGAGTCTTTCCTGTTTCGCTCGATGATGTACTTGCCTGCGACGAATGACTTGTCGCCGACGCTGAAATTAAATGGAATGTTTATGATAGTTTGCCGGTCCGATTGTCCCAGCACAGATGAAAACGTTAAGAGTACTAGTAGACCGGAAAAAGCTATCACCCGTTTGATGTTCTTCATGGTGCTCTCCTTCAGCACTTACCGAAATGTCGCAGCGTGTACTGCCCTACACCTCAATAACGCGCGAAAGAACGTCAAACTGGGCCACGGATGAACGCAGATTTTTTACGGATCGATCCGTGTTATCTGCGGCTCAAGTTTCCAATGTCTCTCCAGGTGATCAGCTTTATTTGATTGTCCTGAAGCACTTTGCGGAAAACATCACTCGTGAAATAGTCGAAATCCCGCTGCCGCCACGCTGCGCCCCAGTCAGGATGATTGAACGTTGCGCCACGCATTTCGGCATCGTCGTGAGCGAGGTGTATGACGACTTCTGTCACGCCCGGTTGCAGGTTCTTGATCGCATCAGAATAAAACCTGGACCAGTCGGCGGGTGGAACAGCCGGATTGATGTCGAGCACACGATCTATGTAAACGTCGCTGTCCTTGAGAGTTTCGGGCAGGAAGTCAGCTCTTGAAAACCACGTTTTAGCGATTCTCACAGGCAGTTTGTACCTGCGAGCAACGCGGAGAAACACTTCAAACAACGCTTTGTTCTGGTAGAGCGTGCCCATGTGTGAGTCGAGGTGAGTCGGCTGAATGCCGAGCGCTTTGGCGCGTTCGATCTGCGCCGTGATCTCGAGTTCAACTTCTTTGGGATCCGCGTGTGCGGCGGCTTCGGTTTCAGTGAGGCGAAGGTACCCGTCTTTGTCGAGTAGCGACTTTACGCGATCGACGGGCGACACAGGACCCCAGCGAAACGACGTCCATTCGCTCGTGAGTGTTAAGTGAAGCCCGAGATCGGCCTGCGGATTTGCGCGCGCGTACGTTGCGATCTCCGAAAGCCAGGGGCACGGCACCATGATGCTGCCGGAGTTTACGAGCCCGGTTTCGAACGCTTTGATCGTTGCCGCGTTGACGGAATGCGCCATGCCGAGATCGTCGGCGTGAACGATCAGGAGTTTTGCGTCGCGTGGGTATCCGAGGCGTTCGGCGATCGTCTTTTCCTGAGCGACGGTCGAAAGCGACAGCAGTAGAACGCAGATGAACGCGGAAAGAAGGGATCGTGTCATGGCGGTAGAGGATAAGCACAGTGCTCCGTCGGAGCAAACAAAAATTAAACTGGCGGAAATTAAACTGACGTAGACTTATGTCGTGAGGTACAATTAAGTCCGTTAGCAAACCCAGCTTCCCGAAAGTTCAGTTAAGCAGTTAGATGAAACCGCTGAAAATCGGCATTACCGGTGTTCGCGGCATCGTCGGTGAGACCTTTACGCCAGAGTTGGCGGTCGATTTTGCCGAAGCATTCGGAACGTACCTTGATCGCGGTCGGATTCTCGTGTGTCGCGACACGAGACCATCCGGGCCGATGATTCGCTCCGCTGTCTTGTCGGGATTACTCGCCGCAGGTTGTGAGGTCATCGATCTTGGTGTTTGTCCAACGCCGAGTATGCAGTTGGCAGTCAAATGGCTGAAGGCTGATGGCGGCATTGCGATCACGGCCGGGCATAATCCGTGGCAGTGGAACGCGTTGAAGTTTGTGCGGGCCGATGGACTTTATGTGAATCCAACGCAGGGCGAAGAGCTGCTCGACATCTTCCACCAGGGCGAGTTTGCGAAAGCGAGCTGGGACACGATCACGCAAACAGTTCAGACTGCTGATGCGATTGAAGCGCATATCGAGGTACTGAATAAAAGCTTTGCGGTTGACGCGATCAGAGTGCGAAAGCTGACTGTCGCAGTCGATTGCTGTAACGGAGCTTGTTCTTTCCTGAGTCCGAGATGGCTGGCAACGTTGGGATGCGAAGTGCTGGCAGTGAATGACGATCCCACTGCCCCTTTCCCGCATGCACCTGAGCCGAAGAGCGAAACGATGGCCCAGCTTTGCGCAGTTGTGAAAGCGGGCCGCGCCGCGATCGGCTTCGCGCATGATGCGGACGGCGAGCGCCTGGGAATCGTTACCGATCGTGGTGAGCCGCTCTCCGAAGAGATGACGCTCGCGATTGCCGCTGACATTCGTCTGAGGAAGAAGAAGGGGACAGTCGTCACGAATGTTTCGACGTCTGCGGCGGTTGACGTTATCGCCGAACGACACGGCAGCAGCGTTGTGCGTACTCCGGTGGGCCAGGCTTACATATCGGAGGGTTTGATCGAGCACCGCGGCGTGCTTGGTGGTGAAGGCAGCGGTGGAATCACTGTGCCGGAAGTTCATTTGACTCACGATAGTGCAGCAGCAATCGGACTGATACTCGAGCACATGGCGGAAAGTGGTGAACGGATTTCAGATCTGGTGAAGCAACTGCCGGAGCTGACGACGTTGAAACATAACGTCGCGGTCGAGCCTCATCGACTGTATTCGGTGTTGCAGGAGTTTCGTGCGGCCGTCGAGCAGGAAGGGATCGAGGTTGATTCGACTGATGGGTTGAAAGTTGCGTTGCCCGCTGGTTGGGCGCATGTGCGTGCGTCGAATACGGAGTCGATGATCCGGATTATTGTCGAGGCGCAGGATAAGACTGCTGCGCAGGAGTTGTTGGACTGGGCCAGGGATCGTGTTCGCAAGTGATTTACATGTAAATCTTGTTAATCGTGTAAATCCTGTCAAATGAGAGCAATACCTACATTAAAGATCAGTATTTCGGGCGTCCGCGGAGTCGTGGGCCAATCGTTGACTCCAAAACTCCTGACGCGTTTTGCGCAGGCGTTCGGCACGCACACCGGACCCGGAACGATCGTCATCGGTCGCGATCCGCGAACGTCCGGCGAGATGGTGAAGCACGCAGTCGTCGCTGGAATCTTATCGACCGGAAGTCGTGTGGTTGATATCGGTGTGTGTCCTGTTCCGACGGTCCAGCTTCAGGTACGACATCGGCGCGCACAAGGCGGCATCGCGATCACAGCCAGTCACAATCCTGCCGAGTGGAACGCGTTGAAGTTCATTGGTTCAAATGGACTGTTTCTCGATGCGGGCCAGGCGCGTGAGTTGCTCGATATTTATCATCAGGGCGAGTACACGAAAGTGGGCGGCGCAGACATCCGCACAGTTGAAGAAGCAGAAGGCGCAACTGATTTGCACATCAAGTCGATTCTCGACGCGCTTGGTCCACTGCCAAAGACGTCGAAGAAATTGCGTGTTGTGCTTGATTCGTGTAATGGTGCGGGCTCGCTCGTTGGTCCAAAGTTGATCGAGGCACTCGGTGCGGAAGTGATTCCGATTAACGTTACGCCCGATGGTTCGTTTCCGCGTCCGGCGGAGCCGGTGCCGGAGAACCTTGGCGAGCTGTGTGCGAAAGTGAAAGAGCATAAAGCCGACGTCGGCTTCGCTCAGGACATGGATGCAGATCGCCTGGCGATTGTTTCAGATCGCGGTGAGGCGATTGGCGAAGACTACACGCTCGTGCTCGCGATGCTTTACGTGCTCGGGCGCGAGAAGGGAGCGGTGGTTGCGAATCTATCGACCACTAGCGCCGTCGAAGACATCGCGAAGCGGTTCGGGTGTCCGGTGTTTCTGACGAAGATTGGTGAAGTGAATGTTACGGATGCGATGCGACAGCACAATGCGGTGATTGGCGGCGAGGGAAACGGCGGCGTGATCTATCCGCGCATCAACTTCGCGCGCGACAGTTTGACCGGCATGGCGCTCGTGCTGCACCTGCTCGCTGAATCAGGCAAGAGTGTGACTGAACTGCTCGAGACTGTGCCTCGATACAGCATCGTGAAAGAGAAGATGTCGTGTCCTTCGGATCGCATCTCGTCTGTGCTGAGGATGGTGCGGCGGGAGTTTGCGGAGTTTCAGATGGACACGCGCGACGGTGTGAAAGTGATTCAACCTGATGGTTGGATGCTGGTGCGCGGATCGAATACGGAGCCGATTATCAGAATAGTTGCGGAAGCGCGCAGCGAACCCCAGGCGCGCAAAATGATCACAACGCTAATGGACAGGATTTCAGGATTAACAGGATGAACATGATTAATCATGTAAATTCTGCAAATCCTGCAATCCTGTCAACAAACCCCTGAAAGGAAATTTTTGGATGAGTTCTCCCATACGCATTTTGGCGTGTCTTGCCCTATTTTCCCTCACCACTTACGCCCAGCAAGCTGGAACCGCGACACTGACCGGAACGATCACCGACCCCAATGCGGCCGCCGTTGCCGGTGTGAGCGTGACCGCAACTCACATCGCGACCGGCGCGACCCGCGACACCGTCACTAACGACGACGGCCTGTACGTCCTTTCCAACATGTACCCCGGTGATTACCAGTTGAAAGTCACAGCAAAAGGCTTCGTTACAAAAGTCAGCGAGAAACCCGTTTCGCTCAAGGTCGGACAAGCCGTCACCGTAAATGTTCAACTCGAGATCGGCGCCATCGAGACCACCGTTGTCGATTTACAGGGCGGCGTCGAGCTCATCGACAACAGCGACTCGCTTGTCCACGGCATCGTTGACTCTCGCGAAGTCCAGAGCTTGCCCCTCAACGGCCGCAACTTTCTCGAGCTAGCTCTTTTAATTCCAGGTAATGCTCCCGCGCCAAATTTCGATCCGACGAAAACCAACACCGTCGTCATCTCTTCCGCCGGTCAACTCGGACGCGGCGGCAACGTTACGATCGACGGCGTCGATACTAACGACGACGTCGTCGGCGGCGCAGTCCAGAACATCTCCCAGGACGCGATTGCCGAGTTTCAGATCGCCACTAACCGTTACTCCGCACAACTCGGCCGCTCGGGTTCGTCCGTCATCAACATCATCACAAAATCGGGATCGAATGAACTGCACGGCTCAGCTTCGTTCTTCTTCCGCGACAGTGCTTTGCAGGCGTTGCCCGCGACGTTCGATCGAAGTCTCGACGAATCGCCGCCGTTCGACCGGCAACAGTACTCTTTCGCGATCGGTGGTCCAATAAAGAAGGAGCGCGCGTGGTTCTTCGGTTCATTCGAGAATCGGAACCAGGACGGCGTAGTGCTGGTAGGCACAAGAGATCTCGCATCGAGCACGATAAGACGCGACTTCGCACCCTCACCCCTCGACGATTTCATGACCACGAACCGCATCGATTTCTATCCCAGTCACAAGAATCAGTTCAGCTTCCGTTACTCGTTCCAGCGCGAAGAAGGGATTACCGCGAGCACGCTCGTGCGCTCAATCGGTTCGGCATCCCAACGACAATCAAGCGAGAACAAGGTGCACTCATTCGGTGCGAACCACACCCTCTTCATCTCTCCGCGCGAGGTCAACAATTTCAACTTCACGTTCAGCGATTTCATCAACGAGACGGTGCCAGTTGCGCCTGGACCACAGCTTACGTTTCCAAGCATTCAGGACGGCGCATCGTTTCGCGTCCCGCAGCAGACGAAACAGCGGCGCTTTCAGTTCAGCGATACGTTTACGATGGTCCGCGGCAATCACACGCTCTATTTCGGCGGCGAGATCCAGCGCGTGCTGTCGGACCTCGATCTGGACGTGTTTCAGCAGGGCCGGATTGAGTTGATCGAAGACTTCCCGGACTTCGATCGAGACGGCAACGGTCTTGTGAATGACAACGATCTGCTGTTTGCGGTGACGCTGCGTAGCGGATTTCCGGAGCGCTCGCTGGTCCTGCCGGACGCGAACAACACTTACTTCGCAGCTTTTATTCAGGACGACTGGCGCGTGCATCCGCGCTTCACTCTAAACATCGGTCTTCGTTACGAGCTCGACACTGACGTGAAGAACGTCAGCCGCACAGATGAGTTGAACCCCCTGATCCTGCCTTTCCTCAACGGCGAACGCAGCAGAGATAAAAACAACTTCGCGCCGCGCATCGGTCTCAACTACTCGACCGCCGACGGACGCACGAGCATTCACGCCGGTTACGGCATTTACTACGACCGCGTCACCCTTCAGATTCAAACACTCGAACGCGGGCTCGACGGCCGTGCATTACCGGTTGAAGTCCGCGCCGGAAACATTTTCTTTATCCCGCCGCAGTTCTTGTTTGATCCGGTGAACGGCGTGTTCCCACCGCCTGCGCCGACACTCGCGAACCCGTTTACAGGTTTCGTGTTGCCAGGCGCCGGAGCCGGCGGCATCAACATCATCGACAACGATCTGCAGAACCCGATGGTCCACCAGATGAACGTGGGCGTCGAACGCGAGTTTGGTGATGGATACGTGTTACGCGCGGACTACCTGCGCAACATCGGCACACACTTCATCATCGGTCGCGTGATTGGCACCGTGCCGTTCAATCCCGTCGTCGGTGGACCAGAGATCGTGAAAAACCTCGAGTCGAGTGTCAGAACGAAATACGACGGCTTGCTACTGAGTTTTGAGAAGCGTTTTGCGAACCGGCACCAGTTTCGCGCGTCGTACACGCTCTCGCGTGCGGCAAACTACGCCAACGACGATCAGATTCCGTTTTCCAATGGCCCGATCGACTCGAATGATTTGCGACGGGAGTATGGTCCAACGCCGAACGATCAGCGTCATCGCTTCTCGTTCTCAGGTGTGTTTCAGCTTCCGTGGGACGTACGCGTGTCGCCTATCCTGAGTGTCGCGTCGTCGGTGCCGATCGACATTTTGTTGCCCGACGGCAGTTCGCGTGTTTGCGAGTTGCAGCGAAATGCTGGCGCGCGGCAGTTCAGGACTGGAGCGGAGTTGAACGCGGCGTTAAGCCAGATCAATGCGGCCGGCGGTTCGTTGTGTCCGAACCCGGATCCGAGCACGGGTTTTAAACCACGTGTGCTGGTGCCTCTCGTGAACGACAACCTGGAGCTGGGCGACAACTTCTCGTCGCTCGATCTTCGAGTCTCGAAAGTTTTCCGGCTTGGAGAGCGTTGGAGGATCGAGCCGATCGCCGAAGTTTTCAATCTGTTCAATGTCACGAACGTGCTTGGCGTTTCGAATGTCAACTATTCGGGATTCAGCAACGTGCTGGTGCGCGACAGTAACGATCCGAGCAGTCCGGGGTTCCTGCGTTCGTCGAGTTTTGGACAGGCAGTGACGACAGCGGGCGGTGTTTTCGGATCGGGTGGACCACGGGCGTTTCAGTTCGCGGCCCGAATAACGTTTTAGCCGCGGATTTACGCGGATTACCGCGGATTATATGAGTGAGTTGAGGCGACAAATCGGGATCCGGACGGCGACTGCGCTTGTCGTCGGTGAAGTGATCGCCGTCGGCATCTTTCTGACGCCCGCGGGCATGGCGAAGGCGCTCGGCTCGCCGATGTGGCTGCTGATCGTTTGGCTCGTGATGGGCGCGATGGCGCTTTGCGGCGCGCTTTGTTATGGAGAACTTGCTGCCCGGTTTCCCGAAGCCGGTGGCGCCTACGTTTACCTGCGCGAGGCGTATGGACCAGCGGTGGCGTTCATGTACGGATGGATGGCGTTGCTCGTCATGGATCCGGGTTTGACTGCCGCACTTGCCGTCGGTCTCGCAACATACGCCGGCTATGGCCTCAATCTTTCGCCCTTGGAAATCAAAGTGTTCGCGATAGCAACCATTGTTGTCATGGCTGTGGTCAACATCCGTGGCGTGAGGTTGGGCGCAGGTTTTGTGCGCGTCATGACGTTTCTCAAACTCGGTTTGCTGGCGTTTGTGTTTCTCTGGGGCGTGGGCTTTCAGCTCGGCGACTGGTCCAACTTCAGTCCGTTCGTGGCGCGCCGGGCAAGCTCTGCTCCGCTTGTTGAAGCGATTGCCGGAGGACTTGTTCTCGCATTCTTTTCTTTTGCAGGCTGGTGGGACCTCGGAAAGCTTGCCGGCGAGGTGAAGAATCCGGGACGCACGTTGCCGCGAGCGCTCATGTACGGCGTTGTGATTGTTACTCTCGTTTACGTCCTGACGAGCTTTGCTTTTGTTTATCTTGTGCCGATGGACCAGGTGGCGTCTGGTGAGACTTTCGCCCCGCAGGCTGGCGAAGTGTTGTTCGGGCGTGCTGGTGGATTAATCTTTTCGCTCGTAGTGGTTGTGGCAGTGCTCGGTAGTCTTGCGGCGGTTGTTATGTCGGCGCCGAGAGTTTACTTCGCGATGGCCCGTGATGGAGTTTTTCTTCCCTCCATCGCTGTGGTCCATAAACGCTTTGAAACTCCCGCGCGCGCGATCGCGCTGCAGGCGGCACTTGCTTCGCTTCTGGTCGTGACCGGAAACTTCAACGGCATCATTGCTTATTTCATTTTTTCCGTCGTTGTGTTTGTCGCGCTAACGGTGGCCGCGCTGTTCAAGTTTCGTCGCGAGGATTCGAGCGGTGTTCGCTACCTGACGCCGGGTTATCCGTTCACGCCCATCGTGTTCCTGACAATGATTTTGTTTTTGCTTATCCTGATTGCAGGCAACAATCCAGCGCAGGCGTTTCTCGGCGCGGCGGTGGTGGCGCTGGGCCTGCCGGTTTATCTTTTCCTGTTTCGTGATAAGCGATTAGTAGAAAGAAGGACTATGCAATGACGTGGATTAAGACCGTTTCTCCTGAGGAAAGTGAAGAGGTTCGGAAGGCAGCTGAAGCGCAACGCGAGTTGTATCCGATTGAATATGCCACCCCTGTGCACCCGACTGCTGACGGCCAAACGGCAGGGATCGTGGCGTCGCACAGCTTGATTCCCAACGCGATGTATCATGCATTTGCGACGTTTGGATCGTTGATGTCGCCCGACTTGCCTTTGACGAGGCGGCAGCACGAGATGATCACGACCGTGGTATCGGTCACTAACCGGTGCCATTATTGAATCGAATCTCACGCAGAGTTTCTGCGTCGCGTAACGTTGGACCAGGAGCTGGTGGCCGCGCTTGAAATCGACTACCGCACGGCGCCGATCAGCGAACAGGAAAGAGTGATGCTCGATTACGTCGTGCAGATCACGCGTGATGCCACGCGCATTTCGCCGGCCGATCATGATCGGTTGCGTTCGGTGGGGTTTGATGACAAGGGGATTCTTCAGATCACGCTGATCGCGTCGTGGTTTAATTACATCAATCGCGTGGCTGACGCGCTGGGCGTCGGACGGGGATAGGACGAAATAGGACGTATAGGACGAATAGGACGTATAGGACCTATGATGTTATACGCCCTATGTTATCGGTTCTATCGGTCCTATCGGTCCTATCGGTCCTATTTGACGAGGAGGGCACCATGATTCTCAAAGCTCTGATCTTCCTCGGCTGCTTGCTTCTCGCTGCGCCGGTACTCGCGCAAGACGACGACGTCGTAAAAGTCAAAGCAAACCTCGTCAACATCGACGTCATCGTCAAAGACAAGAAAGGCAAGTACATCTCGGATCTCAAAGCCGAAGACTTCACCATCACCGAAAACGGTGTCGCCCAGAAAGTCGAGTTCTTCGACGCTCCACTCGCGCGCAGCACTGACACCACTCAACCCGGCACTTCACCCGGACCCACCACCGCTCCACGAAACTACGTCTCGCTCGTCCTCGATTCGCTGAACACTGACCTGGCGAACTTCAAACAGGTTCGCGAAGGCGCGGTCAAGTACGTTCGCGAACACGTGACTGATGCAGACGCAGTGGCGGTGTTTATGGTGACCAACGGTTTGCAGATGCTGCAACCATTCACGCAAGACAAAGCCGAGCTCATCGCCGCACTCGAGAATGCCGGCACCACCCCTAATGCAAAGAACTTCGAGCAACGCGACATCGCAAACAACATCGCATCGCTCCAGGAGTTCTTGAAAAACGCGGATTCAACTCCAACCACGGCCATCGGCAGTACCGGTGCAGGTTCGAACGCCGCAAGGATAATGATCGCGAGGAATGTGCTTCAGCAATTCTACAGACTTCGAACAGCGTTGAGCCTGCAACAGTCGCGGCCGATCCTCGCCGCGCTTGCAGCGATCGCGGAAGCGCTCAAACGGATTCCCGGCAAAAAGACACTCGTGATGTTTTCACAGGGCTTCGTAACGCCTGAGGTGCTCGACTGGCAGGTGCAGAGCACGATC
>DASTQB010000017.1:0-11887 GCA_035761985.1 Pyrinomonadaceae bacterium
CAGTAACCGTCAGCATCGCGACGATAGAGATCGCCTGTGCGGACCCAGCCGTCGACGAAAGTTCGCGCGGTCGCGTCCGGCCGTTGCCAGTAACCACGTGCGGCGCTGTCGCCTTTGATCCACAAGTTTCCTTCTGCATCAGCAGGCGTTGGATTGCCCGCTTCATCAAGCAGACGCGCCTCGTAGCCGTCGAGGAGCTTGCCGCTGCTGCCGTAGCGCACCTCGTTTTCGTGATTCGACATAAACATGTGCAGCATCTCAGTTGAACCGATACCGTCGAGCAGTTGCACGCCGAATTCTTTCTCCCATTCCTCGCCGAGATGAGCAGGCAGTGCTTCGCCGGCTGAGACACACAAACGCAGGCTCGAGCAGTCGAGTTTGTTCTTGCTGCGATGATGTTCGAGCAGGAGGTTGTAGATCACTGGGACGCCGAAGAAGATCGTTGGGCGATGCTCGCTGAAGATTCGTGCGATCACATCCGGACCCGGTTTTTCACAGCACAGGATCGTCGTGGCGCCGTTCAGGAGTGGAAAAGAGAAACTGTTGCCCAGGCCGTATGCGAAGGGCAGTCGCGAAGATGAAAACACGCGATCGTGTGGAGTCAATCGCAGCACTTCGCGACAGAACGTCTGGTTTGTGTAGAAGATGTCGGATTGGGTGTGGATCGCGCCTTTGGGTTCGCCGGTGCTGCCGGATGTGTAGAGGATGAACGCCGGATCGTCGTGGCCTGGCTCGGGGAAGTCAGCGGGCGCTTCATTCTGGGCGAGCAGCGCAGGTGCGAAGTCGCGTTCGGTAAAAGTGACACGGGCGCCGGAGTTTTCCAGGATTGAATGCTGCTCTTCAGTTCGCAGCGCCATGTTGATCGGGACTGCGATCGCGCCGAGTGAAATAATCGCGACGAACGCCTCGACAAATTCCGGTGAGTCGTGAAGCAGTAGTGCAACGCGATCGCCGGGATTCACGTCCTTCGATTTCACGAACTGGACCATTCGCAAAGTTTCCGCACGCAACTCGCCGTAGCTGATCCTGCGCTCGCCGAAGTGAATGGCGATCGACGCAGGGTCGTGTGCGAAGATGGCTTCGAAGAGGTTCATCGCGGTTTGCAGCTTAGGGACAATCTGCGTAATCTGTCCAGCTTGCGGAAACCCCTTTTTGGAGAATCAAACGATGAACCTTCGCTTCACTGTTGCGCTTGCCATAGCGCTTTTCGTTGCCGGGATCAGCTTTGCAGCTTCCGAGGACAAGAAGCATAGCTTTGGATTCAAGGAGTATGATGCTTTCCACGACTTGCTTCACCCGCTGGAGCATGAGGCGCTGCCGAAAGGCGACTTCGCGAAGATTCGTTCTGACGCGAAAGAGTTGATCAAGCGTGGCGATGCGATCGTGAAGCTGGGCGTACCGCGAGGGACGAAGGCGGAGAGCGTCGAGGAGTTTAAGAAACAGCTCGATGCGTTTTCGAAAGCGCTGGTGAAGTTTGGCGGGGATGCTGAGTCGGGGAGCGACGCAGATCTGAAGACCTCGTACAGCGCCGTGCACGACATCTTCGAAGAGCTCGCGCGCATGCTGCCCCGCAAGAGCAAACACTAGACAGGATTCATATGATGATTACAGGATTGACATGAAAATCTTCGTCAATCCTGTAAATCATGGCACTATTTCGCCGCCAGCTTGCGGCCGGCGTTCAGGTTGTCCCAGTTCATGATCGCGTTGAACACCAGGAAGTAGCTCCCCTTTGTCTGCCCGCGCCAGAACGGGTTCGTCGAAAACAGCAGCACGTGCCCGTTCCCGTGCGGCACGTCGATGATCGCCGCGCGCTGCGCGATCTCATCTCCTCCGTCCAGCAATCCGGAAACAAACAGGTCGCGGCTGTCCGCATAACGCATCACCACGCGAGGACGCTGGTTCGGTGGAATCAAACCAATCGCGTTGCGAAGCTGCTCGTCCAACACCGGCGGCGCTTCCCAGGGCTCCACTCTCGGCGGCGGCTCTGGAATCTCTGCCGGCACGCGTCCCTGCGGCACATCCGGATCATCCGGCGTTCCTCGTCCCGTTGCGCGCTGCTGACTTCTGCTACGCCCACCGACACCGTTGTTGATGTTGTAAACAGCACCGTTGAAACAGTACATCGGCAGCGAATCACCGTAGCCGTAAGCAATCGGGCTCGCTGCGTCGACCATCTTCGTCCGCAGTATCGCTCCAATCGCACGCAGCCGTTGCGAACGATTCGCCGTCACGCCCTGCGTGAACCCGTAGTTGATCGCAAACTCCGACGTATCGTCGACGGTGATGAACAGTCCACCGTCTCGTACAAACTTCTGCAGGTTCTGCAACCCACTCCAACCGAGCCCGGGACGCATGTCGTCAGTCTCATCCGTGCCGCCGAGATTCGGCGTGAGCGACGTCTTCTTCCACGGCAGCGGGTTTCCGTACATCGGCATACCGTTGATGATCGCCTGCCCACCGCGGCCGACTGGTCCAAACACGATCACATCGTACTTCGCCTTCAGATTTGGATCGCGCGAAGCGTCCTGCGTGCTGATGTACGCGAAAGGCACCTGCAAATGGTCGAACCCGAGGCGGTACCAGCCTTCGTCCTGAGTATTTAGCCACGTGTGCATGATCGCGATGCGCGCAGCCCTGACCGGATGAGTTTTGACTGCCGGCGCTTCCCCCACCGCATACACCGGAATGCCGAGCTCATTCGACACGCGCCGCAGATCTTCAGCGTTCGCGCGGCGAATGATGAACGAACCGCGATTAAACCTCTGTCCCGCAGCTTCGAAAGGCTCCTCCGCCGCTTCCATCTCGACGTCTTTCAAACGGTAACGCAGCGTGACGAGCGCGTTATCGGCATTGTGATTGATCAGGTAAACAGAACCAGCGCTCGAGATGCCACCGGGCGAACGAACCTCACCGGTGACTCTCTGCATTGGCGCCTGCAGCACCTTCGTATCCGTCACACGCACGACTTCGATATTCGCAAGCTCACCCATGGTCCATGCGGTGTCGTCGTAAATGTCAGTCTGCGGATCGTTGGGCGCCCAGTACTGATGATCGAGAAGGGCATCGGCGATACGGCTGTACGGCTGGTCCATGCGGACGATGTAACTGCCAGCAGGGAACGTGCGATCTTCGGTCTTCGGCGCCGGTGTCGGAGATGCCGAGGGAGAAGCCGCAGGCCTCGGAGAAGCGTTAGCGCCCGGTTTCCGCCGAACCTGAACAGTAAACGGCGCGCTCGACCTACTGATCTCAACGCCCTGCGCCTGAAGTGTTCTCAGCAGCTCTGCCTGATTACCGAATCGTGTTTCGTCACCCGGAAACACGTACGCCGCCGGGCCTTCCTTCATCGGCTTCTCGATCGAGCGTTTGCTCTTCAGGTAGAAATTTTTGAGAAACAGTTTGCTGTTGGCGCTGAAGTAATGCATCGTCGTCAACAGCGCCGTCTGCTGGTAGTTGTTGTTGTTTCGCTGCGACCATTTCGCCTTCGGCAAAGGCGGATTCTGCCGGTACCACGTGCGTTGATACTCGCTCGGCGACAGCGTCCGCTCGACCGTATCGGCGCCGGCATTACCGAAAGTTTCGTACAACCGGCTGATGCCGTTGTGCGTGGCGGCGATGAACATCAGATAACCCGGCGACCACGTATCGAAGTTGCCATGCGCAAACACGCCGGGCATGCCAAACTTCGTCATCTCCGAAACGTTGTGCCAGCCGATCATCTGCCATTCGTCGGTCAGGATCGGATCGACCCACGCGTTGTATGGACCATCGCCGACAGTGTTGTCGTAAAGATACGGCACTGACTCGTGCAGATCGTGCAGCACCTGTGGTTTCCAGTGAACGTAGGTGTTGAGCACGTTGCGCGTGAGTTTGAGCGAAAGGCCGATCGCGTCGCGATTGTTATCGTGTGCGACGTACTTGCCCCAGTAGATCAACGACGGCCAGTTCGAGTTCGGATTCGCAAGGTGCCAGTTGTAAATGTCGACCATGCGATTGCGGCCGTCCACTTCGACAACGGGTGTGATCAAGGTCACCTGGTTATCGCGAATCGCCTTCACATACGGGCTGTTATCGACGACGAGCCGGTAGGCGAGTTCCATCAAAGCCGTCGGTGATCCGGTTTCGGGCGAGTGAATCGCGCCGGTGATGTAGTAGACGGGAAACGAGTCGGCTACGAGTCGATCCGCTTCGTCGTCATTCATATTGATCGTCCGCGGATCGGCGAGTTTCGTGAGACGCGCGCGGTTCTCTTCGAGTCGCGACATCAGTTGCTCGGAGGCAATCGCGACAGCGATCATCTCGCGCCCTTCTTCCGTCGTGCCGATCGAATAAACTTTCACACGCGGACTGGCGCGTTCGAGCATCCGCATGTACTTGTAAACATCTTCGGCGTACGGCAACTTGCCGGGCGCGCCCGCGACGTCGCCGAGCACAGCCTTCGGAGTCGGCACGTCCGACGATGCGGGCAGGTAGTCAGTCAGAGGCGAGTTGAAAAACTTCTCGGTTGTATACTCGCGAATCTTGTTGGTGTATTCCTGATCGATCGGTTGATTCGGATCGCGGCCCGGTTTGATCTGAACCTGGGCGTTGACGATGTTTACGAACGTTGCAACGGAGAGAATGTACAGAAAGAGCGACCGTAGGGGACGCAGTTGGGTCATATAGTTTTTTCCTCGGGACGGCTTTTAGCATAGATTACACGGATTTTGAAATCTGCGAAATCCGTGTAATCTGTGAGACCGATGTCGGAAGAAGTTAACAAATCGAAGGCCGCCGGCGGAATCCCCGCGATCAGAGCCACGCTGAAAACTCTGTCCTCGGAAATGGGGCTTGTTCGCGGTGTGCGAACCCTCCTGAAAGTGAATCAACAAGGCGGCGTTGATTGTCCCGGTTGCGCGTGGCCGGAGCCCGATCGCGAACGTTCGCACTTCGAGTTTTGTGAGAACGGCGCGAAGCACATCGCGGAAGAAGCGACGACCAAGCGCGTCCCGCCGGAGTTCTTTGAGAAGTGGAGTGTTGCGGATCTCGCGCAGCAGTCGGATCAGTGGCTCGGCGCGCAGGGACGAATCACGCACCCAATGCTTTTGCGTCGCAGCGCCACTCATTACGAACCGGTGAGCTGGGACGATGCGTTTGAGCTGATCGCCGGCGAGCTTAATTCGCTGAACTATCCCGATCAGGCGATCTTCTACACCTCTGGCAGAACCAGCAACGAGGCCGCGTTTCTGTACCAACTCTTCGTACGGCAGTTTGGCACAAACAATCTTCCTGACTGTTCGAACATGTGTCACGAGTCGAGTGGGTCAGGATTGATGGAAACGATCGGCGTCGGGAAGGGAACTGTCACCCTCGAAGACTTCGACCTCGCCCAGGCGAT
The DNA here is from genome assembly GCA_035761985.1 of Pyrinomonadaceae bacterium. GTDB lineage: Bacteria > Acidobacteriota > Blastocatellia > Pyrinomonadales > Pyrinomonadaceae > PSRF01. Next base: position 5,378 of record DASTQB010000017.1, read on the forward strand.
CTTCGTCATCGGCCAGAATCCCGGCACAAATCATCCACGAATGTTGAGCGCACTCGAGCATGCGAAGCTCAAAGGATGCAAGCTGGTCCATATTAATCCGTTGCCGGAAGTCGGCATGACGCGCTTTAAGCATCCGCAACACGTGCTCGGGCTGATCGGCGGCGGCACTGAACTCGCGGATCTGTTTCTGCAAGTTCGGATCAACGGCGACGTCGCGTTGCTTAAAGGGATCAGCAAGGCAGTGCTCGCACTCGAAGAGCGTCGACCCGGAGAAGTTCTCGATCGCGAGTTCATCAATCAACACACTTCGGGCTTCGAGGCGTTTATCGAATCAATACGCGCAGTGTCATGGAATGAGATCGTCGAACAGAGCGGCGTGTCGAAAGAAAAGCTCGTAGAAGCCGCGCAGATCTTTGTCGAATCCGAACGCACGATCTTCTGCTGGGCCATGGGCCTGACTCAGCACAAAAACGCCGTTGCAAACATTCAGGAGATAGTAAACCTGATGCTGTTGCGAGGGCAGGTCGGAAAGCCCGGCGCCGGATTATGCCCGGTGCGCGGCCACAGCAACGTGCAGGGCGATCGCACCATGGGCATCTGGGAACGGCCGAGTGCCGCATTTCTCGACAAGCTCGGTGCGGAGTTTGATTTCGAACCGCCGCGCAATCACGGCTTCGACACAGTCAAAGCCATCCACGCGATGCACGAACGTCAGGGCAAAGTCTTCTTCGCGCTCGGCGGCAACTTTCTTTCAGCAACTCCCGATACCGATTTTACCGCCGAGGCACTGCGCCATTGCCGTTTGACCGCGCACGTCTCGACCAAGCTGAATCGCTCTCACTTGATCACCGGCGAGCGCGCGTTGATACTTCCGTGTCTCGGTCGAACTGAGATCGACGTGCAAGCGACTGGACCACAGTTTGTCACCACGGAAAACTCGATGGGCGTCGTGCAGATCTCGCGTGGCTCACTCGAACCTGCATCCTCTGAACTCTTGAGTGAACCTCAGATCGTGGCGCGCCTTGCGCGAGCGACACTCGAGCATCGCACCACCGTCGACTGGGAAGATCTCGCGAGCAACTACGACAAGATTCGCGACGCGATCGAGCGCGTCCTTCCGGGCTTTGACGACTACAACACGCGCGTACGCCAGCCGGGCGGTTTCTATCTTCCTAACGCTGCGCGCAATCGCGTTTTCAACACAACGAACGGCAAAGCTCAGTTTACGATTCACGATCTGCCGCAACACGATCTCGCGCCGGGACAGTTTCTGATGATGACAATTCGCAGTCATGATCAGTTTAATACTTCGGTCTACACGGCGAACGATCGCTATCGCGGCATCAGCGATAACCGGTACGTCGTGTTCCTGAATCAGGACGACATCGCCGCTGCGAGTTTGCATGCGGGGCAAGTTGTGGATTTAATCAGCCATTTCGAAGGCGAAGAACGCGTGGCGCGCGGGTTTACGATCGTGCCGTACGACATACCGCGGCGCTGCGCTGCGACTTACTTTCCTGAAGCGAATGTTCTGGTGCCGGTGCGCAGCGTCGCTGAAAAGAGCAACACGCCAGCGTCCAAATCGGTAGTGATTAGCATCCGGCCCGCAACGGAGGAACCTCAACCATCATGACTTCTCGAACTGCGAAGAAAAAACCGGCGAAGAAGGCTGCCGCGGCAAAGCCAAAGACTACTAAGAAACGTGTCACAGCAAAGGCAACGCACGAAAACAATGCCAAGCCGAAGCTTTATGCCAGTCTCGTCGTGCAGTTGCTCAGCCTGCTCAAGGGCGAACACGATTTCATCGCCAACGCCGCAAACTTCAGTGCCTTGCTCTTCAATTCGCTGCCGAATGTGAACTGGGCCGGGTTTTATTTCCTGAAGGACGACGAGCTCGTGCTTGGTCCATTCCAGGGGAATCCTGCCTGTGTTCGCATACCGATGGGTAAAGGCGTGTGCGGAGTCGCGGCGCAACAATTGGAGACGATCATCGTTCCGAACGTGCACGAGTTTCCGGGTCACATCGCGTGCGACGTCGCTTCAAACTCGGAGATCGTTGTGCCGCTGTTCGACGGTGAACGGCTGCTCGGAGTTTTGGATCTCGATAGTCCGATGATCGGCAGGTTTGACGATCAGGACGCGGAAGGGTTGAATGAACTCGTAACAGTATTTGTGGCTCACGAAGAACGTATTGGACCATAGCAAGGGGTAAATTATGTTATCGATCAGAAAATCACACGAACGCGGGCACTTTGATCACGGCTGGCTAAACACGTATCACACGTTCTCGTTCGACCAGTACTACGATCCGCGCTACATGGGCTTTCGCGACTTGCGCGTGATAAACGAAGACTTCGTCGCGCCGGGCCGAGGATTTCCGATGCACGCGCATCGCGACATGGAGATCATCACTTACATTCTCGAAGGCGGGCTGCAACACGAAGACAGCATGGGTAACGGATCCGTGATTCGTCCGGGCGACGTGCAGCGCATGACTGCGGGAACCGGAGTCAGGCACAGCGAAAAGAACGCGTCGAATGCTGAGCGTGTACACCTGTTGCAAATCTGGATCTTGCCGAATGCGGAAGGTCTGCAGCCAGGATACGAACAGAAGGCTTTCTCGGAAGACGAGCGTCGCGGGCAGTTTCGACTGATTGCGTCGAACGAGGGGCGTGACGGTTCGGTGCGCTTGAACCAGGATGTGAACGTGTTCGCTTCGATACTCGATGGAGGGCAGGAGATTGAGCGCACGATGGATCCCGCGCGGTATGGATGGATTCAGGTGGCGCGCGGTTCGATCAGTGTGAACGGTGAGAATGCAGGGCAGGGAGATGGTGTTGTCGTCGTCGGCGAGTCGAGTTTGAAGATTAAGGCCCAGGAGAACGCTGAGATACTGCTGTTCGATCTCAATTAGAGACAGGATTGCAGGATTTTCATGATGAACAAGATAAATCCTGGCGCCAGGATTTCATGATGAACAGGATGGACAAGATCAATCCTGTAAATCATGAAAATCCTGCAATCCTGTCCAGCCATCCGCGGCGATGGCGCGCCTTGTCATTACTCTCGACCGCGGAGTTGCTAGGAATGGCGCTGTGGTTCAGTGGCTCCGCGGTCGTCCCCGCGCTCACAGCCGACTGGCATCTCTCGCCCTCACAGATCAGTTGGCTCGCGATCGCCGTTCAACTCGGCTTCGTCGCAGGCACGCTCGTCAGCGCCACACTCAATCTTCCCGACATCATCACCACGCGACATCTCTTTGCCGCGTCCGCATTCCTCGGCGCGATCGTCAACGCAGTCTTTGGTCTCTACATCACCGAACCTGGACCAGGCATCGTTCTCCGTTTTCTCACCGGCGTCTGCCTTGCTGGCGTCTATCCACCGGGAATGAAGATCATGGCGACGTGGTTTCGCGAACGTCGCGGCATGGCGCTCGGCGTGCTCGTCGGCGCATTGACGATGGGAAAAGCGACGCCCTACCTCGTCAACGCACTCGGCAGCGCAAACTGGCGCACCAACGTACTCTTCGTTTCAGTGCTCGCCGCCATCGGCGGGCTGATCGTGCTCCTCTTTGTCGAAGATGGTCCATACGCACTCCCGCCGGCGAAGTTTGACATCTCACAGATCGTAAAGGTCTTCAGCAATCGCGGCGTCAGGCTCGCAAGCTTCGGTTACTTCGGTCACATGTGGGAACTCTACGGCATGTGGATCTGGATCCCGGTGATGATTCGCGCAAGTCTTGCGACGCAAGGCGGCGATCCACGATTAGCAGAACTCGGATCGTTCCTCGTCATCGGCGCGGGTGCGATTGGATGTGTCGTGGCTGGTCTGATCGCCGATCGCGTTGGACGAACCCTCGTCACATCATGGGCCATGGCGATCAGTGGCACGTGTTGTTTGATTATAGGTTTGCTTTACGGCGGCAATCCGTTGTTGCTGTTGCTCGTTGCCGCAGTGTGGGGCGCGACTGTCGTTGCCGACTCAGCGCAGTTTTCGTCATGCGTAACCGAACTCGGCGATCCGCAGTACATCGGCACTGCCCTCACAATACAGATGTGCGTCGGCTTTTTACTGACGACGATCTCGATCGAATTGATTCCGAAGGTTGTGGTCGAGTATAGCTGGCGTTATGCGTTCATGATTCTCGCCCCGGGACCTTTTCTCGGTGTGCTCGCGATGCTGCGTCTGCGGCAACTACCCGAAGCGATCAAGATCGCGCATGGAAAGCGTTAGACAATCCCGCAATCATGTATTATTCTGTCGCGCACGGTGAAGTGATGAAAGTACCCTTCCTCTATATCCGAACACGACTGATCCGGGACTGAGCCCGGCTTAGCCGCTCTCTTTTTTCTCCAGCTACAAACTACACGTGTATTTCCGAGTGGACCCGTTTCTTCGTTTCCACTTTCGAGGTTCGATCATGCAGAAAACAGCTATTCAAGTGCGCAACCTTCGTAAAAGCTTCCAAAAGCGCAACGGTTTTCGGAAGAAATCCGAGCTCTGGGCAGTCGATGACGTCTCGTTCAGCGTCGCGCAGGGCGAAACCTACGGGCTGCTTGGTCCAAACGGTTCCGGCAAGTCGAGCCTGATTCGAATCCTTTCGACGTTGCTCATCGCCGATAGCGGTTACGTCAACCTGATGGGCTACACACTGCCCGAGCAGCAGGAACAGGTGCGCAAGATCATCGGCCGCGTCAGCGTGGACGCCGCGTTCTACAAGAAGCTCTCGGCGCGCGAAAACCTGCTTTATACCGCGCTGCTTTACGGCCAGAACGCGCGCGAGGCTGAACGCCGCGTGATGGACATTCTCGATCGGCTGGGCATGGAGAACGCAAAGTTTTCAACTCCGCTCGAAGAGATGAGCCGCGGTATGCAACAGAAGATCAGCATCGCACGCGCGCTAATGCTCAACCCGCCGTTGTTGCTGCTCGACGAGCCGACGACGGGTCTCGATCCGAAAAGCCGTCGCGACGTCCAGTCGTTTCTCGAGGATCTACAGCGCCGTGAAGGCACGACCATCCTGCTGACGACGCACGACATGGCCGAAGCGGAGCGACTCTGCGTTCGCATCGGTTTTCTCGCGCACGGCAAGCTCGTGGCTGAAGGCACTGCTTCGGAACTGATGCGCCGTGCAGGCGCGGCCACGCTCGACGACGCCTTCATCAAGTTAACCGGTGAAGAGCTCGTCGAAGAAGAACTGGCATTAGTGGAGGATTGATCATGGAAGCAACTCTGCGACAAACATGGGCCTTCCTGTTTCGCGGATATCACATCACGCGCCGGTATATCGGCTGGGTGGTCGTGTTTAACTTTTACGCGGTAGTGACGTCGGCGACGGTGGCGTTGATCGGCGTCGCGCAGGGAAACTATCAACTCACCTTGACGCTCGTCGTCGGTGCGTTGTTGTGGAACTATCTTTCGTGGCTCTACAACGAGATCGCGATGTCGATCGCTTACGAGCGTTGGGAAGGCACGCTCGAGTACACGTTTATGGCGCCGGTGTCGCGCGCCGTTCACTTGCTGGGCGTCAGTCTGTTTTCACTGATCAATAGCATCGTGACGAGTGTCATCGTGCTGATCGGGTTGATGCTTTTCACTGACCTCCACTTGCGCGGGGTGAATTTTCTCGGCGTGATGGTTGTGCTCGCGGTGAGTACGGCGGCGTTCGTCGGGTTAGGCCTGTTTGCGGCTGTATTTCCGGTGATGAGTGCGGAGCGAGGTGCGGAAGCAACGCACATCTTCCAGGGCTCGCTTCTGCTCGTTTCCGGAGTTTATTATGAAATCGACGTCCTGCCAGGTTGGATGCAACCACTCTCGGCAATATCACCGGCGACTTACACGCTGTCTGCGTGCCGGAAGTTGTTCGGAGTGGGAAACCCGAACTCGACGCCTGACTATCTCGCCGGTGCTCCGGTGTCGGCGGTCACGAACGAGTTGCTGATCCTTGCATTGATGGGCGCGATACTTCTGCCGCTCGGGCTGTGGGCGTTCGTGCGCATCGAGGCGTGGGCCAAGAAAACAGGAAAGTTGAAGAGAACAGGATAACGATGGCGAAACGCGAGAGCACAGACGAACTGAAATCACGGACACGCGATATCATTCGACGACTCAAACGTGCGTATCCCGACGCGAAGTGTTCGCTCAATTACACAAACCCGTTCGAGCTGCTGGTGGCGACGATTCTGTCGGCGCAATGCACGGACGAACGAGTGAACATGGTTACTGCGGATCTGTTTCGGAAGTACAGGAAGCCGGAAGACTACCTCAAGGTGTCGCCAAGAGAGTTGGAGAAAGACATCCAGTCGACCGGCTTCTTTCGAAATAAGACAAAGTCGATCCAGGGTACGTCAAAGGTTTTGACGGAAGAGTATGGCGGGGAAGTGCCGCGTACGATGGAAGAACTGCTCGAGTTGCCGGGCGTCGCGCGCAAGACGGCAAACGTAGTGCTCGGCAATGCGTTTGAGATCAAGGCCGGCGTGGTTGTTGACACGCACGTCACGCGGCTCTCGC
>DASTQB010000018.1:0-17974 GCA_035761985.1 Pyrinomonadaceae bacterium
CACAACACCTGCCACGCGTTTTTACACACGAACCCGACATCGTTTTCTATCTCGCAGGCGCGGACCCCTACGCAGGCGACAAACTCGGACGCCTGATGGTTTCGATCGACGGCCTGCGCGAGCGAGACGCGTACGTTTTGCGCGAGTGTTATGAACGCGAAGTGCCGGTAGTCACAGTGATGTCCGGCGGCTACGGCAAAGACATCAACGACACGGTTGAAATCCACTGCAACACGATTCGAATGGTCAAAGAGGTGTTTGAATCCCGTATTGCTACGCGGCGCTTCGCCTGAAGATGATACGAAAACTTTTTCGGACGCTGTTTCTGGTAATAATGGGCGTGGTGCTCGGAACGATCGCTTACGAAGCGATCATGTTCGGACGCATCTGGTTACTCCGCAGCAGCAACCCATCATCGACGTCGTTGATCGACACACGTATCCGCGAAGCAAAAGCAAAAGGCCAGCAACCGAGACGCGAACAGGTTTGGGTGCCGCTGGAGAAGATCTCACCGAACCTCCAGCGCGCTGTGCTTGCGGGTGAAGACACAAACTTCTTCGTGCACGGCGGGTTCGATTACGAGGCGATACAGAAAGCTTACGAACAGGCACAGCGAGAAGCTGCACGTGCGGCGAAGGCGGAAGGTGAAGACGACGATTGGCTACCGACTCTGCCGGAGTTCAAACGCGGTGGCTCGACGATCAGCCAGCAACTCGCGAAGAACCTCTATCTTTCGTCACAACGATCGTTCTTCCGCAAAGGCCAGGAAGCAGTGCTGACGTTCATGATGGAACGGACCCTCACGAAGCGCCGCATACTGGAGATTTATTTAAATGTGATTGAGTGGGGAGACGGAATTTACGGAGCGGAGGCTGCGTCGCTGCGTTACTTTCGTAAGCCCGCATCAGCGTTGACGGTCAACGAGGCTGCGTATCTTTCGGCGATGATCCCAAACCCGCGCACGGTCTTCAATCCGCAGGTGAATCCACGCCGCGTCGCACGCCGCCAGCGCATCATTCTGCGCGGCATGCAGTACATCAAACTGCCGTGATTCTTAAGATAGAACCTTTGACAGGATTACAGGATTTTCAAGATTAACAAGATCAGACAGCGAACTCTTTCGCGAGCTGCAACTCAGCCTTGCGCAGCTCAAAACGCCCGCGCCCGATATTCCCGCTCGAGTTCAGAGCAAGCACGACGAAGTAGTCGCGACTCAACAGTCGCATCAACATCACCGCACCTTCGAGCGAGATCACCAGCTCGCGCAAACCACCGAGTCCGGTATCAGCCCCTGCTCGCTGAGCACTGCGCACGAGCGAAGTAAACTCAGCCGCCGCGACGTCGAGGTTCGCATCCATCCCGGCTTCGCCAAGCACTTTCTCAACGGCGATGCCATCTGTTCCCATTATCAGCGCACCGAGGCTGCCCTCGGTGCGTTCGATAATGTTCTCAAGTAAGCCTTTGAACATGTGGCCTCCAGTTACGGACGTTGACCGCTGAGCGTACCCGGTCTCGCCGTGTTCGTACCCGCAGGACTATTCGGCAAAGGCGCAGGCAGCAACTGCGGCTGCTGATTTGAAGGTGTGGTCGGTTGCGTCTGAGGTTGTTGCAACTGAGTCGGGGTCGGCGTGTTGCTCGGCGGATTGCCAAGCGGCACCGGCTGCGGAATCGTGATCGAACGTTGACCGTTGGTCACTGTTCCCGCCGTCGGCCGGCCCTGGTAGTCAGGACGATAAATGTGGGGTGTGATGAAGAAAAGGATCTCACTGTTCTGTCGCGTCGTCAGTTTTCTCTTGAAGAGATTGCCGAGGATCGGAATCGAAGCGAGTCCCGGCGTGCGCTGTTGCGCTTCGCCTTCGGTGTCGGCGAGCACGCCGCCCATGACAGTGGTGCCACCATCCGGAACCAGCACTTCCGACTGCATACGCTGAGTGTCGATACCCGGCACGCCGCCAACTGCAATACCCGTGTTGATGGTGTTGTTTTCAATCGTGACGCGCAACACAACCGTGCCCGCATCCGTGATCTGCGGCGTGATTGAAAGACGCAGAGGCACTGACACGAACGTCGTCGTTACTACTGCCGTACCACTCGCGGCCTGTGTTGTTTGCACCGGTATCTGTGAACCACTCTCGATCTGTGCGGGACGATTGTTAAGAGCAGTGACTCGAGGAGTAGCAACTGTCTTCGCCTGTCCTCGCGATTCCGCGAGGGTGATCAGCGCGCTGATTTGAGCTGAACCAATCAATCCGGTCGTCAGACCGATGACCGTGCTTGCTGCGGCAGCCGCGAGTGATGGAATCGGTTGGTTCGTACCGTCCAAACCGCCGAAAACACCAAACGGATTCGGACCGGTCCTCACCGCGCCACTGCCACCGCCGTTACCACCACCGCCACCGCCCCCGCCGCCGCCGCCACCATCGCCACCGTTGGTCCCGCTGGTTGACGGTAGTGTCGTGATATTGCCTAAAGCACCGCGACCGGCATTTATAACACCCAGTGAAAGCTGCGCGCCGAGGTCGCGGCTGAAGTTGCGTTGCGCGATGACGATGCGAGTTTCAATTTCTACTTGCGGTTCCGGCTGGTCCAGAATCGCGACGAGCTGGCGAATCGCGTCGATGTTCTCTTTAACGTCCGTGATGATTAGCGTGTTGCTGCGGCCGTCGACTTCGATCGAACCACGTCGCGAAAGCCTGCGCGAGATGATCGGAAGCAAACCCTGATCGCCTCCGCCGCCGGTAGCATCGCCGCCGGCGCCGCCGCTGAAACTAAGATTCGTCGAACCACCGGAGAAAGCGCCGGTGGAACCTGCAGCCTGGGCCAGTGTGCCCGAAGCACGCGCGTAATTAAGACGTATGAATTCGGTGACGAGTGGTGAAGCATCCAGGCGCGAGTCGTTGATCACCTTCTGAGTTTCCGCCTCTTTCGCCAGCACGTCAGTCGTCGCTACACGCAGTATGTTTCCGTTGACTTCGATACCAAGCCGGTTGGCTTTGAGGATCGCGTCGAGTGCGACGTTCCATGGTACATCCTGAACGTTCACAGTCACCGGAACAGCAGCCACTGAAGAATCGATAACGAAGTTCACGCCATACTGCTCGGTGATGTAGTTGAGTATGTCGCGAATATCAGCGTTGACGACGTTCAGGTTGATGGGCTCACCGATAAATCCCGGTTGTCCATACTGTCGTCCCTGTTGCGACTGCGTGTCAGTCGCGCGCGACATCCCGACAGGAGGCGTCGGCATCGGCGCTGCCGCCGAAGCCTGCTGGGCACGGTCCTGGGCGCTGGTCAGGGCGACAACGTCGAAATTTGGTGTCGCAGCCAAAACGCTTGCAGCCGCAAGGCATACAAGCAACAGGACGAGCGCGGTCCTGTTGATGGCTGATTTAACTCGAGACTGAGAAGGCATCGTTCCCTCCTTAGGGGGATTCCAGAAGCGAGCCGCCACGCACTACGCTCGATTGCCTGGGCAAAAAAAGCGCGCGCCGCACTAACACGGCTTGTCCTGGTTTTTGTCAAAAGGCCGCCGGTGTTTTTCGACTCGAAAACACCAGCGCGGGTCAACGGTCTGGATATGGACCAGACCAGAGTTAAGGCTTCGCAGTTGTCGCTGCGGCAGGAGTAGCGGCCATCGCGTTGACCGGGGTTGGTTGTCGCAACGATTTGTATTCAACGTTGCGTTCGCGACGACCATTGGCGAACACCGTCTCGCGGCGAAACACCAGGCGATTGTCTTCGATCGCTACCAGCTGGCCGTCGAAGAACATTTCGCCAGGGTAGACGACGTAGGTAAGTTTGATCGGCGTTGCTTCGACGATTGCGGCATAACCTCTCGGCGAGCGCGAAATACCGACGACCTGAATCTCGCTCAGCAGCAGAGCGGTGGTGGGCTTCGGCGCAGGCATACGGGCGATCATCGCCGCGGCTTTTTGTGCCTTGTAGCGAGTGATGCGTTCCTGGATTGACGCGATTTCCAATTGTTCGTTGGTCCGTTTATTCGCCGGACGTGGTGGCTCATACTTTCTAAACGGATCGCGACCGCCATACGACTTCTTCGTCTTTGCAACCGGCTTTTGTGGTTGCGTCTCCTGCCCCATGACGCCCATTGCAAAACCACTCGCAACCAGCATCGTTGCGCTGAGCAAGAACGGAACCGAGCGCCGCAGCAGCATTCTCGATGTTTCTTTGACTTGCATCATCATCTTCGCTTTCTTTGAGTGAGTTTCGCTTGCTCGCATTTACTTTGCAGGTTGCGGGGCTGGGGCAGCCGGAGCAGGCACCGCTCCACCCGCAGGCGCGGGAACCGGAGCCTGCGCCTGACTTTGCAAGCGCTCGGAAGAAACGTAATAAGCCGTCAGATCGAAGCGGGCGTCGACAGTCTTCGTCAGCGACTGTTTCTCCAACTGCTTCAATTCGAAGTTAGTGATCGAAACGATTCGCTGGTAGTGGGCCAACTGTTCGAAGAATGCGCGCAGTCCGGCGAAGCCACTCACAACCTGCACTTCGATCTTCTTGCCGCTGTAGTTGTCCTGTTGCAGATCTTCCTTCGGGTTGAAACGAGTGAGCACGAGGCCGTTGCTTTTTGCACGGTCCTGGATCCCCTGTAGCACATTCGTCAACTCGCGTTGTTCCGGAAGCAAAGCTTTCAACTCGGCATACTCTTCTTCACGAGCTTTGTATGCGGCTTTGAAGTTGTTGAGGTTCTGCTGAACGATCTGGGCCTGCGCGTTGCGCGGTCGCAATTGGGCGATCTCGTCTTCCATCGTCTTCGTCTCTGCGCGCGTGCCTTTGGTTACGAAGTACCAGAAGCCGGCATACATGACGCCGCCGATCGCCAGAAAGACGACCAGTCGCAGGTACCATGGAAGTGCTGGGAGCTTGCCGAGTTTCATGTTTGTGTCCTCTATTTCTTCATTGCCACCTGGTTAGCTGGAGCAGGCGTTTGCTGTTGCGACTGCGGCTTCGATCCGAAGTTTGCCTTGACCGTGAAAACAACAACTTCCGGCTTCACGGCATTTGGATCGTTATCGACTGGCGCCGCCGCTCCGGTGGTCGTGTTTGGCAGCTTCGCAGCTTCTCTCTGCGTCTCGATGTTGAGGTTGCTGAACAACCCGCCCGAGAACTCGAGGCTCTGGCCAAACTTCGTCACTGAGTATTCGTTCGGCGATTCACCCTTGATCGTTACTTCTCCTTCTTTCTGCTCGATGCTCGTCAGATATAGACCGGGAACAGCGTCGAATCGTGTTTTGATCTCGGCGAGGACCGCGCTCGGGCCCTGCTGCGATTCGCGCAGCTTCTTGATTGCGTCGATACGAGCCTGGACCTCTTTCGACTTCTTCTCCAGCTCCATCTGTTCCTTCTGGATCGCAAGCATCTGCTGGTTGATGCGTTTCTGATTGTCGAGTTCTTTCTCCGCAGCCGTGCGGGCCATGTTTGAGCTCACGTAGTCGTAACCCATCGCGAGGAACGTCAGTGCAAACACCGTCACCGCCAGCAGAAATGTCTGCATGCGCGGATTGGCAACTTTGTCTTCAACCGCCGCGACTCCCTGCGGCCGATCGGTAACTGACTCGAGCAGGTTTATCTTGATCATGCCTCTACTCCTCTCAGGGCGAGACCGACAGCGACTGCCATGTCCGGCACTATCTCTCGCATGTAGTCCGGATCAAACTTCCGTGCGTCGACTTCAATCTGCCGGAAAGGATCAAACACCTCGACTGGAATCTCGAAACGGTTTGCCAGGAATGCGGGCAGGCCGGGCAACTTCGAACCGCCGCCTGCGAGCAGGATCTTCTGAATCGAAGCTTCACTCTCGTGAGCCGTCGTGCGGTAAAAGTCGAAAGTCTTTTTAACTTCGAGCGCGAGCGTTTCGGAAACCGCTTCGATGATCGGCTGGATCGGTTTCGGCTCGACTCCTTCAGGCAACGTCATGCCGCGTTTCACGGCTTCTGCCTGTTCGAAACTCACTCCGAGTTCTTTCTGCAGCAGGCTCGTGTACTGGCTGCCGCCGACTTGCGCGTCACGCGCGAAGATCGAACGCGTTCCGTTGAGGATGTTGATGTTCATCGTGGCCGCGCCGATGTTCAGGAGGCAAACGATCTCGCCGTTGCGCGGCTGGTAGTTCACTTCATAACAATTCTGTAGAGCGAAGGCATCGACGTCGATGATCACCGGCTGCTTGCCGGCGAGTTGAATCGCCTGCTTCACGTTTGCGATTTTGTCGCTCTTGCACGCAGCCATCAGCACGTGCAGCGTCTCGGAGGACTTGCCGGTCAGTTCGTAGTCGAGGTTTACGTCGCCGATGTCGAAAGGGATGTGCTCTTCGGCGTGCCAGCTAAACGACTCCTGGAGTTCTTCCTGGCTCATCTGCGGCAGCACGATGTTTTTCACGATCACTGAGTGACCGCTGACGCCTGCGGCAACACGCGTGGTCCGGATCTGGTGCTCGCTGAAGATGTGTGAGATCACGTTGGAGACGTTGTTGAGCTCCATGATCTGCCCGTCGACGATCGTGTCGGTCTGGAGGTTCTCGAATCCGAGGTTGAGGAGATGCAAGGCGTTGCCCTTTTTGCCGAGCTCAACAGCCTTGACGGCACTCGAGCCGATGTCGAGACCAACGAGGTTCTTTTTTCCGGAGCCTTTTTTGAACATGTCAGTTGTTCCTCACCACGGCAGTTCGCAATTTGTGCTGCCGGCGCAGCCGTGCACGCGCTTTACGCGCGCGTGGCAGTTGTCGTCTGAAGCTGGGAGTCATGGCGTTGGGAGTTGGTTTCAAGTTAGCCGTCCGCTTATCAGTAAAGTTGTTGGTCATCACACCAGCGTGCATAGGAGGGGTCCCGGCGGGTATCAACAGAGAACTGTTGGAGAAGCTTGCTGCGGCAGGATTGAAGCTCATTCGGGAACCCAGCCAAGTTGGTTTAAGGCCCAACTTCTGTAGGCTTTGCGACCTCCGCTCGCGCGAAGTGTGCCTTTATCGTGCTCCAAAGAAATTCGCGGGACTGACCGCTGTTGACGCCGGGTGGGCACCCGGCAAACGGCAGGTTATGCCGTCAACCTGTGTGAGAGTACCTTAATGGGCCAAACAGTGTCAACCGTTATTTTACGTCGTTTAACTCTAGGCACTGCTTAGGTTACGTGGGTTTCTGGAACTATTTAACGGGAGTTCCATCCTTCACCTTGACGCTCCTGGCGGGTATGCCGACCACGATGTTGTATGGATCAACGTCACGCGTGACGACCGCGCTGGTGCCGATCATGGCGTGGTCGCCGACGGTTGTTCCGGCGAGTACGGTGGCGTGATAGGTGATCCGGACGCCGTTGCCGATGCGAGTCGCGGGCGTGTAGACCTTGTGGATGTCGTAGATGTCGTGAGTGTGTGAGTAGACGTTTACGTAGTCTGAGATCGAGACGTTGTCGCCGATCTCGATCCCGCCGCGATCGTCGAGCAGTACGTGACGGTGTACGACGACGTTGTCGCCGAACGAGAGGTTGTAACCAAACGACCATTCCACGAATTGCCAGCACTTGAAGTCCTTGCCGACGCTGCGAAAGATCATCGGCGCGAGCATACGGCGGAAACGATGCGCGAGAAGGGAGTTTTGTCCGAGGGCTGAGCGATCGAACATCTGCCACAACCAGATCATCGGTTTGCGTTCGGCGTAGAGTTTGGCGTCGATGTCGGTGTAGTACTCGGGTTCCGTGGTGATGTTGCGCGGATCGAAGTTGTGCACTGCGATGCGTGCGGCGGTGCTCAGTTTCTCGCGTTCTGGGAGAGAAACACCGAAGTGAATATCGAACAACGTGTCGCGAACAACGTCGTTGGGATCTCGTTTGCCGTCTGTAAGCGACTTTTCTAACTCGTTCAGGAAGGCGTCGTAGTCCTCTTCGGCGAGGGCCTGTGCAGACAATTCACGGTAGGTCATAGGTTGCACCAAGCGCGCAAAATTAACACGACACACAAAAATTAGCCACAGATGACGCGGATAAAGATCCGGATTCCATCCGCGTTATCCGCGGTTAAAGTCTTATGTTAGCATTCGGCGCGATGAAGTTTTTTCGCCCCTTGCTGGCCCTGGTCCTGCTGGGAGCTTTGCTTTCTACAGCATGGCTTTGGTGGTCGACCCCTTCCCGGGTCGACATGGCCGACTACGCTCCCGCCGACGCGCTTTTGTACGTCGAGTTCAACAGCCTCGCGGATGTAGCCCACGCAATTCAACACAGCGACGTCTGGAAAGCCGCCGCTCCGCTCACGGGCAACGCACCGTCACAACAAAGCCGCCTCTTGACCGCAGCCGCACGCCGCGGCATTGGCCCACTCGAAGCCGTGCTCTTCGCGCGCACTCAAGTCGCCCTGGTCGTAGTCGGCCTGAACACCTCGGAGCAGGACGACACTCTCAAAGTCAGGCCCGACGTCGCACTGATCGCCGAGACACACACGTCGGAGTGGCGCACGCAGCAGGCGATGGTGGACGCCGTCGAGAAGCTGGCAAACTTCGCTTACGGCCGATCGTCATGTGCCGAACGCAGCAGCGACGCCGATTACATCGAATGCACTGTCGCCGGAGCTGAACGCAAGATCATCGGCGCTGTCGATGGAACGTTGATCGTGATCGGAAACTCCGACGACGCTGTGCGAAGCTGCCTTGACGTGCGGCGCGGTGCGCGTCCGAGCATTCGCACGGATGCTGAGTTGCTGAAAGTGCGTGCGAGTGTCAGTTCAGACAAAACACTCGGCTTCGGCTACATCTCGCCTGCGAACTCCGCAAAGCTCTTCTCGTGGGCCGCGCCCCTCCTGATGGGCCAGGCGCCGGGCGATCAACAGTTGGAACAATTGCTCGCCGTGAGTGCCGGAAAGATTTTGCGTGGTGTTGCATGGACCGCAACTGCAACCGGTGGCGGCATTGAAGATCGCTTTCTCTTCTCACTCGAGCCGGGCGTGGTTTCTCGTTTGCAACCTGCGTTTGAAACGGCAGGTCGCGACGAGCACATCTGGAAACTCGTGCCCGAACGTGTTCAGTCGCTGACGATCTACAGGAACAAGGCGCCCGCGGTTGCGTGGAGTTCGCTGGATTCCGCAGTTGCTTTCAAGCTCGACGCGTTGCCTGCAGTGTTGTTCGGTTCGCTATTGCGATCGAGTTTGAGTGTTTATGGAATCAGCGATCCGAAGGAAGCGCTTGCCACGCTCGATCCGCCGTTGTTGACGTTGAAGCCTTCACAGGGCACAGAAGGCTCGATCCTCGTCGCGCGCGTGATCGATGAAGAGCGTTTGAAGCGCTCGTTGGCCCAGGAAGTTTTCAAGGACGGCAACGGTCAGATCCTCGCTGGGCTCGACCTGAATCCGGATCCCGCGAAGGAGTTTGCGGCAGTGTTTGCCGATGGATACGTGTTGCTTGGCAAGACTGAGAACATGATTGCCGGTCTCGCAGCTTTACGAAACAGCCAGGCCGTGTCTGAAGCAACCAGGGAGTTAAAGGAATCAGCGGCCGAGAGTTCGGCGCCGATCGTTACTTACGCGAACGATGAAGCACGGTTGAACGATTTCATTCTGACACTGTCGGGACTACTTCAGGGCCGGCAACTGTCAGACGCAGAGGTGGCCCAACTGCAAACGATAGTTCACCGTCACGGTTATGCTTCTACGGAGACGAGATTGGGTGCTTCAGGTATCGAGCGAACGACGCGTTCGGCGTTCGGCCAGTTTGGTACATTCGCTTCCCTGCTCCAGGCAGATTCTTCTACACGTTAGTTCATGCGCTCACTTTTACTCGGCACACGCAATCCCGGAAAGGTGACTGAGATAACCAGCATACTGCACGGCTGTGGCTGGTCCTTCTCTTCACTTCGCGAATTCCCGAACGTTGATGTGGCTGAGGAGAACGCCGACACATACGCCGAGAACGCGATCGCGAAAGCTCGCTTCTACGCGATGGCTACCGGAATGTGCGCCCTCGCCGACGACTCAGGATTGGAAGTCGCTGCCCTCGGCGGCGCGCCCGGTGTCTTTTCCGCGCGCTACGCCGGCGAAAACGCCTCAGACGCGGATCGACGCGAATTACTGTTGATGGAACTCACAAACATCGGAACCGCGGATCGCCGCGCACGCTTCGTCTCGGTCGTCGCCATCGCAACCCCAGCGGGTGAGATTTTGAACGTCTCACACGGCATTTGCGAAGGCTCAATCACCTTCGCACCACGCGGCGACGGCGGCTTCGGCTACGATCCCCTCTTCATCCCCACCGGCCATTCCCAAACCTTTGCCGAACTCCCGGACTCCATCAAAAACCTCATCAGCCACCGCGCCCTCGCCCTCATGAACACCCGCAGCTTCCTCGAATCCTGTACATCCTGCTAATCCGCAATCCTGTCTAACTATTACGTGCATCACCCCTAACTTGACGCCTTCCCACACGCCTCTTAAAATCCCTCAACCTTCGGGGCGTAGCACAGCCTGGTAGTGCGCTCGGTTTGGGACCGAGAGGTCGGAGGTTCGAATCCTCTCGCCCCGACCAATTAGATCAGTGTTTTCACGGCCGCCATACCGGCGGCCGTATTTCATTGTGACAAATGTGGACAAGTTGCAGCGGACGCACGTTGTTACACGAGCCGCAGGTGAGCGCAGCACTAAACAAAATGCCCTTCGAAAACTGCGGCACGTTCCAAATCAACGGAAAGGCGAGGTATGATGACAGCGATTATGTTCGGAACTTTCGGAGAACATAATGCACCATAATCGGACTAGATCCTTATAGAACCCACCTAGGCACCCAAATCTCACAGGCCGTACGATTCTGCGTCTGTCGCAGTCGGACGATCCTCGCGGTGTGGAGAACATAAGCAGCCATTACCTTCTGCTGGAGCGAACGTGTACAGGATGCTGCGTCTGCATTTCATCGTTCGCGCAATGCCAATAAACTTTCGACAAGCATTGCAACGCCACAACTAGGATTGTAATAAGGGTCAAAACCGTCCCTCTCGTATCTTGCCGCCAGAACCTTCGCCCGTTCGATTGCGGCAGAGGTCAATCCTTGAAGCGGATTTGGCCAAGGCACAGTACCTTTGGAATATTGTCTGATGTGTTGTCTCAGCATCCTTAACGCTTGAAACCGATTTAGAGCCCGTTCACAGTGTTGGAAGTGCAGGATATACCACAATTCAAAGCAAGGGTTGGATATTGCTAAATTAATCTCATTGCTACGGGCGAGTTGAATAGCATCGTTCCAATTCCTGGGATTGGAGTCCCTATGCTCATCGCCATCAAATACTGCCCACGCTTGATCATTAGCAACCCAAGATCGGTCTCTTTTGAGGAGATTCTTCTCTGAGATAGCTTTGCGCACCACATTAAGGGGATCAGTGCCGTCAGGTCTTACTACGACCACCTGCAATGTAGGTATCCTCAATGAGGAGCGAATCGCCTGAAAGTACAGGTATTCAGTTTTTGATCCTTCACACGCTATCAGAACCCTGCGACCGATTATTCTTGAAGAATGTGGACGTTGAAATGCAGATCTTCTTGGCATTACCTACCAAACTCGTCCTCTTCATCGCCTCACAATTAGTGCCTCAG
This sequence comes from Pyrinomonadaceae bacterium, assembly GCA_035761985.1. Classification (GTDB taxonomy): domain Bacteria; phylum Acidobacteriota; class Blastocatellia; order Pyrinomonadales; family Pyrinomonadaceae; genus PSRF01. Next base: position 11,570 of record DASTQB010000018.1, read on the forward strand.
GCTCGGGAAGAATTGGAACCGCACCAAATCTGCCTTCCATATACGCCTTGTCAAGCGCAAGGTCATTTCTCGGGTGGAAATCACTTAACGGATACAACTCTGTACTTCCGTCTTCGCGCTTTTGGGTAAACCAGATTTGGTCGCGCCGAAGAAGATTTGGTTTCTGGAGAGTGTAATCGTGGCTCGTGAATATTAGCTGCGCACGTTTCGGGTTTGTTTTGCTGCTCTGGAATAAATTAATGATAATCCGGATGATATGAGGATGAATGTTCGGGCTAAGTTCATCGACGCATATCAAACCTCCTTTATCGAAAATGTGAAGGACTTTCATTATCAGAGCGAACAAGCGCTGAGTCCCAATTGACTCCTCAGTAAACGGCCACCAAATGTCAGATTTAGCGGTCTTATGCAGTACCCACAGTTCGTGAACTGGTTCGGCACTTGAGTCATTTCTTCGTTCTCTTATCTGCAGATCCGCTATACCAGTGTCGAGTAGTTTTAGGAGGCGTACCGCCGCCTTGTACAAATCCTTTCGACGTTGGGCCATCTTAATTGCTGTAAGATGATCGAAGTACTCAGTTCCTAACGTAACGCCGGGCCACTTGGCTATAAAGAACGCCGCGAGATCGGAGATAGCCGGGATTTCTAACCTCCTAACGCAGAGATGCAAGAACGGTTCGTCCTGTTTCGTTGCTTTTTGAATATCTTTGTATTTGTTAGTGAAAGCCTTACCGTTCCTCCACACGTGAACTTCACTAACGCTATTCCAGTGACGAGAAAACAAAACTCGACTCTGCATCCTCCTGGGAGGAGGAGGAATCTGCTTTAATTCTTCTTTCAGAACTATGTTCTTGTGTATCGAAAGGCTGTAATCGTAAATCCCGCTGCTCACAGCAATCCGGATCCTAAAGCGTGTCGGCAATGTTCTGCTGTTCCCGTCAAGTTTAAATGGAACAATCGGCGTGAGGAAGTTTTCCAAACCTGAATTTTCTCTCGAACCATAAAAGACTAGTTTGAAAATTTCATCAAGAGCGTGGATAACATTGCTTTTACCGGACGCATTCGCACCAAAAATACCAATGACCGGCAGTAGCCGAATGCTTCTTCCGTGAACCTCGAACGGTTCTCCAACCACCGACTCCTCAACAGCCGATTCCCGCCCGCCGTGCGCTACCGCTCGGCTTGGACGGTTTTGCGCAATGGCACTTAGGGTTACCGCGGTGCTGATTGACCGATAGTTCTCGACAGTAAAATCGATTAACATTGTGCCCTATTAACGCAAACTTCGTGACAGACCCACGTGTTCAGCTATGAAACGATACAATTCGGGAAGACATATGTCAACCTGTCGTCTTTTTTTAGACCATGAGGGATGAGGTCAAATGGGAAGAGTTATTACGCGCTCGTCAAGTAAGCAAGGTTGGAAGGAGAACGGGTCTGCCGCTGGTTGTTTCCTGGTGATTTCTTCACCGCCGAAGCTCGCCTTCGCGTCGACACCCCACGACCGTCTGACTTGTGGGGTGCTTCAGCAAAAAGTGACAAGCGGAAGTAGTCCTCTACAAAGCGTTTTCAACCGACCTCCAGGCAAAAACCCGGTCGTGGTGTGGAAGCCGGCGGCGGTCATCGGAAAGTCGAGTCAACAGTTGATAGGTCAAGGATTGAGTCGACAATCGACTCAGAACTCGTCAACACGACGCCTAAGGCGTGGGGACCTGAGCAGAAGTTTTTATTCGTGACACGGAATTGCTTCCGCCGTTGGCGACCCATATGTGCGCGCCGTCAAACGCGAGGCCGACGGGACTTCGACCAACCTCAAACGTCTTAACAACTTTGCCCGTTTGCGGATCGATCTGCGAAACGGATCGGCTGCCGTAATTCGCGACCAGGATGTGCCCGTTGAAGAACGCAATGCCCGCCGGTCCATCTTCTACTGCAATCCTGTCTTTAACAGATCCATCGCCCGTCAAACGGATCACGCTCTTGCTGTAGAAATTAGCTATCCAAAGGTTCGCGCCGTCAAACGCAATACCGGTCGGTTCCCTTCCGGCACTGAACGTTCCCAGAGTCGTCCCGTCGTCGGCACGCAGCTTCGTCACGCTGCCGCTATTATTGTTTGCTACCCAAATGTGATTACCATCGTAAGCAAGCGCGACAGGCCGCGTGCCGACGTGGAATGTGCAATTGGCTCCATCGCTCAGCCGCAACTTAGTCACCGAGCCGTCCTCACCGTTTGCAACCCAGACGCTGTTACCATCAAAGAGCAATGCTTCCGGGCTTCTGCCAACTTTGATTGTTTCTACCACCCCGCCATCGCTTGCCCGGAGTTTCATTACGTTGTTACTGAACTTGTTTGCTACCCAAATGTTTTCGCCGTCATACGCGAGAGCGACGGGGTTGCGACCCGTGGGAAACGTTCCGAGGATTGTCCCGTCGCTAGCGCTAAGCTTCATTACGGTGTCGCCAAGCTGGTTTGCGACCCAAATATTTGCACCGTCAAAAACGATCGCATCCGGATTTCTGCCAACTGCAAACTCGGTCTTTTGCGTTCCCGCAGCTTGCGGTTGTTTCGTCGTCTGGTCCTGTGCGCTGCAAACACCGGAAATCATCATTGCAAAGACCAGAGAGGGCAGAAGCTGTAACGCCTCACGTCTTGTAAAAGCTTTCTGTTTCATCTTCTGTCCTCCCCTGGTGTTGTCTATGTTCTACATTTTGGAGTGCTTATGGCCGGCTTCCTCAGTCAGGGCCTTGTTCAGCTCAGCTCGAGGGATTGGCTTGCCGTCCGGACCATCCATCCACTGAATACACTCCACGATCCACGGAGCGTTGGCCCTTCCCGGAAACATGGCCCACCATAGACGGGCCTCATTACCATATTTGACCATCCCCGTGTGGTTTGTCAGGTCTTGATCCAGCTTCGCTTTTGCATCCTTGAACCCAAGGCTGCGCCGCAGCGTGTTGATCTCCTCCGGTTTACCAGTCAGGAAGGTCCAACCTGGTTTGATGCGGTGTGCCTTCACATACTGTTTCAACTTTTCCGGCGTATCTTCTTCAGGTTTGAGAGTGATCGAATACATGAAGATGTCACGTCCGACGCGGCCGGCCAACAACTTCTGCACTCGCTTGAGATTCGTCGTGATCGGCATACAAACACCTTCACACTTAACGTACATGAAGTTGATCACCACGATTTTGTCCTTGATTAAGTCGTCGTAAAAATGGACCTTCCGTCCTTCATGAGTGGTGAGCTCGAAGTTTGGAAAATACCGCTTCTGAAGCTTTTCACGTGCCGACTCCGACGTTTTGAAAATCTTCTTATCGTCCGAATTTTCGCTACCCGAACTGGCTGTCTGCGCCACTGCCCCGATTGCAACGGGCGCAACCGCCAATGTCGTCAGCATTGTTCGTCTGCTTAGCCGAGACATAGTCTTAATCTCCTTTACGTGTTAGCGGAAGTCGCGGTCGCTACAGTTCTCGTTGTTGTTTCCCACGTCATCGATGTCAAACCGCAACATCATGGCATGGTCTTCGTGAATCGTGTTGTGGCAGTGCATCGGATAGCGGCCGAGAAAGTCGCGGAAACGGAAGTAGATCCTAACATCGTCTCCCTCGCCTAATCGGATGACGTCCTTGCGTCCACGTTCGATCAACGTTGGCGTATTCCGGTTTCGCTGGAGAACCTGGTGTTCCTCGAAATGAATGTGGATCGGGTGCGACCAATTAAAGCCGCCCTCGAGTTCCCAAATCTCGGCTGTGTTTCGTTTGACTCTGAAGCGAACATCGTCGCAGTCAAACAATCTGTCGTTGATTACCCATTGACCGTTCTCCCGATCGAACTTGAAGCAGCGCGTGATGCGTTCCGCAACCCGCGTTGGGACCTGGTAGAAGGTCGGATTATTGGCCGGGTTCACGCTGTTGTCTGTGACTGCGTCCGAGACGACACGAAACTCCAACACCTTGTTTCCCTGGCCCGCCGGCAGAATGTTATTTGACGGTCCAGCGCCGTCGCATTGCTCGAGACGATTTTCGAGGTGAATGATGCTTCCAGCCGGGAACGACGAGAAATCCACAATCACGTCCATGCGCTCGGCCACTGAGATGAACAGACCATTCGTGGTCTGCACCGGATTCGTCAACAGGTTGCCGTCGTTCGAAATGATCCAGAACGGATGGTTGGTCAGGTTCGATTTAGTCAGATAGAACCGGTAGAACCGTGATGGTCCTCCATTCAGCCAGCGGAAACGATAACGCCGCCGCTTCACCTGGAAGAAGGGTTGAATCTTTCCGTTTACCAGAAACTTGTCCCCAAGAATGCCGTCGCGATTGGCGAGATCAAATGCGAGTATCCCGTCTTCATCGAAGTTCTTGTCGTTGAACATCATGGGGATGTCGAAATCAGGGAAGCTCGGCAGGCGGAAGCCCGTCGTTTCGTTCCCAGTGTCGAATTCATTGAAGAGCAGGTAAAACCCGGCCAGACCTTTGTAGACATTTTGAGCAGTGAAATCCACTCGGTGGTCGTGATACCAGAGCGTGCTCATCGACTCGCGTATGTCGCCGTTCGGCGCGTGGCTTGAAGCAAAGCCGGCGAGTACGTTTGGATAATGCTGATCGTAAAATTTTCCCTGACCGAAGAAGTCGCAGGGAAATCCGTCCGACTCTGATGGCGTATGCCCGTTGTGCAAGTGAGTGGAAACGGATTGTATTCCGAAGCCGCCGTTGTCGTTTGGAAGATCGTTGAAGTTGCGAACGAGAATCGGCTCGCCGTATCGAGCTACGTAGGTTTGGCCGGGCACGGTGCCGTTGAAAGTCCAGAGTCTCTGTAAGGGGAGATCCGGGTGCATACTGAGTAACGCCTCTCTTTGATGCACCTCGTAAAACTTTGCTGGCGGCTTAGTGAGCAGAGCCTGATGGTCACGGGTGCGCCCCTCACCAGCTGCGATGTTCGGAACTACAGTTGGTGCGGGGCTCAGCGACGCAACTGATTGCGCGATTGGCGGTATCGGCAGGGGCTCGACGAACGGGGTTGTTGGCGGGCTCACCGGCGTGCCGTTACCGCCCGAGCCGTCGCGCCATCTGTTATCGCAATCGCCGCTGAACTGCGCGCGTGCGCTCAGACCGTTTTTTTGAATTAGATATCCGGCGCTTGTTAGGAGACCTGCTTTGATCATGTCGCGACGACTCAGACGTGCTGCGATTATCTCGCGCCTGTTCTTCGCGGCATTCCTGATCTCTCTCTCACGCCTCCTGTTTCTTTTCGAAATGTTAGCCATTGGGGATCTCTCCTTTGAGACTGCCTGGCAGACGTGGTCCAGCCAAGGATTGAATTGTTGATTGAGGTAGTTCCCTTTAAAGGAGCGGTAAAACGTGAACGAGGGTTGTCGCAGACTGACGTTCTTGCTTGTCAGTTAAATGGCTCAAGCTCTGGATCCAGGATTTACTGGGCTTGGGCAAAGACTATTCGTCTAAACCGGAATGCTATTGTTAAGTTCTATACGTACCTTGTTGCGGGCTTAAACTGTCACCAGGATGTTTGCATGTCAAGATTCGCTCGTTAGCGGTTATTGCTGTTCGTTGGCGGATCTTGTCGCAGAGCTTTGCCAGCTGTGCGTTGAGTTACGCTGCTCGCCCTTGGATAAAGCGTTAGAAACGCCAGGAAATCATTACGTAATGATTTCCTCTATTTGCGACGGATCTGGATGTTGCCGCCGCGTAACGTCTGCTCGCCTGAGTTGTAGTCGTCCGTCAGCAACCAGTAAGTGTCCTGGCCCTTGCCTGGTTCGCCGAGGTCCTGCACGTTGATTCTGAAATTGACCACGCCCGATCCGTCAATCGTGGCCTGGCCGAAGATGCTTGCGCGAGTCGATCCGTCGCAAACAACTGCGAGGACGTTGATCGATTGCAGCTTGAAAGGTTGCGCTGGTCCATGGTCTTGAAAGACCTGCTGTCCCTGCGTCGCACCGCTCTCGTTCGATTTCGCGTTGCCGCCGAAAGTCGCACGGTCGCCATTCGCGGCGATGATCCATCCACCATTCGTGATCTCGCAACGCGGAGTGCTCGCGGGCACCACCCACGTTTTCTCAGCCACACTGCTCGGCTCACCGGCATCCTGCACGTTGTTGTTATTAGTATCTGCAAATGCAGTGATCGTATCCGCGCCCGGCAACGGTGGTCCAACGTAGCAAAAAGTCGCCACACCACTCGAATCAGTCGTTGCCGAACCAGTGGTGTCGATCGAGCCCATCACCTGGAAGCGAACTACTACGTTTGCGACCGCGCTTCCTGACGCGTCCTGCACGGTAGCTGTCACACAGTGCTGTGAATCTACGGTGTTCGTCGCCGTGGGTGGATTTAACGTTAGCGTCGCCGGAACACCGCTGGTTATGCTGAGCTTCACAACGAAAGCGTCAC